>CAMODD010000014.1:0-33831 GCA_946611215.1 uncultured Bacteroidales bacterium | reverse complement strand
GGATACTTGTTGTTTCTCAGCGTTTCTTTGCTGGGCATCACGCCGTCGATGGAAATCATATCGACCATCATTAAATCGCGGACCATTGCCGTGCAGTAGAAGAAAGGCGTGTAACCGATGCCATATTCATCGGCCTCAAGTTGTAGGTAGGGCGATGCCATCTGTGAGCCGATAATCTCATACATATAGGTCTCTTCGGTCCCGTCAATCATTTTCAGTCCATCCATAACCAGGGTTTCCATCTTCTCCTGGCTGCCGGAATCCGCATTGCGGATGTAAGGGGTAATAGCATGGTCCAACCCGCCGACCTCTTTCCAGTTGGTAATCTCACCAGTATAGATTTTCCGAACCTGGTCCGAGGTCAGGTTCTTGACGGGATTCTTTGGATTGACGATAAACACAAGAGCATCGATAGCCAATGGAGCCGTCTCCAACTCTACACCCAGCTCTACCGCAGACACCATCTCATTTCTGGAAATATCACGGCTAGCGATTATCACGTCTGACTTGCCCTCTATGAGATTCATATAGGCTCCGTGCGTGCCGCTGCAGAGATTCTTACTCTGATAATCGTTCAGAGAGAATGGCGCCTTTTCTGAGTATAGATCCGGATTAATGACATAAACCCTTCCGCCCAACCAGTCCTCTTCCCACTTGTATGGGACCCCGAGCAGTTTGTAGGCCACGAGATCACGTGCCGGCTTTGTGCTTGTGGAGCAATCCGTCAGCGGCCACTCTTCCAGGGAAATACCCGAAAGCATCTTATAGTCCTCATCTGCCTTGCCACAAGCAGATAAAAGAATAAAAACCACTACCCCAGCAATAAGACCGGAGGTTAGTCTATTTGCTATTTTGCAGTGTATCATGCCGATAAAGCTCAATTATTCAGCGCAAATTTAATCATTTTCAGCAACATAAACGCAATCTGCTTTCTTAGTACCACATGTTGTCCACCACTGTCCACGCTGTCCACTCCGTCCACCGGTGGACAAGGTGGGCATTTTGTTTAACTGTTGCCTAACCTTGGGTGCTATTGTGTCATAATTGTTGCGTTGCGAAATTAGACTTCGCAAGTGCATCATATCTTTGTCAACAGAACGGAGGTTTTTTCTTTTGAGCAGAAAAAAGGCTACCTTTGTTTTAGGACGCACTTGGGCTGCGAGTAGCAGCATGATAAAACCAAGACGCTTCCGAAGTCTCTCTTTTCCGGTTCGTCCGAGTTCAAGGGAATGTTTAGAGACTTAGTATTTGTTAAAGCGGACATAAAATGTAATAGTTATGGTTGCTAACGAAAAAACCAAGACGGGCCTTTTCAAGTTAGGCTTTGTCGCAAATTCAAGAAACGATGCTTTTCTAAAAGAGCTGCATCGCGCAATTGAAGGAACAGAAGTAGAACTCCCAAGTTTTCAAGAGATCCGTCGGATTGCAGACGTGGCCGAGATAATCTACTTGAATTTCAGTGGTTACCCTCAGGATCGAGAAGGAAATCCTGTTTCGGAATTAACCGCACAATATCTAACCTTTAATACCGGCTACAAGAATCTTGACGGCGAGGATATTTATGGATGGTTTGAGAAGAAGGAGAATGGTTTCGTCGGTGTGAACTGGAACACCTTGAGTGAAATACGCGCATACGCCTCTGTTCAAAAGTTCTTGTTGAAGAGTTTCAAAATGGGAAAGTTCTACTTCAAAGACCTTGACGATTGTAACGCCTTTTTGGATGATCTTGCAAATAAAACCATCGATGAGGATTGGAACTACAAGAAAAAACCGTCCAGGATTTCTGCACCTATTCTTCGTTCGTACATCCAAACCCTTTTCTCCAAGTTGGAGAAAGAGCGTGAAGCTGGAGAACCAGACAAGATTATCAAAAGCCGGGATGGGAGTCACATCATCTTCAATACGAACCTCCTTGACCGGTTCTTTAACGACGAGTATATCATAGCCGAAGTAAAGAAGATTGATGACACTCAAGAGGTGTATATCAACCCGGTCCGTGTTTCAAAGGATTCCGGGTCTGAACTCATCAAGTATGGTTTCTCGCGAAATGTTGCACCTAAGCCACCCAAATTCTTCGAGAATGTAAACGAGGTTATTTTCCATCCTGAGTATTATATTGAGAAGAGCTATGACAGCCTCACTCATATAATAGAGCAGCGCATTGACCGTTTCCCCGAGGAACAGAAAGGGAAAACATCAGATAACCTTGCCAACAAACTCTATAATGCTATCGATTATGCTTTAGCCATTGCCCAGCGCAACTATAAGTATATCGTACCTATTTACTACCCTCGTTTCGATACGATTTCTTTCATCATGCCGATATTCCTCGAGCGGAGCTACAAGAAACGTCCGGATTTTGCTTTAGTGCTGCAAAACATTCCGCCAGTTCTGGATGGTGATGGTAAAGTTGTCGAGGATGGGTACTATGTTGCCCGCACCATTCTTGACCTGGAGGACGGTTACCAGGATGCACGAGTTATTGCAAAACCTGATGAATCTTGGCTTAATCCAGGCGAGATCAAATAAATAGGGGCGCTCGAGAGAGCGCCTTCTTTTATCCCTATCGCATCGTTGCGAAGATACGTTTCGCAAAATATCCGTATCTTTGTCTCCGTAACCAATTAGAAGCACTATGCCAGCAAACAAAAACGCCGTCGTAAGATATATTATCCTGGATAGGATGCTGTCGGACCTGCATCATTACTACACTCGTACCCAGTTGTTGAATGCAGTGAACGATTCTCTCAAAGGCATTGACGAAGCCCTACAGGTCAGCAAGCGTACAATAGAAATGGACTTGAGGGATATGGAGGACATTTTCCAGATAGACCTTGATGAGAGTAAGGTCATCAACGGAAAGAAAGTTATTCGGTATGCCGATCAGACGAGATCCATCTTCTCAAAACCACTATCGGACGATGAGAAAATGCTTCTCAATGAAGTGCTAAGTACACTTGGTCAGTTCTCAGGACTGGATAGCTTTGTGTGGCTGGATGACTTGAAGACAAAGCTGGGGAACCAGCTATCCTTCGGCGGTAGTGAGTTTGACGCTGGGAATGGTGTCCCGCAGAGAAAAGTTATTAGTTTCAGTTCAAACGAATTCCTTCAGAACAAGGAGTATTTGGGATGGTTCTTCTCTGCCATAACCAACAAGAAGGTTGTCTCTATCACATACCGAAAATTTGATGCTGACAAAGCACAGGAAATCATCGCCTACCCATATATGCTTAAACAGTATCGGGACAGATGGTACCTGTTGTGCACTCCCACCTGCGATAAGAAACTGCCATACAACCCGCATTTCATTGCCAATATTCCGCTGGACAGGATTGAGGCTTATGAGGAAATACAGAATATTCCTTATGTGGAGTGCCAGGTTGATATCGACGAGCTCTTTGATGACATCGTGGGCGTGACATATTACTGGGACAAACCCGTAGAACACGTTGTGTTCGCCGTTCACAAGTCATCCGCCAACTATATTCGCACAAAGCCAATTCATCCATATCAGGCCGAATTGACAAAGGAAGACCAGGCTGTGCTGCGTAGGGAGAACCCCAAACTGGAAGATTATTCCTTTTTCTCCCTGGATTGTAAGTTAAACTACGAACTGTCCTCGCTATTCAGAAGCTATGGTCCCAACCTAATCGTCCTCTCTCCTAACACTTTACGGGAGGAGATGAAAGAGAACGCTAGAAGGCAGATTGAGTTATATTCATAGTTTCACTATAGGCTCAAGCCTGAGCTGCAGATACTTACGCCCAAGGGTCGAGGTACTCTTCATTTCCTCCAGAAGTTTGGATACTACCATTCTCATCAAATGAAGGAGCCTGATCTTCTTCAATGGGGTGACATGTTAAACAGCGCAATTCATGGTTCCCCGCCCTATCAACATAATCAGTTTTCTGTGTTCCACATTGCGGACAAAAAACCATATTTAGTTCTTTGTGTCCTTTTCCTGCATTTCGTGATATAAAGGCCGGAATATGTCTTCCTTGGCGTTGATACTTCAGCGCCATAGATTCGAAAAACTTATTTGAACAACACGAATTACATGTCGGACAAATATACAACCCATTAGGACATTGTTTTGTTTCCCTTGAATCAATGATTCCTTTCTTACAGTCGTAACAATAATTAAGATAGACTTCTTTATTGTACTCTGAACAGGCAGGCAAAAGACATTTGAAACGGGTATGTCCCTTTGGTTGAGCGGGGAACAGAATGTGCCCACATTCACGGCATGTTAGCCTCTTATAGAATCGAATTGCTTTATTAATCTGGGTCACAAACTGGTTGTATACCTGATTAGGAATAAAACCGGCCTCTGTCTCCTCCAAGACATTATATCCGATTATCTCCAGAATATGGATAAGAGACAACTCTTTCCATTCAGGCTCCTTTTTTATGCTGGTCATGAAGCACATATCACCTTGACAATAGGCACATTTACGACCAGTGAGCAGATTGGGTTCGTCGGCAAGTTCTGGGGCACAATAAATCTCTCTTTCGCGATAATAGTGCTTTATCTTCTTTACGAAGCATTCCGGGCTCTTTTCGCTGCGACCATATTGAGAGTCAGTTTGTGCACGTTCATAAAGTGCTTGTTCATAATCGCACTCGAGAGTTTCTCCAAATAGTTCAATCAGACGATTCTTGACACGCTCCTTCACTACGGCTTCTTCTACACCCGGGGAAATTCCGATATGCGAGGAGTCGTTCATCTCCGCTTTCATTTTAATGGGGAACGAAAACATCCGAATCAATTCCGCATCATTTCGATCCGAAATGTATGGGGTAAGCGTCCCATAGTTATCAAGAAGGAACTGTTCAAGTTTTTCGAAAGAAAGTGATTTCTTAATCAGTTCATGAGTGAAATATGTGTATTCAAATTCCTCAACACAGTCATACTCCTCGGGGTCCTCATTGACTAATGTACACCTCAATATAAAATTATTGATATCCTCATTATTTTTGAGCTTCCAGCGATCCTCTTTTATTGTGACTGTTCTAATTATCGGATCTCCGGTTGATGGATCGCGTTTTATAAGCCCGAGTGTTTCGTCTATTTCTACAATTTCTACTTGATGTGATATCTGTTCACAGTATCTCGATAGCACTCTATGCTTTACGTCGTTAATTGTGTTGCCCTCAATTGTATATGCACTATCCTCCAACATATCCGGAGTTAGAATAAGAACACATTGGGTAAGGTCCACGAACTGCCGGAAGAAAGTAAAATCTTTTTGGCTGCGTGCCTTCCATAGATCCTCCCAAATACTTTCTTGATAGTATTTAGGCTTTTTTGATTCAAGATAATGATTATATTTTCCTGTTTTACAATCATATGAGAGTTTATCGACAGAATGAAATACTCTGTCAGTGTGACGTTGAAAGATTGTTTTGATTGAACTTGACAACGACTCTTCTTCAAACATCAAGTCGTCCAATTCATATTGAAGATAGAATTCGGCAAAACCTCGAAACTCTTTGTTTAGAACAACCCCGCCTTGGCAATAGCATAGCCAGTCATAAAACTTCATCTCAACAGGTCGATTCAATTCAATAGCTTTTTGTATCGCCCAATCAAGAATCCCGTCGCTTACTTGAAATTGCTGTTGGTTGGTTTCTCTGTATGTATCAAGGCAGTCTAAAAGAAACTCCGTGGACACATTACGATTTCCTGGCCACTTCTCAAATATATATCTTAAAGTCGAATAGTACTGATAGTTTTGTGATGCAAATACTTTTAGAGTCTCGCTATCATAGGAGAGCACGTTTCTTTTAACATCGTAAAAGTATCTTTTTATTGTGGTGCTTCTCTTCTCCTCACTCAGATACGGGAAGAAAGCATCAAGTTCCTGGAGAGAGATGCTTATCGAATCATCATTTAGCCATTGGATAAAACGATTAAAACCGGTCGGTTTATCAAGTTCGCTCTTTTCCGCCAGATTATATAATTTATCGGCTAAGTTGTGGACACAGATATCCTTGTATTCTAAACCATACTGTTGTGCAGCATCTATAAGAGCGTTTGGAAAAAACAATTGAACTGTTCTGCCAACAGCATTGTTGAGTTCTGTTATCTGCTGTATTTTGGAAACACTTAGCCCAAATGCAACGTGATTGATTAAACCGATTAACTGAGACTGTATATCCTCGCTGAAAGAATTGAGGGCATTGATGATTATATCGGGATTAATCTGGAATTTACCTAAAGCAATGGCAAGATTAGCGTATGCCATTTTATCGCCCATTCTTAGAAATGCGTTTATGTCGTAAAACAAACAGCCCCAATCTTCAACCGAGTTAGCATTGAATCGGCTCGCCACCAAATTGTATTCTATCAGTTCTTCGTCATTTGACTGAAAAGGGGCGACCATTACTAGTGAACAAGCATCGCTGCCAATACGAGCGTTTCTATAAATCTCTGTTGTATCACTCTTTCCATCAATGTGAATGGTACATAGAATGGGCGCATCACTATCACCGTATCGCTTGTTAAAAGAGACTCTTTTGCTATACCTTACAACCGCAGGACGTCGTACTTGGCCAAACCGACTCTCGTATCCTTCGTATTTGAGGTAAATCTTATTGTCCCTTATCATACTTTCGATGGAAAAACGTGATTATAACAACGTCAAAGTTAGTTAATTTTCGTATCGCAGTCAAATTTTAGTAAATTTGCAAGATAACCCACGAACCGTTTTTTCGTATGGAAGAGAAGCAGGTAAATTTCTATTATGAAGGGATGAAGCAAGCCTTTGTCAGGCCTGATAGCAACTGGGCCACCAAAGCACTTGACTTTAGAGGCTTTCTTGAAGACTTCTTCAAAATTCTGACTCCAGAGTTGGATGGGCAATTCACCATGCAGGATAGAATTGACGATTATTATGATTCCAACCCCGATGAGGAGGCAATGAGAATGCGTGCCCATAGAATCAGGAAGAAGTTGAACTATATCATCCACCATTTTATTGAAATTAGGCCTGAGGAGATAAAGCGCGTTTCAGTAACTAAGGATGACATCAAAAGCATTTTTGAGGACCTTGTACTCATTATTTACAATGCGACGAATGTTATTCCTGATAGTGCCACATTTGAGCTTCTCGGCGTTAATCAGTCTGATTGCCTCAAGGGGCTGAACGAGCAGCAAAAAGATGCTGTTCTTGCAGATTCCCGGATTGTTTTCGTTAACGCCGGCCCCGGAACCGGAAAGACCACCCTCCTCGTCCAGAAGATGGTCCACCACATCATCAAGAATCCGCAGAGTAATCACATTGTAGCTCTATCATTCACAAATACCGCAGCCAGGCAGCTGGAAGAGAAGTTTCAACAGCAGGCGTTCAAGTACCTAAAGGAGAATCAATATGAACTCTTCAACGGGACCATTCACTCTTTTTGCCTGCGGAAAATGCGAAAGTATTATCAGCTAAAGGGCCGCTCTTTTGAATACATGATTATTGGCGACGACGAGTTGTTTGATTTCGCTCCTGACATATGCAGGCTTTTGAATGACAAATATACCCTGGAAGAGATAAATGGCTTCCTGAGCAATAGTAGCAAGTTGTGGCCGGAGGATTTAACAGCAGCCGTCGCTGACATTAAGACTAGGTATAAGTTTATCTCCATCAATGGCATCCTTTCCTTGTTTGACGACTTGTTATCGAAGGATAAAGACTTCGCCGACTGGATATTAGCCTCGTCGGACATGCTTGTAATTGATGAAGCGCAGGATCTCAATGAGAGCAATTTCAGAATTTTTAGCCGCTTGTTGGAGCTTAAGCCCTCGCTTAAGATGTTTATGGTTGGAGATCCCCGACAGAACATATTCGAGTTCAACGGCGGTTCGTACGAGTATTTAGATAAGTTCCTGGCTCAGTATCAGAATGATGTAGCCCGTCGGGACCTGTCTATATCATATAGATGTCCGGAGGCTGTACTCGGGTTTGTCAACGGGTTTACCTTTCTGGACTGCGAGAATGTCCCTTTATGTTCCGATATTGCTGGTCAGATTCAGGCAAAAGCATACCCTACAATTCAAGACGAAAGCGCAAACGTCGTAGATGCCATTTCAGCTATTGGGGACTTTGATTCGTGCTCCATTATCTCTCCAAATATTAAAGGTTTAGCCGACATTATCGAGCACCTGAACGCCAAAGGTATCCCGTATGTGGTGCTGGGGGGCCGCCGTAAGATCAAAAGCCATATCAAATTCGTTAACAACCTGTTGCGTATTCTCTACAACAACAACGAAAAAAGCATTCTGTCTGTCTGTAGAGCCCTTGCCATCGATGTCAAAACTCAACCAATAGGTGCTCCTCGCCATTTCTCGCCAAAGGAACTATTCTTCCGTAACGCGTATGGGAGAAGTCTTCGTGAAATCCACAAAGAATATGACCGCCTGGAATGGGGCCTCCCCAGTTTGGTCGATGCAATCGTAGACAAACTCTTGCCTACGGGGATGTACACAGAACCTCAGGTAGCAGAAGATTTCAAAAAACTAAGGTCGCTCATCTCGGGTTACAGGACCATCAAAGAGTATCTGGACGCATTTACGATAGACAAGGAGCGCTTTATTTGCTTCTACGAAAAGGACTTTGTTGAAAGTGTGGCAGCAACAGATGGACCTTGTCTTACGCTATCAACAATCCACTCAGCGAAAGGGCTGGAATGGAAATACGTTTTTCTGATCGGAATGTACGACCTCAATTTCCCAGGTCTTAAGAAATACAGCAACAAGACAACGGATAAGCACGGAAAATACCTGAATACCAAGAAGAAAGAACTGTACGTTGCCTGTACGAGGGCCGCACAGCAATTGAACATTTCCTATCCGGAAGTCATCGAGAGTATTGAACAAACCCCTTCTCGCCTTATTGCCGGTTTGGAGATTAGTTAATGCATATGACATAAGCGCAGGGCTCTAATCTCGCGCTATTCTTTTTACGACCACGATGCGAAAAAACACTGCGCGTCGTGGTTTTACCTTTGTCGTGAAAAGAAAAAACATTTGTCATGCAAACCTCTTTCGACGCCAATAACATTGAGCAGAATCATGCCTTTGACATGATTGCCAAGACTAACAATTCTTTCTTTCTCACCGGCCGTGCTGGAACAGGTAAGACTACGTTCCTAAAAATGGCCCAAGAAAAGATTGACAAGAAGTTCATTGTTCTGGCCCCCACAGGGATTGCTGCCATCAATGCCGGTGGTCAAACCATTCACTCCTTCTTCGGACTTGATTTCGGAGTGCTTGGGCCTGGAGACATTGGCACCATGAATGCTAATAAAATCTCCCTCGTGAGACACATTGATACAATCATCATAGATGAAGTGTCAATGGTCAGGTGTGACATAATGGATGCGATAGATAGGACGCTTCGTTTTTACAGAAAGAATTCAGCGCCCTTTGGCGGACTGCAGATGATGTTCGTCGGAGACATGTTTCAATTGGAACCTGTAGTAACCCAGGAAGATCGCGAAATACTGATGGACCTATACCACTCGAGCTCGTTTTATTTCTATAAATCTGCCGTGATCCAACGTTACGGATTGCCCAAGATTGAGTTCTTGAAGATCTACCGGCAATCAGACCCCGTGTTTATCGAACTCCTGGAACATGTAAGGACGGGCACCGTCTCTTATCGGGATATGCTGCGTATTAACAGCCGGGTAGTTGTCCCTGGAGAAGGAAGCCAAAAACTCAAAGTAACGTTGACATGTACCAAGAAGGCGGCCCAGCTCATAAATGAAGAGAGGCTTGCCGAATTGGATGGAGACCTGATGGTCTATGAAGCCGAGCATGCTGGGGATTCCAGAAGGTGCCAAGACGCTGCAGAGGACAAACTGTATCTCCGTGTTGGTGCCCAGGTTATGTTTACAAGAAATGATTCGTTCCATAGGTGGGCTAATGGAACACTGGCGACTGTTGACAGCCTTACAGATGATTGTATAAAAGTTCGTTTTGACGATGGTTCCACTCAAGAAGTTCAACGGGTAAAATGGGAAAGCATCGAATACAAATTTGACGAGGCCACGAAGTCGAGCATAAAGAAAACAGTAGGTTCTGTAACGCAATATCCTTTGAAGCTTGCATGGGCAATTACTATCCATAAAAGCCAGTCCTTGACTTTTGACCGGGTTGCCATAGACTTTGGTAAAAGTGCATTCACGAATGGTCAGGCATACGTTGCATTAAGCCGCTCTCGATCGCTGGAAGGATTGGAACTGCTCCGTCCAATGACCTTGTCTTCCGTACTTGTCTCCAAAGATGTACTTGACTTTTCCTCGGATATAAACAATACCGAGAAGATCATGCGGGAAATCAATATCGGTGCTGCAATAAACGGGTTTATCAAAAACATGGATTGTGATGGCGCTGCCACTACGCTGTATGAAATGGCCATCGAAGAAGTCAAAGTAGGCAATTACGACTATGCATCTGAACTTATGGCCAGGGCCATGTCCTACGTTGTTGACGATGAATGTTTAAGAGGCAAAGAGTGGAAGACTATAGATAGCGATAACATTGAGTATCGTCTTATGGACGCCATCGGTTTGTTCTACGCCGGTCGTGAGGATGAATCCGAAAGAATCATCACTGGAATGCGGTCTATTCTGGATTCTAATTTTGACGGACTATATATCCTCTCCCGCTGCTATGAGGAGAAGAAAGAGTGGGATAAGGTGGACGAGACTTATAAGAAGATGATGGCTCTGTTTAACCAGTCCAGAGAAATGGGGCTGGATTCCATTTCCTATCGAAAATTCAAGTACAGACTAGCAATCCTGAACGAACAGGTCTATTCAGATCCAGGTGCCGGCCTTATGCGCCAGCTGCTGGCCGAGAATCCAGCGTATGATAAGTATCACACGGCCCTCAGGGCAATGTTGATTGGAAATGCTGAAGCCCGCCAGGAATTTGAGGAAGAGACGGATAACCCCATCGCAGCCCTGCTGTTCGACAGGAAGAAAGATGATGCCACTTTTCTCGAACTTGTTCGTGATGAGAGGGATAAGAAATCGATTCCCTGGAATGCCTATAGAAGGTTTATCAATAACCTTAAACTCGCTATGCCCTGCTAATAACCAATCCTATCACAATAATGAAAGAAAAACAGGACAGGTTATGAAGATATTGACCACTCTATCCGTATTAATGTTTGCTTTCATCAGCATTATTACAACCCTGCGTCTTCGCAATTACCTATGTTATCGAAGCAAGAAGAAGATTGCTCGGAATAAATACACACGCATGATTGAGGATACAAATCATTGCCATTGGGGTTCCAGACCGGATTTACCTTATCTGAATGTCCGTCATCCAATATATGACCAGAGTTTAGTCATAGACCGGCAACTGACAATCCGGGAGTTTTATGGGTTCAAAAAAGAACGGTATGCCGATAAAGATGGATGGAGGTTGAGCTGGTATGCCTATTTATTAAAAAATTCGTGTCCCGAATGCGGACAGCCGTTATACGCAGCTTATCAAAGCTCTCCGGCCGAGACTTGGAAAAGGCTTTGTGGCCGGGCGGGGATTTTGGTTTACTGTACACACTGCCATACGGATCTGAATTTCTTTCTCACTGTAATGAATTAAACACGTTCGATTTAATTAACAAAAACAATCATTTACCATGTTAGGAGCAATTACCGGGGATACCGTGGGCTCGGCCTACGAATTCCACAACACAAAAGAATACAATTTCACCCTTTTCCTGGGCAATAGTGCCTACACGGATGACAGCGTGATGACGATGGCCGTTGCGTACTGGCTGCTAAAGGACAAAGAGCATTCCTACCCGGGGCTTGAAGACATTATGGTCATGTTCGGAGAGAATTGTCCCTGCCCAATGGGCGGCTATGGTGGCGGATTTCATACCTGGCTTTTCCACCCTGAAGATTTGTACAATTATGGTGACCCTCATGGCGACGCGCCGTATGAATCCAAGACTGGTCGTCATCCTTATGGATCATGGGGCAATGGTTCTGCGATGCGTGTGAGTGCTGTGGGTTGGTTCTTTGACACCCTGGAGGAGACCGAGCGTGTGGCGGCGATCACAGCAGCCATCACCCACAACCATCCGGAGGGAATCAAGGGCGCCCAGGCTACTGCTGCCGCAATTTGGATGACCAGGAGCGGGAAGACCAAAGAGGAAATCCGGGAGTACATCGAGAAGACTTACGGGTACGACCTTCACAAAACGTATGAATACTGGCATCCCATTTATCACTGGGAATCCGGTTGCCAAGGGACCGTACCGCAGGCAATCATCGCCTTCCTGGATTCCGATAATTTCGAAGATGCCATCCGTAAAGCTGTTTCTCTCGGTGGGGACAGCGACACACTTGCCTGCATCACAGGCGGGATAGCAGAGGCTTTTTATAAGGAAATCCCTAAGGCGATGGCCGATAGGGTCTATCTGCACTTCCCGAAAATCTTCCACAAGATTCTCGATGCCGTGAGGGAAGAAACGGTCTATGGTAAAACCTGTAGAATCGTATAATAATGGTAACGTTTTACTTCATAGTCTCAACAGGTTCACTGGAACAAAATAAGTAAAGGTTACTTTCTGGAGAATTCTGGCATTCTACATCAAATGATAAATCGTAAACCATTAAAAATATGAGTATGAAAAGAACTTTAATAGCCGTTCTTTCGGCACTGACCTTACTGAGCGCCCAGGCGTGCGCCCAGAGAAAAGTTGTATCGGATTATAACTATCGTAAAGCGGTTGAAGCCTATTTCCAAGATGACGACGATGAAAAGGCTCTCGAGCTGCTCAACAAACAGATTGACGATACTCCCAACCATATAGATTCGCGTTTCATTCGTGCTCGAATCTATTGGAGCACTGATAAATTCGACGCCGCTTTGCGGGACATATCTCATGCCATCAAGCACTACAAAGGCAAACCCAATGTTTACAAGTCAACACTTTGGGGCCTGCAGGGAGCCATTTATGATGACATGGAACGTTATCCAGACGCCGCCGAGTCATATAAACAGGCGGTCAAACTCGCCAAGAAAGATAACCCGGAAAAAGTCCAAAGTTATCACTTCGATTTGGCGCAGGCTCTGTATATGAGCGATGAATTTGACAAAGCGGAAAAAGAATACAGGGCGATGCTCAAAACTGATCCTTCGGATGTTACAGCAATGATAGGACTTGCCAGATTCTATCGTGACAAAGAAGAGTACGAGGAAAGTTTGAAATGGCTGGAAACCGCAGAATCCTATAATTCGGAATACGGGGAAATATACAAGTTCAAAATGCAGGTCTATGACAAAATGGACCGTGAGGATGATACTGTGGATGCCGCATTGAAATACTTCGAACTTGATGACGATGCCGAAGCATGGTATGTTGCCGATTATGCCAAGAAGCATTACACATACGGTGTTGCCAGAATCAAAGCCGAGATGAATAAAGAAGACGCCAGCAGTCGGTGGATTGTACTCTTAACCAGGCTATATGAAGACCACTGCGATTACCTGCATGCACTTGAATTGTATAACAAGGTTGAGAGTGAATATGGAGAGCATCCAATGATTTCCTACTACAAGTCCAGTTGCTACCGTGAGCTGGGACAGTTCAAGAAGGCAATTGCCGAAGCGACAAAAGCGATTGAACTGTCAGAAGACCAATCTCTTTACAGTCACCGCGGCGATATATACCGAAGCGCCGGCATGTACAAAGAAGCCATTGCCGATTACCAGGTATCCATGGACAATGACCCATCCGGCGGTTATGAGTACTACGCTATCGGCTGGTGCCATGAATTGCAAGGCGATAAAAAAACGGCTTTGGAGTATTACAACAGGGGGATTGATATTGATAAGTCCTATGCATATCTCTATCTTAGCCGCGCAGATCTTTTATCTCAAAACGGAGACTATGAAGCCGCTAAAAGAGACTATGAAAAAGTCCTTGAAATCGACACTACTCCAGAGGATGGAAGTTGCAGGCACTATGCTCTCGTGGGATTGGGGCGTTATTATGATGCCGAATTATGGATGAATCAGATTATTGACGCTCATCCCAATGACAACGGTGTTTACTATGACAAGGCCTGCCTTTTTGCAAGGATGAACCGTCCTGAAGAAGCCATCAAAGCCCTGGAAGAGGCGTTTAAGAAGGGTTTCAGGCGCTTCGCTCACCTTGAACACGACGATGATATGGATTCTCTCCGTGATTTACCCGAGTATAAGGCTCTCATCCGCGAATACAAGGATAAGCCTGTTGAAGAGATATTCGAAGAGCCTGAAATCACCACAGAATCCGCAGAAGCTTTGATCTCCGAAATCCAGATGAAGAAGATGCCCGGAGGAACGTATGAGGTCCCCTGCACAATCAACGGCCTGCCGCTCAAATTCATCTTCGATACCGGTGCCAGTGATGTTACCTTATCCAGTGTAGAGGCCAATTTTATGCTAAAGAACGACTACCTGAGCGAGAAGGATTTCAAAGGCTCCCGCCGATACCTTACTGCAGATGGAAGCATCGCCAATGGTGTCGTTGTCCGAATCAAGGAAGTGAAAGTAGGAGACGTCACCTTGAAGAACATAGAGGCGTCCGTGGTAAATAGCCAGAAAGCACCCCTGCTGCTCGGACAATCAATTCTGGATAAATTCGGAACAATCACCATTGATAATGAGAAATCCATCATGACCATCAAATACTCTCCACGCGACTAATTGTCCACCGCTGTCCACCACTGTCCACTCTGTCCACCCCGTACACTTAGTCACCACCCTGTGCCCGCGGACAGTAGAAGTGGCAGCACTTTGGCACAAGCAAGCATTACCTTTGGGCGCATGAATCCACATGAGCCCATTTTTGTTGCCCCACCGATAACGGAGATTCCGGACTACGTCTGGTCTCCTCGTTATGCCCGCCCATCTTGGATTCCAGGTCGGCCCGTAAAAAAGTCCAAAGACGCCAGCCGACAAATTCCTCATCCCGATGCCGAGGCCGCCCTTAAGGCCGCAAAAAAGGCCTGCCGTGAGAAGGCAGGCCGATGGTACGGCCGCGCGCCCGAAGGCTCTGGCACGACGGCATTCTGGGTCTACGAAGACGGCAAAGTCGTGGAGCGGCACGTGGTGAGCCGATGAGTGTTTACCCGATGAGCCTTATCTTTTCTTCGCACCCTTATGAGAGACGATTTCGAGGCGGAGCGCCCGGAAAGATAGCTCTGCGGGTAACGTGACAATTTTAGTCCGGTTACCCGCAAAAAAGGCCTTTTTTGACGGTAACTTGACCTAAAATGTCAAGTTACCCACAACCAAGAGAAGTCGGCTAATATGCCACGGAATTATTCCCACTCGATAGTTGCCGGCGGTTTGGACGAGATGTCGTAAACGACGCGGTTAATGTCCCAATGATAATGATTTTTCCGAAATGATGCACGTTTAGAACAGATAGCTCACGCCCAGGCCCAGGGAAAAGAAGAGGGGATTCCGGGTGGGGCCGTCGAAAGCGTAGTCGTACACCGGGGTCTGCGTAAAGGAATAATGGAAGGCAGGGGTGATGTTCAGTGAAAGGCGCCAGATTGGGATGCAGAGCGAGGCGCCCAGGTCGGCCGTGCAATAGAGGCGGCTTCCTTCACCCTCGAGGGCTCTTCCCAGGTAACAGCCTGGCGTAATGCCCAGGAAGAAATCGATCCGGCGGAAGAGGATGGCGAACAGGTTAAACAGGATGTCTCCGGGAATCTCGTCGATATTTCCCCATGCTCCGTCCCAGATGGAACTGGCGACAGCGCCTTCCAGACCGTACCGGAGGCTCTCTTCGAACGAGGCCGTTCCGGAGCGGTAGACGATGCTCACCGGAGCGCCCACGGCAAAGTCATACCTGCCGGGACTGATGGCAAGCATGCCGCCGGCCCTCCAGGCCCAGTGCTTCCAGAACAGATGGGTGTAAAAGACTTGCAGATACGGGGTGTCCATTCCTCTGCGGATGTTGGAACGGCCCCACTCCGCGCAGATGTCCTGCCGGGAATAATACGAGTTAAAGCGCAATTGCTGCCCGACTTCCTGTGCGCCGGCTTCCAGCCATCCTGCCAGCACCAGCAGCCCTGCCAGGAGAATAGTTTTTCCTTTCATTTCAAAACCATTTCGGGTTCACGGCCTCTGCCCAGCGCAAATACTGTGCCCGTTGGAATGGACATATATTAAAACATATAAACAAATCGGCATTGCGGAAGCCTTTTCTTTTCAATAACTTGCACCCGTTTTTAAAACTGACTGCATATGAAAAGATGGCTTTTTCTTGCCGCGGTGGCCCTTGTGGCATCCTGCGACTGTTATCCGGATCATTCCCTCGTCGTCAACAGCAGCGACGCCCTGGTAGAAACCTGCTATGGCACGCTCTGCGGCTACATCGAGGACGGTGTGTACACATTCAAGGGCGTCCAGTATGCCCGGGCCGACCGTTTTATGCCGCCGCAGGACCCGGAACCCTGGGAAGGCGTCCAGACGGCACTGTATTACGGACACCAGTGCCACCAGGCGCCCCGTTTCACCTGGGAAGATGACTGTGAAGCCTTCCTGTACCAGTGGGACGACGGTGTGCAGAGCGACGACTGCCAGTACCTGAACGTATGGACCAAGGGCATCAACGACGGGAAAAAGCGTCCCGTCATGGTGTGGCTGCATGGCGGCGGATATGCCATGGGCGCCAGCAGCGAGCTGCCTTTCTATGACGGCGCCAACCTGGCCCGCAAGGACGTGGTGCTGGTGAGCATCAACCACCGTCTGAACCTCCTGGGCTTCATGGACCTGTCCGACTTCGGCGAAAAGTATAAATACTCGGGCGTAGCCGGTGTGATGGACATGGTGAAAGCCCTGGAATGGGTGCACAAGAACATCGAAGCCTTTGGCGGAGATCCCGACAACGTGACCATCTTCGGCCAGAGCGGCGGTGGCGGAAAGGTGAATATCCTCATGGGAACGCCGTCGGCCAAGGGACTCTTCAACAAGGGCATCATTGAAAGCGGTTCCATGCTTTCCCTGGCCCGGCCGGAGGAAGCCCGTGAAATGGGACGCAGGACCGTGGCCAAGCTGGGCCTGAACGCCGGCACCGTTGACCAGATCCAGTCCCTGCCTTACGACAAAGTGCTGGCTGCGGCTACCGAAGCCATCGTGGAGAAGTTCCCGGACAATATCTTTTACCGCCTGTACGGCGCCGGCATGTGGTTCAGCCCCGTGCTGGACGGCGAAATCCTGCCCTACCCGCTGGACGATCCCCGCGTGGCCGAGATCTCCAAGGGCCTGCCCACCATCATCGGCTGCAATTTCGCCGAGAACAACATGCTCCCGGCCGTGTATCACAACGCCGACTTTCGCTATGAGATGGGCGACACCCGCCAGTACCTGTACGTCTTCTCGAAGCCCTCGCCGCACATGGACGGCACCTTTGCCACCAACCACTGCACAGAGATGCCTTTCGTGTTCAACAATATATGGCTGGGCCGCTTCATGGTGAGCTGCGACAAGAGCGCCTACAAACTGGCCGACTTCATGAGCGACGTGTGGGTCTCCTTTGCCCGGGACGGCGTCCCGGACACCAAGCGCTTCAAGTGGGAAGTGTACAATCCGGAAACCCGCCCCATGGTGGTGTTTGACGACAAAACCACCACGGTCCATGCGGGCGATCCCTTCTTCACCTCCATGGCCGCCTACAAACCCGAACGCTGGGTCTACCGCCAGCCCTGGTGGTAATCAATCATCGGAAACCTGCCATCTGCAACGTCCAACGCGCAATAACGCCAGCATAACAAGTTCTCCCCGACACCAATAGGAGCCACAGGTACATAATGGCTAGGAAAGGAGGAAGGAAAGGCACCCCCGGACAAGGGCAGAGGGGTGCCTTTCCGGTATAATAGACATTTCTGGTTGGTGATTGTGACATTTGTGGTTGGTGACGGCCGCCGCGAGAAGGGCCAATTTACGGAGCCCCCCGCAGCGGCGAGTCGTAGCTACCGAGCCGCGTAATGCGAGGTGGCGTCACCTTTGCCGCGTTGACGTGAAAACAGCATTGTGCGGCCTTCTACACGTCAACGCGGCCGGCTTTTTGCCGTTTTGGCCGATTTCCTTGCCGCGTTGACGCCAAATCGACCGTCTGCGCATTCTACGTGTCAACGTGGCAAATAAAGGTAATCTTTGGCGCCTCCTTATATTGGCTGTATCACTCATTAGAGGAAACCGTTTTCTTCTAATTTGCATAAAAGTCAATAAATCAGCAAACTATAAAGGAATCACCAACCAGAAATGTCTATTATATCGCCTTTCCTTCCTCCTCTGCATGGGATAAAAAAATCGCAGATTGGCATAAACCAGAATCTGCGACTACAATGATTATTCCCACTCGATAGTTGCCGGCGGTTTGGACGAAATGTCGTAGACGACGCGGTTGACGCCGCGAACCTTCCGGATGATCTCGTTGGAAACGTTCCGGAGGAAGTCGTAGGGGAACGGGAACCAGTCGGCCGTCATGGCGTCGGTGGAAACCACGGCTCTGAGGGCTACGGGGTTCTCGTAGGTACGTTCATCTCCCATCACGCCCACGCTCTTGATGGGCAGCAGCACCACGCCTGCCTGCCAGATGGCATCGTACAGGTTGGTAGCCATGACGCGGGGATCGGCGGCGGAAGGGAATCCCATGCCGGTGCAGTCATAGCTGCGGAGACCGCGGATGAAGATGTCATCGGCCTCCCTCAGGACGGCCAGCTTCTCCTCCGTGACATCTCCGATGATACGGATGGCGAGGGACGGTCCCGGGAACGGGTGACGGCCCACGAGCTCTTCCTTGATGCCCAGGGCGCGGCCCACGCGACGGACCTCGTCCTTGAACAGCATGCGAAGCGGCTCCACAATCTTGAGGTTCATCTCCTTGGGAAGGCCGCCCACGTTATGGTGGCTCTTGATCTTGGAAGCAATGCCCTCGATGCCGGCGCTCTCGATTACATCCGGATAGATGGTACCCTGAGCCAGCCAGCGGGCATTGTCAATGGTTTTGGCGTATTTGTCGAAGGTTTCCACAAACAGACGGCCGATAATCTTGCGCTTGGCCTCGGGCTCGGTGACGCCCCTCAGCTCCTCAAGGAACTCCTTGGAAGCATCGGCCCCGATCACGTTCAGGCCCATGTCCTGGTAGGAGGCCAGCACATCCTCAAATTCATTCTTGCGAAGCAGGCCATTGTTCACGAAGATGCAGGTGAGCTGCTTGCCGATGGCCTTATTGAGGAGCACGCCGGCCACGGTGGAGTCTACGCCGCCGCTCAGGCCCAGGATGACCTGCTCGTCTCCGATTTGCTTCCGGAGCGCCTCGACGGTGGTCTCGATGAAGGAATCCGGCGTCCAGTCCCCTTCGCAGCCGCAGATGTCCAGGGCAAAGTTCGCGAGCATCCGGGAGCCCTCGGCGGTGTGGTACACCTCCGGGTGGAACTGTACGGCATAGGTCTGTTCGCCCTTGAACTGGAAGGCGGCGTTCTCAACATCGGCCGTGGAGGCGATGACCTCCGCCCCTTCCGGGAGGGCCGATATGGTGTCTCCGTGCGACATCCACACCTGAGACTCTTTGCTTACGCCTTTCAGAAGAGGTGAATCGGCCACTACCTTTAACATGGCGCGGCCGTATTCACGCGTATTGGAGGCCTCCACCTTGCCGCCGAACTTGGCGGAAAGGTACTGGGCACCGTAGCAGATACCGAGCAGGGGGAGCTTCCCCTTGTAGGGGGTAAGGTCTACCTGCGGGGCGTTGGCATCCCGCACGGAGCACGGGCTGCCGGAGAGGATGACTCCCTTCACGGTTTCGTCGGGAAGCGGAGCCTTGTTGAACGGATAAATCTCGCAGTAAACGTTCAGCTCCCGGAGCCGGCGGCCGATGAGCTGCGTTACCTGAGAGCCAAAGTCGAGGATGAGGATCTTATTCACTGCGCGAGTAGTTAGGGGTTTCCTTGGTGATGGTAATGTCGTGCGGGTGGCTTTCCGTCATGCCGCTGGCCGTCACGCGGGTGAACTTGGCCTTCTTGAGGGCCTCCAGGTTGGCGGCGCCGCAGTAGCCCATGCCGGAGCGCAGGCCGCCCATGAGCTGATAGACGGTCTCGGCCAGGGTGCCCTTGTATGGAACGCGGCCCACGATGCCTTCGGGTACCAGCTTGTTGAGCTCTACTTTGTCGTCCTGGAAGTAGCGGTCCTTGGAACCGGCGGCCATGGCGTCGATGGAGCCCATGCCTCGGTAGGCCTTGAACTTACGGCCATTGTAGATGATGGCCTCTCCCGGGGATTCCTCGGTACCGGCAAACATGGAGCCGCACATGACGCAGTCTCCACCGGCGGCGAGGGCCTTCACAACGTCTCCGGAGTAGCGCAGGCCGCCGTCGGCGATGAGCGTCACGTCCGTGCCCTTCAGGGCCTGGGAGGCGTTGTAGATGGCGGTGAGCTGGGGAACACCCACGCCCGCCACGATACGGGTGGTGCAGATGGAACCGGGGCCGATGCCCACCTTCACACCGTCGGCGCCGGCCTTCACGAGGTCTCGGGCGCCTTCTTCGGTGGCCACATTGCCAACCACCACGTCGAGGGACGGGTAGGTGGCCTTCACTTTCTTCAGAAGGTCAATCACGCCCTTGCTGTGACCGTGAGCGGAATCCAGCACCACGGCGTCTACGCCCTCTGCACGCAGAGCGGCGATGCGGTCCAGGGCATCGGGGGTGATGCCGATGCCGGCGGCTACCCGGAGGCGGCCCTGGGCGTCCTTGCAGGCGGCCGGATAACGGCGCTCCTGCATGATGTCCTTATAGGTGATGAGGCCCACGATGAAGCCCTTGTCGTCTACCACGGGGAGTTTCTCCACCTTGTGCTGCTGCAGGACAGACTTCACATACTCGCGGTCGGTGCGGGTAGCGGGGATGCACACAAGGCCTTCGGAAGTCATGACGTCGCGCACGGGGACGGAAAGGTCCTGCTGGAAACGGACGTCACGGTTGGTGACGATACCCACCAGGCGACGGCCGCCGTCGGTGACAGGGATGCCGCCAATGTGGTTTTCCTTCATCAGGCGAAGGGCATCGGCCACGGTCTGGTCCTGGTCAATGGTAACGGGGTCGGAGATCATGCCGTTCTCCGAGCGCTTTACCTTACGTACCTCACCGGCCTGGGCGGCGATGCTCATATTCTTGTGAATGACGCCGATTCCGCCTTCGCGCGCCAGGGCGATGGCCATGGGCGCCTCGGTGACCGTATCCATGGCGGCCGACACGATGGGGATGTTGAGGGAAATGTTGCGGGAGAAACGGGTGTGGAGGTCTACCATGCGGGGGAGCACCTCCGAATAAGCCGGGATGAGAAGGACATCGTCGAATGTGAGGCCTTCCATGGCAATTCTGTCATCTACAAAGGACATATATCTGGGTTTTTGCAAAGTTAGCTATATTTTCCTTATCTTTGTGAGGTATGAAAAGAGTTTTTTTCACACTTCTGGGAGCTGTCATGTGCCTTCTTTCTGCCGCTCAGACAAGGAGTTATGCGGACAATGCGTCGGGCACCTTCGTGGTGGGGCTGGACAGCTATTTCTATGGCCGCATCGGCACGCTGGAATTCCAGGCCGATGGTAAAGTTTTTCAGGTTATGGTGGACGGCGGAGACGTCTCTGTGGGAGGTTCCGCCCTGGAAGGGGGCCGCGGGGAAGTGGTGGTAGGCGTCCACGACTTCACCGGAAACCGTGTTCCGGACCTGGTGGTTGCCCGCAGGGACAATTCCCTGGTGGGACTCACCCTCTATACACTCTCCGGTGACCGCTGGGTCTTTGCCGCTTCCATCGATCCCATTCAGGGGAAAGAGGTCCGGGTATTCCGCCAGGTGGTCTCCATTCGGGAAGGGGAAACCCTCCATTCCTGGACCTGGCACGGAAACGGCTTTGACTACAAACGGAGCCGTTAGCCTTCCGTCACGTGGATGAGGGACTTCACCGGGGCAATCTCTTCCAGTTTGCTGCGGCCGGGTAAGTCGTCAATTTCCACAAGGAACACGAAATCCTTCACTTTGACGGGATAGGTCTTTCCGTCAATGACCACTTTCTGCATATTGAGGCCCTGCGCCAGTCCGCGGGCGGTGCCGCCGGTAGCCAGGATATCGTCGAAGAAGGTTACTTCCAGGACGCCGCCTTCGGGAACGCCGGCAGCGAGGTCGCTGCGGCGGAAGTACACGTGGTCGGGGCCATATTCCTTCATGATTTCCACCTGCACCAGGTCTCCCTCGGCGAAGGGAAGCTTACCTTTCTTGCGCAGCGGGATGAGGTTGCGGATGGGAGTATCGGCATAGAGCATGCCGGCTCCGAACAGGAAGCCACGGGCCTCGGGGGCGGCAACGTTGGGCGCGTCGCACATAGCGGCGAGGTCGTTGCACAGGTTCCTGAACAGTTCCTTGTCCTGAATGAAGGGAATGATGTCCACAAAGTTGACGCCCTTAATAGGAAAGTCGGGATAGAATTTGATAAAATCGCTATAATTCATATTACTCTATGGTATTCATGTCAATGAGGTTGTTCAGGAGGGCATACACCGTGAGGCCCGCCACCGTCTTGACGCCGGTCTTGCGGGTGATGTTCTTGCGGTGGGTGATGACCGTGTAGATGGAGAGATTGAATTTGTCGGCAATCTCCTTGTTGAGCATGCCCTGGGCCACGCAGACGAGGATTTCCTTTTCGCGGGCGCTCAGTTCATCGGCCCCCGTCGCGACGGGCTCCATCTTCTTCTCCAGCTGCATGGCGGCGGGGATGAGGACGTCGTCCTCGATGAAGGTGTGTTTCTGGAGGTCCATTTCCAGGTTATACAGGTTGTACAGCGCCTGTGTGGCATCTTCCTGGCTGCACTCCTTGGGAAGGGAACGGGTAATCAGGTTTTTGAGGTCGTCCAGTTTTTCCTGGATGTTGCTGTGGTTCTGCTCGTACTCCTCAATGGAATACTGACAGCTGCGCTCTCCGGCCAGCATGGCCTCTATGTACGGAAAAGCCACATTCTCCTCATAGGAAAAGTGGGTGACAAGCTCTTCTTTATAGTCGGAAAAAAACTTCCAGAGGGTCTGGCGCTGGTGCTCAGAGCAAGGTTCTGTAAGGCGCTCCAGGCTGGCCGCAAGATTGGGGACCATCACATCCATGTAGTAGCGATGGCTCTTCCGGAGGAATGTAAGAATGTCCTGCAGGCGACTGGTATCAATGCAGAACTCCGCCATGTTCAGGACCGGTTGGGAAGTTTGCGCTTTCATTTGGGACGCAAAGATACAAAATCATTGCGAAAATTCACAGCCGCAGAACAATTGATTGTAGAAATTTTCTTCTTTTATGATCTGGTTCCGGCGTTCCTGAAGGCCGCCCTTGCGCCAGTTGCGGTCCCACCAGGTAACGCCTTCCACCTGCGCACAGGCCCACCTTCCGGCTTCGTTCACCTGGTCCAGGTTCTTCCAGCGGGAGCTGGCAAGAGTGGTGGTAAGGGTGTCAAATCCGTTTTCCGCCGCGTACCTTGCTGCCCGCAGGAGGCGGTACTTGAAGCACTGGAGGCATCGGCCACCCCTCTCGGGCTCCTTCTCCAGCCCCACGGCACAGAGGCCCCAGTCGGCGTGGTCATACACGTCGTCCACAATTTCCACGCCCCACTTTTTCGCGTAGCGGATGCACTCGTTCAGACGGTGGTCGTACTCTTCCCGCGGGTAAATGTTGGAATTGGAGTAGAAAATGACGGGCTGCATCCCGTTTTGCATCATGTATTCTACGATGGCGCTGGAACAGGGTGCGCAGCAGGCATGGAGGAGAATCTTACTCATGAATACTTACGGGGAAAGCGGAAGATGATGGACGCGCAGGCCACAAGGCCCAGGGCGAAGGGATAGTAGAGGTTGGCGGTAATGGAGAGGGCCGATACGCCCGACAGGCCGGCTGCCATGAGCATCTGGGCGCCGTAGGGAAGGATGCCCTGCACCAGGCAGGAGAAGGTATCCAGGATGGAGGCCGATTTACGGGGATCCAGGCCAAAACGCTCGGTGATGTGGCGGGCCAGCGGGCCCACGGTGATGATGGCGATGGTGTTGTTGGCCGTGCACACGTTTACGAGCGACACCAATCCGGCAATGGAAAAGGCGGCCGCCCGGGGACCGGCGATGCGGCGCGTAAGACCGTCGATAATGAACTGCAGGCCGCCGTTGTAACGGATGATTTCCAGCAGGCCGCCGGCCAGGAGCGACACAATGATGAGCTCACCCATGGAGCCGATGCCGCTGCCGATGGAAGCCATCCAGCCCACGAAGCCGTAGGCTCCGGTGCACCAGCCGATGATGCCGTTGATGCCGATTCCGATGGCCAGCACCGTCACCACATTCATTCCGGAGAGGGCCAGGCCGATGACCAGAAGGTACGGAATGAGCCCCACCCACTCAACGGGAGCGGCCGCGGGCGCAGCCTTGACGGAGAGGCCCATGAGCACATAAATGAGGGTTACGAGGATGGCGGCGGGGGCGGCAATCCAGAGATTGACGCGGAATTTGTCCTTCATGGAACAGCCCTGGCTCTTGGTGGCGGCCACGGTGGTGTCCGAGATGAAAGAAAGGTTGTCTCCGAAGAAGGCGCCGCCCACGATGATGGCGGTCATGAAGGGAAGGCCGATGCCGGTCTCGGAGGCAATGCCCGTAGCAATGGGGACGAGGGCCACGATGGTACCCACAGAGGTGCCGATGGCCATGGAGATGAAGCAGGCTGCCAGGAAGAAACCCGCATAGATGAGGTTGCCGGGCAGAATATGCAGCGTCGCGTTCACCGTGGCGTCAATGGCACCGATGTCCTTGGCGGTGGAGGCAAAAGCCCCTGCCAGCACAAAGATCCAGATCATGATGAGGACGTTCTTGTTGCCGGCGCCCTCGGAGAAGATGGAGATTTTGTCGTCGGTTTTGTCTACTCCCTTTGTAATGAGGAGAGCATAGCCCGACGCCACGATGAATGCGGCTGCTACCGGTACTTTGTAAAAGTCATGGGCCACCAGCGAACCGGCCAGATAGACGGCAAGGAATACAAAGAGCGGGCTCAGGGCCAGCCAGCCGTTCATCTTGCGGCTGCTGGGAGCCCGGTGCTGCTGCGGCTCGGTGTTGATGGCCATGGTCTACAGATTAAAAGTCCAGACAGATACCCACCTTGAGCTGGTTACGGCCGGTGGTATAACCGTTCACCTTGTCTACGTCCAGCAGGTTGTGGTCGTAGCCGGCCAGGAAGATAATGTCTCCGAGCTGCACACCCAGGCCGCCGCCGAGGTAGATATTGAAACGGTTTGCGGTTCCGTTTTCGGAGTCATAGTTGTTCACTTTTTCGCCACCGCCATAGTGGATGGGGCCCACGTTGACGGAACCGTTCAGGGTAGTGGTATTGGAAAGGCCCAGCTGGAACACCGGACCGGCGAAAGCAAAGATACTTCTTTCGTTACCCAGGTTAAAAGCATACTTAAACTTGATGGGGAGGTCGAGGGCAAACTCGCGGGCCGTACCCATGAGGAAGACACCGCCCTTGGCGCTGCCGGCGTCGGCACTTTCGCTGTGGGCGAGGAAGTTGACATACAGGCCGGGCATTACGCTGAGGCCTTTCACGAGATGTACGTTGTAACCGGCTCCAAGGTAGAAGCCATGGTAAGGAGTGGTTCCCTCGATCCCGCTGGTTTTTTCGGAGGCAAAAAGGTAACCGGCCCCCACGATAACCTGAGCATGGGACTGGGTTCCGATGAGGAAGAGGGCGGCAGAGAGCACGCCAATGATGATTTTTTTCATAGTACTATAGTTTAATGAAGATTTTTCTCTTGTACAGGGGCAGGACAATCAGGTAGATGAGCATGACGCCGGCTACGGCATAAAGGAGCGAGGTCCATTCATTCCGGCCCAGGAAGTCCATCACGGCCTTGAAGGCGCCGCTTCCGTGCATAGTCCAGACCAGGACGTCACACAGCAGGAAGCACAGGATGGCGTTGGAGCCGAACACCTTCCAGAAGCCCGTATGCTTCCACACGCCCTTTTCGTCAATGAGCCAGTGGAAAAGGCTCAGAAGCAGGGTTGCAGCGCCGCAGCACACCAGCACGAAGGACGGAGACCATACCTTCTTGTTAATGGGGAGCAGGTATCCCAGGAGGAAACCGCCCACCAGCATGAGGGTTCCCACGGCGTCCATCTTGCGGAAATCTTTTTCCACAAGGAACTTGCCGATGAGGAAGCCGATAAGGGTGTGAGCCACAGCCGGAAGAGTGGAAAGCAGGCCTTCGGGGTCTACTCCGTTGTCGGACTTATACATGTGGTTAAGGCCGAGGACAGCGGTGTCCACCCGGGCCAGAATGTTCTCCGGACCGTGGACGTAGCCGTCTCCGAGAAGAAGGATGGCCGAATAGACGGCGAGGATGGCGCCGGCCACCCAGCCCAGCCATTTATGGTTTACCGTACATACGATGAGGGCCGACAGGCCATAGCACAGGGCCAGGCGCACCAGCACGCCGGACAGGCGTACGTTTTCGAGGCCCACGATGCCGCCGCCCCAGACACACTTGCTGATCCAGTTGCACAGCCAGCCGATGCCAAGGATAAGGAGAAAGCGTTTGAGCACCTTCCAGGAAAGTTTGAATTCCTGTTTACGAAGGCTCAGGAACATGGAAACACCCATCACGAACACGAAGGTGGGGAACACAAAGTCCGTGGGGGTGAACCCGTTCCAGGTTGCATGGTTGAAGGGAGCGAACATGCGTCCGCCTGGATTGTCTACGATGAGCATGAAGGCCATGGTAAGGCCCCGAAGGACATCTACAGATTCTACTCGTTTGTTCATAACCTACAAAAATACAAAAATCCTCACAAATAGGGATTGCCGGAAGAGAAAAAGAACAGTACCTTTGCAAGCGAAATTAGTACGTATCATGATATTGGCAGATTTAGCCACCGGTGAGAAAGCGGTCATTGTCCGCGTCCATGGACACGGCAGTTTCCGCAAGCGCCTCATCGAGATGGGCTTCATCAAGGGTAAGGAAATACGGGTGGTGCTGAACGCACCGCTCAAGGATCCCATTGAATACGAAATCATCGGCTACAAGATATCCCTGCGGCGGGAAGAAGCCCGCCAGATTGAGGTCGTTACCGAAGAGGAGGCCCGCGAGGCCCTGGTGAGCGACGAGCACCTGCAGGCGCTGCCCGCAGACCTCGAAGAGACGGAGCGGCTGGAAAAAGCCCTGGCCCATGTGGCCGAGGAACGGCACCACAACATCCGCGTAGCCCTGGTGGGAAACCCCAACTGTGGAAAAACTTCCCTGTTCAACATTGCATCGGGCGCCCATGAGCACGTGGGCAATTATTCCGGCGTCACGGTAGACGCCAAGGAAGGAAAATTCCATTTCAAGGACTACGATATTACGCTCGTGGACCTTCCGGGCACGTATTCCCTGTCGGCCTACTCCCCCGAAGAGCTTTATGTTCGAAAGAACCTCCTGGAGACCATGCCGGACGTGGTGGTGAATGTGGTGGACGCTTCCAACATCGAGCGCAACCTCTATCTTACCACACAGCTCATTGACATGAACCTCCGCGTGGTGATGGCGCTCAATATGTACGACGAGCTCCGCCACAAGGGAGATAAGCTGGACACGGTGCAGCTGGGATACCTTCTGGGTATGCCGGTGTGTCCCACGGTAAGCCGCAGCGGGGAAGGAATCTCCGAACTCTTCGATACCGTTATCAGAATCTATGAGCACCAGGATCCCAAACTGGCGCGGCATATCCACATCAACCACGGAGCGGAGATTGAGCTCGGAATCAAGCATGTGCAGCCGTACATTGCTCACAATGAGAAACTCAAGGCACAGTACTCCACCCGATACCTGACCATCAAATACCTGGAAGGTGACAAAGATATTGAAGAGCTGCTGAAGAAGGATTGCAGCAATATCCAGGACATTGCCAATGCACGCTCCGACGAGCAGCAGCGCATTCAGACCCTGATGGGAACCTCGCTGGAGAGTGCCATCGTGGATGCCAAGTATGCCTTCATCCAGGGTGCCCTGGCCGAGACCTATCAACGGTATCAGGAGGAGCGTCCCCGACGCACCCTCACAGACCGGATTGACGCGCTCGTAACCAACCAGTGGGCGGCGTTCCCCATCTTTATCCTGCTTCTGTGGTTCATTTTCTGGGCGACGTTTACCATCGGCCAGTATCCCATGGACTGGATAGACGCGGCGGTGGCCTGGTTTGGAGAGAAAGTGGCGTCCTGGATGCCGGACGGATGGGCCAAGGACCTGGTGGTGGACGGCATCATCGCAGGCGTGGGAAGCGTACTGGTGTTCCTGCCCAACATCCTTATCCTGTACTTCTTCATTTCCATCATGGAGGACAGCGGGTACATGGCCCGCGCGGCTTTCATCGTGGACAAGCTCATGCATAAGATTGGGCTGCACGGCAAGAGTTTCATCCCCATGGTGATGGGATTCGGATGCAATGTACCGGCCATTATGGCCACACGCTCCATCGAGAGCCGGAAGAGCCGGCTCATTACCATCGCCATCATCCCGTTCATGTCCTGTGCCGGGCGCCTGCCCATCTTTGTGCTGTTTGCGGGGGCGTTCTTCCCGGAGAATCCGGCTACGGCCCTGCTGGGTATCTATCTGCTGGGAATTGTGGTGGCCATACTATCGGCCCTTATCATCGGCAAGTTCATCAAGGAGGACGACCTCCCCTTTGTGATGGAACTGCCGCCTTACCGCGTACCTACCGCCCGCGCCATCGGCCGGCACACCTGGGAAAAGGGAAAACAGTATCTGGAAAAGATGGCGACCACCATTCTTGTCTTCTCCATCGCCATCTGGGCGCTGGGCTACTTCCCGCGTCATGAGGGTGCCACCGGGGCTTATCAGCAGGAACATTCCTATATTGGCATGGTGGGCAAAACGGTTGAGCCGGCCCTGGAGCCCCTGGGTTTCAACTGGAAGATGGACGTGGGCCTTCTCACCGGCATCGGCGCCAAGGAACTGGTGATCAGCTCGCTGGGCGTGATGTATGCGCAGGAAGGCGCTGAGGCGGCGGCTGGTGCTGATGGCGCGGTCTCCGCTTCTGCTGCGGACTCTTCCGACGAAACCGCCCTTCAGGCGGCACTGAAGGCCGATATTCCCGTAGCCGCAGCCCTGGCCTACATGGTCTTCGTGCTGCTGTACTTCCCCTGCATTGCCACGTTTGTAGCCATAAAGAACGAAACCGGTTCCTGGTGGTGGGCCATCCTCCTGTGCCTCTACACCATCCTCGTTGCCTGGCTCTTCGCCTTCGCTGCCTACCGCATCGGCCTGCTGGTGTGGCCCGTGTAGCGTACTCTGATTATAAGGCAGCAAGAGCGTTTTCTCTAACTACTTGACTGCCAATCGATAACGAAAAGTCCTCCAGGAGATTCCGACCGGAGGACTTTTCGTTATTCGCTGATTTACAACCACTTAACTGTTACGCGTTGCAGGTCTCGCTCTCCATGGCGCAGAACCTGCTTCGGCAGTGCACACAAAAAAGCCAGCCCTTCATTCTGGAGCAGCGCGACACCGACCTCCTCTTCCGCGGCAGCCCCAACCAGCGCATCATCTACCTCCACGGCGAGCCCCCCTCCGACGACATCCCCGGCACCGTGGCGCTGGAGCCGCTCCGCTAACATATTCTATTCCGTGGCGGAGTAGTGGAAGATTTTGGCGGTGGGGTGGCCGGGCGATTTGTCGGGCCAGCCGATGCCGGCGCGGGAGACGTACATGTTTTCGTGGTTGTCGATACCTCGCTCGTACCACCAGACCAGTTCGTCCGGGCCGTACTTGTTGTAGTCGCGGATCAGGTTCTGTGCTTCCCGGGCGGTCATGGGAACATAGAAAGGAGGGCACATGTCCTCGGCGATGACCAATTTCAAAGCCTTTCTTTCCGGGTCATAGGCTTCGGGCATCATGGGGTAGCGGCTACCAACCGCCGTGAAGCTGTTCGCGCGCAGGAATTTGTATTTCCCTTCCTCCCATACTTCGTCTTCATCATAATCCGGGTCGTTGACGTACCGATTGAATTCGTAGGCAAAGTAGAACTCCCGGAAGCTCATGTCGATGGGGATCTTCCAATTGTCCGGATCCCAGTGCGTGGCCGTGCGACTGACACTGTTCAGGGGAATGTAGGGCTCTTCCACCGACAGGTCCTCATACCAGTGGTAATTCCCCGTCTCCATGTTGATGAAGCAGCCGAAGGCCAGGGTGAGGACCCCGTCCCGGACACCGAAGATGCCGTATTCCGGCAGATAGCTGGCGTCCGGTTTGGCGTCGGGAAGGAAATAGGGACCGGCGTAGGGAGTCTCCACCAGGGAGATGAACAAACCCTTCGTGCCTTTTTCACGTGCGGTGGCTCCTCCGTGCAGCGTAGCGGAGGGCATTTCCCGGAACTCACGCAGGATAAACGCCTCGTTGGATTCGTCCGGGGCTTTCCGGGGCGCTCCTTCCAGGATGGAGATGGCACCCTGGAGATTACTGCCGATGCCAGGCAGGAGGAAGCCATCGGCCCCAAGGACGGCCCATTGGCCCTCCATCCTCAGGCAGATGTACTTCATCTCGGTCCGGGAGGGGTAGTAGCTGGCCTCGGGGAAGGGGAAATACAGGTCCTTGGAGTCCAGGGCGGGGCTTTCCTCAAAGCCAGGCTGGACGTTTCCGTATCCGGCGCGGCCTTCCATGCTGGTGTAGAACAGGAGGCTGCTGGTGGCAAAGAAAAGCTCTTGAACCCCGCCGGGCTGGATCTGCCACGCTCCGGTGGTGTTGTTCCACAGGCCCGGCAGGCCGTTTTCGCGCACGACGACCAGGTTTCCCTGCATACCGCCGGGCGTCAGGTTGAAATAGCGGGCCTGCCCGGCCGTGTACGCCGGGGCCGACGAACTGCTCTCCGGCGAGCCCGTAAAACTCTTATGGATAGGGAGGATGGCCAGTGCAATAGCCAGTGCGATCAGTTTCATAGGCTTCTAATAGATTCGGTTAGATTCGGTATTCTTCCAGTCGGGAGGTCATTTCATAGATGCGGTCCTCCGACGCGTAATAGGGTTCCCAGTCGGTGAGCTGCTCACCGTAGGTGTTAAAGAGCGCGCAGCGTGAAGACCCGTCGGCCTCATAGACGGTGCCCCGGTAGTAAGCCCAGGACTTGTTCCCGTCCCAGAAATGGTCCAGCGTCAGGCGGTTGAACATATCGGGCAGCACCTGGTTGCCGCGCATGTCATAGACGCCGGTCTTGTCGCCCTTTTTGACCTGGATGCCGTACTTGCCCCAGCTCTTGGCGTCGATCTGGTCATAGGAGCAGGGAACGACCATTCGGCCCTTCTCATCGATGACCCCTACGGCCGTGCTGCCGTCGGCCAGCATCCGCCGGGCCTGGTAGTAGGCGGCGTCATCCACGGAGAATTCCAGGTTCTTGAGGCCGTCGAATACGGGCGGGAGAATCTCGTTTCCGAACTCGTCCAGCATGCCCACCTTGTCGGTGTCGTCGCGGCGGTACAGGATCTTCCGGCCGGTGCCGTCCTCGATGAAATCCACGGCGCTGCAGGTCATGGCCTGCGTGTAGTTGCCGTTGCCATCGGCCACCATCATATACCAGGTACGCTGGCCCTGGGGCGTGGTCTTGGCCAGGGCGAGGAGGGTGTTCCGGGCGTTGTCCGGGTAGTGGAAGGCCTTGAACTGGTCGAAGGCGTACTCCGTGGTGGGCTCGCCGGTGTCCGGGTCTATGATGGCGGTCCTGCCCTTGAGGCTGGCGGCCGCGGCATGGGGGCCTACGATGGTGATGCCCTGGAACTGCGGCTTGCGTACCCATTTCCCGGTGCTCCTGTTCCGGAGACCGTAGCTGGGGACGCCCTTCTTGTTATACTTGGCGATGACCTGGGTGTTCTCCGTCGCGCCCATATCGGCCACGACTGTCTTCCCGGCCATCGGCTGGTAGTCCTTCAGCTTCACCTTTTTGGGACGGGCGTATTTCTGGGCGGCCTTCTTGGCCTCCCGTTCGGCCTTTTTGGCAGCTTTGGCGGCCTTGCGCTCGTTCCAGGCGTCTTCGTGGCGCTCGTCATAGGAGTAATAGTCGCCGCCGCTACCATAGGAAGAACTGCCCCCGGAGGACCCGCCCAGGGACGGGCAGTCGCTCTTGTGCGTCTCGCCCTTCTCGAAGTCGATAAACCCGCAATAGGTGCAGTAGGTGGCAACCACCTTGGCCTGATTCACCGGCGGAACGGACTGCGCGGCGGCGGGAAGGGCGACCAGACCGGCCGCCAGGAGGATGGGAATGCGTTTCATATCGGCCTAAATAAACATGTTGAGGGAAACGCGGAATCCGCTGAAGGGACTGCCGCCCTTATGGAAGGGCACGAAGTCTCTCCAGTAGCCTCCGCTCAGGTTAAAGGAACCGAACTGGATTGAGGCACCGGCCGTATATCCGCCCTGCAGCGTGTTGTAGAGGGTCTTGTCGTCGGGCGTCGACATCAGGTTCACGGCGCCGTAGATGCCGGCGAACGGGCCGATGGCAAACCGCGGCGTGGGTTCCCACATCCAGGACAGCCTGACGGGAAGCTCGATGCGGTAGTCGGGCACATTGTTCTCCTTGCTCAGCCCCAGGGACGCCTCCAGGCCGGTGGTCAGGTAGATGGACTCCGGATAGAAGATGTTGAACTGCACAAGGAAGGACGCGCCCAGGAAAGTGTCCTTCACCTGGGCCTCCTCGAAGGAGTACTGCCCTTTCTGGTAAAAGACGCCGATCTGCGGGTTCACCCGCTGCGCCTTCGCGGCAAACGAAAACGCCAGCGCAAGCAGCGCGATGCTAAGAATCCTTTTCATCTTTCGGGTCTTTTTTATGAAGCAGGAAAATGGCGAAGCCCGCCAGGCCGAGGGTGATGAGGAACGCCATCGGGAAGTTGATGGCGTCGCCGTGCTCGAGGCGCAGGTACATCCAGCCGTAGTTGATGCCGAAAAGGACCGCGCCGCCTGCAATGGCAACGAGCAGGGCCAGCGTAACGCCCTTGAAGGTCCTCACTTCCGGATGCTGGATAATGCGCTTGGTAATAGACCATAGCGGCACTACCGCAACGGCCAGGGACAGGATGAGCATCACGGCACGGGTGGTCTTTTCCTGCTGGCGGGCTTCCTCCGAATGCTGCACAATCTCATCCATCTTCCGCTGCATTTCAAAATACTCGTCCGTTGCACCGTACATCCGCAGCAGCTCCTCTTCTGAGGGCTCCTGCGCGGCGGCTGGCACGCAGATGGCGAGTGCCAGCAATAACAGAAAGCGTTTCATAGTTTATTGATACCAGATGGCGTTAGGGTCGTCGGGATTCACCACGCGGCGGACGACAATCTCTCCGCTCTGCGTGGGGAAATAGAACTGGGGCTTGCTGCCCACGGCAATGACCACGGTTTTCAGGTTGGGACTCTGGATGGCAATCACCTCCAGTTTAGGGTTGCGGGACAGGTCCACTTCGGCCAGGTCGCTCTCTCCCAGGTACACCTTCTTCAGGTTGCGGAACTTGGCCAGGTCCTCGTAGGAAACCACATCAAAGGGATCGATCCGGTAGGAGCCCAGGTTCAGGACTTCCAGGGAATCCATTTCCTCCTGTGACAGGTAACCGTCCTGATTGCGGTCCCCGCCCTGGATGGCCTTTCGGCCCACGTTCTTATCGGCAAAGTCTTTAACGACGTCGGGTTCTACCTGGAAAGGCGGCGGCAGCTGTGCAAAAGCGCCGGTGGCAAACAGCGCACCAGCAGCGAACAGGGTGAAGAGCTTCTTCATGGTTATCAGTT
>CAMODD010000013.1:0-38230 GCA_946611215.1 uncultured Bacteroidales bacterium | reverse complement strand
CGTGCTGGAGTCATTTGATTCGCTTGAGACCATAGTCTTTCGAATGTAAGAATTGACGAATCACATATTCGGAGAGTTGGAGATGTTTCGAAAGGGTGGGTGTCGGAAGATGATATAGAGAATCGGCCTGAACGGCTAGTCGGCCTTTTTCATCGACCGTAAGATCATAGAGTCGTTTCCCGGGGAAAAGCCTGTTACACAGATTCATCAGGATGTCCTTTGCTTCTTCGGTCGACCATTCTACGCTTTCGCCCACCGAATCGGCGATGATAACGGCCGATTCATACTGCTTGATCATGCGTGTCGTGTATTCTTTTACATTTGGAAAAAGTTCCAGGACTTTGCTTACGCAGACAAAACATTTGGGAAGTATACCCAGAACAGGATGGATTTCCCAATCGGCAGGAAGCGCAGTCCTGCTTCCCACGATCCGTTCCAACGCTCTCTGAGACATGTCGCGCACTTGGGTACCGGTAATGAATTCTGCCAGTTGATTGTATGGCAGACCACCGGTTCCCCATTTGTGTCCAAACGGAGTGCATGCCCCTTTCTCAAATTTGTTACGGGCCAGATAGACAATGAGGTCCTTCATCTGCTCTTTGTTTTTGATGGGTACGAGTTTGAACCAGTAGTTCTTTGGAAGGGCTGGAAGTCCGGCTTCTTTCAGCTTTTTGTTGATTCGCCGAATGATGTAATAAAAGAGAGATAGACATTGTTCCCCCGTTGCGCACAAAAGAATGTGAAAGTGATTGGGCATGAGTTCGTATGCATAAATCGTCACTCCGTGTATTCGTGTAGAAAGGGCTAACCCGGATACGCCGAATGCATACTGCTCGTCGGTGTGGAACAACTTTCCCTTTTGCCAACCGTCAGAGCAAAGGTGATAATAGCCGATGGGAAGGGAACGATAGAATTGCTTTTGTTTTTGAATAGAGTCCATAATTCACAATACATTTAAAAAATGTGAATTATGGGCGCTGCTGCGCCAGCAAATTTGCAAATAATTATCCGTTTCTAAAAATATGAAACGGATAATTTCACAAAAAACGCAATAGAAAGGACCACAAGGCCGGTTTTCTCCTTCTCGAAGGCACAACTTCGTGCGTTTTGGGGCCTTATTTTTTGCTTCTCTTTCTCAAAAAGGTTTCGGAGCATTTCTGGATGCACATTTTGGCCTCGTTTTGTGCATCCAGCCGTGCTGCAGCATTTCTGAATGCGCATTTTGGCGGGTTTTTGCGCATCCTGCCGTGCTGGAAGAAGTGGAGCTATGAAAAGTGCGGCGAATAACGTATATTTGCATAGATATGACGATGGATACAAGCATACAGTATTTGCCGGGGGTGGGGCCCAAACGCGCGGAGCTTTTGCAAAGCGAGCTGGGCATTGCTACCGTGGGCGATCTGGTGCGGCTGTATCCGTTCCGTTATATAGACCGCAGCGTCATTGTGCGTATTGCCGATGTGCAGCCGGAACTGGCGCAGGTGCAGGTGAAGGCAACCGTATTCAAGGTGCGGCTCTTTGCCAAGAATGGAGCAGAGCTTCCTCCCGAAAAACTCAAATTCAACGCCGTGAGCCGGCTCTCGGCTATCGTGAGTGATGGGACCGGAGAAATGGAAATGGTGTTTTTCAAAGGGGTGAAGTGGATGCACGAAAGGCTCAGGCCCGGCTCCACGTTCATCTTTTTTGGGAAACCGGCCCTGTTCAACAATAAGCTCAACATGGTGCATCCGGAGGTGGATGCTCCCGACAGCGGCACCAGTGGTGTGCTTACGGGCGTGTACCCTTCCAGCGAAAAGTTAAAAAACGCCGGCATTACAGGAAAAGTGATGGTGCGCATGATGAGCGCTGCCCTGGCAGAAGTCTTGCCCACAGTGCAGGAAACCCTGCCGGAGTACGTCTTGAAGGAGAAAGGACTGGTCCCTCTTACATACGCATTAAGGCAGATTCACTTCCCACAGGACCAGCAGGCGCTGGGCAAGGCATCGTATCGGCTTAAATTTGAAGAACTGTTCCTGCTGCAGCTATCGCTTCTCAAGCAGAAATACATCCGCAGCCGCAATGCCGTAGGATTCAAGATGGAAGCGGTGGGAGAAGCGTTCAATGCCTGTTACAAGGCGCTTCCATATGATTTGACGGGCGCCCAGAAGCGCGTAATCCGGGAAATCCGGGAAGATATGCGGAGCGGACACCAGATGAACCGCCTGCTCCAGGGAGATGTAGGCTCCGGTAAAACTATGGTCGCGGTTCTCAGCGCGCTCATCGCGGTGGGGAATGGTTACCAGGCCTGCCTTATGGCGCCCACGGAAGTGCTTGCCCAGCAGCACTTTGCCAATATATCCAAATACTTGAAACCCACGGGAGTCAGAGCTGCGCTTCTTACCGGGACCACTACGGCGGCCCGGCGGAGGGAAATCCATGCCGGGCTGGAGGACGGTAGCATCGGCATACTCATCGGCACGCATGCCCTTATTGAAGATACCGTCAACTTCCGGGCGCTGGGGCTCGCCATCATCGACGAGCAGCACCGCTTTGGCGTGGAGCAGCGGGCCCGGCTGTGGAACAAGGGTTATATGCAAATTCCGCCGCATGTTCTGGTGATGACGGCTACGCCCATTCCGCGCACGCTGGCCATGACCCTCTACGGAGACCTGGATGTTTCCGTGATCGATGAGATGCCCCCGGGCCGAAAACCGGTAACCACCCTGTGTGTGGGAGAAGGGAAACGGCACGCCATGCACAACTTTATCCGGGACGAGATTGCCAAAGGCAGGCAGGCCTTCATTGTGTATCCGCTTATTTTCGAAAGCGAAAAACTGGACTACAAGAACCTGGAACTGGGATATGAGGAAATTGTAAAGGCATTTCCGCTGCCGCAGTATAAGGTAGCCATCGTGCATGGGCAGCAATCGGCCCAGGAGAAAGCCTTCAATATGGATGCATTCGTTGCCGGACGCGCCAACATTCTGGTTTCCACCACCGTCATTGAAGTGGGAGTGGATGTTCCCAACGCATCTGTGATGGTTATCGAAAGCGCCGAACGTTTTGGCCTGAGCCAGCTGCACCAGTTGCGCGGCCGTGTAGGACGTGGCGCCGAGCGCTCGTACTGCATTCTCATGAAGGGCAACAAGGTATCCAAGGAGTCTCAAAAGCGCCTGGACCTTCTGGTCGCCACCGAAAACGGCTTTGAACTGGCCGAGGAAGATATGAAGCTTCGCGGTCCCGGAGACCTCGAAGGCACTATGCAGAGCGGCCTTCCCATTTCCCTCAACATTGCTTCGCTGGCCAAGGACGGCCTAATCCTCAACGATGCCCGCGGCTATGCGGCGCACATTCTGGATTTGGACCCCATGTTGGTATCTCCAGCCAACGCATCTCTTGCAGCTGAACTCAAAAAAGACAAGTATCAGAGCCGGGATTACTCCCGCATTTCATAACCAGCACGCCGGGATGCACAAAAACGCACGAAAATGCGCATCCAGAAATGCTCTAGCACTCCGGGATGCGCAAAACAAGGCCAAAATGCGCATCCAGAAATGCCGGGAAAAAAACCTACTTCATCCAGCGGTCCAGCCACTCAAAGTAACTGCGGTGCCAATAAAGCGCGTTCTGGGGCTTGAGAATCCAGTGGTTCTCATTGGGGAACACAATGAGCTTGGACGGAACGCCCATCATCTGGGCCACATTGAACGCAGCCATGCCTTCGTCGTAAGGGACGCGGAAGTCGGAGCCGCCATGGATGCAGAGAATGGGCGTGTGCCAGTTCTGCACCAGCTTATGCGGGGAATTGGCGTAATGGCGCCGGGCCTTTTCGAGCGTACTCCACGGTGAACCGCCCTGCTTGAGGCCGCCAAAGGTAACGCCGTCACCGGCCGGGCCCGTCTGGCCTTCCGCATAAGCAAACTCATGCAAACCGCCGTTGTCCCAGTTGGGGAACCACATTTCCTCGGTGGTGAAATACATATGCTCTTCATTGAAGATACCCGCATGGGCAATGAAGCAGTCGTACACATCCTTGTGGATACCCGCCAGGTAATACACGCTGTAGCCGCCATAGGAAGCGCCGCAGGCCGCTACACCGGACACATAAGGCTCTGCCTTAATATTCCGTGCCGCCGTAAGGTAATCCTGCATGTTAAGGCCGATGTAGTCTCCGGAGATTTCCTCGCACCAGGGCTGACCAAAGGCCGTAGTTCCACGGCGGTTGGGCAGCACCACCACATAACCCTGATGAGCCATAAGGAGATAATTCCAGCGGTAGCTCCAGCCCTGCGACAGCGTACCCTGGGGACCGCCCAGGCAAATCTCAATGGCCGGATACGTCTTGGAGGCATCGAACTTGGGAGGATACAGCACCCAGGTAAGCATCTTCTGACCATCCACCGTAGTGAGCCAGCGGGCCTCGGTCTCATGCTTGTCCAGCTGTCCCAGCAGGTGCTCGTTTTCAAACGTGATCTGACGGATACTGTTGTCGGTCACAGCCACCAGCTCCGTGGGGAAATCCATGGAAGCATAAGTAGTAAGGAGCGTTCCGTCCTGCAGCACGCCGAAAGGCGAACCAAAGTCAAACCACAGCGTATCCGAAGTGAGCCGGACCGGTTCCTCTCCGGGAATCACGTTGAAGATACCCTGAATACCCTCTGCGAGGGCGGCAAAGTAGATGGACTGGCCGTCGGCCGCCCAGACGGGGCTGTCCACATTATATTTAAAGGTAGCCGACAGCTCGCGAATGCCAGTAACGGAAGGATTGGCACTCTGCCCCTCCTCCGAAGCCGGGTACACCACATCTCCCATCATAAGGCGCACCTTGTCGGCCTCATAACCGTCACGGGCCATGGAAAGCCACAGAAGACGGCTGCCGTCAGGGCTCCACACCGGATGCGTATCATAGCCGCCCCGGAACGTCACCTGAGACGTTTCTCCCGTGAGCGGACAATAAATGAAGATACAAGTATTGGTAGAGAAAGCGTACTGCTTGCCCGTAAGCTTCTTGCAGCTGTAGGCGATGTAGCGGCCGTCGGGGCTCCAGGCAAGGTCTGCCACATCACCGAACGGACCGTTGGGCAGTTCAAAAAGTTCTCCGTCCAGAATATCCATACCCTCCGTCACTACGCCGTTTCCCAGCGCTGCCACAAAACTGTGGTTGATATCCGTGCGCCAGTGATCCCAGTGACGGTACATCAGGTCCTCGGTGGCATAGGCCTCGGCCTTGTCCAGCATGGGGTCTGTGTCGGAAGGAACCTCCACGCCGCTGTGCACGGAAGACACATACAGCAGCTGGCTCTCATCCGGCGAAAGCAGGTAGTCGTCAATGCCCTTTTCCACATCTGTCAGCTGCACGCGGCGCCCCAGCACGCCATTCGCCCAGGCCGCCTTGTAAAGCTGCCCGCCCTGAAGGAAATAGATGGAGCCGCCGTCCTTGCTCCAGCGGGCCGATGACAAGCTCTTCCCGTCCATGGTGAGCTGCGTAGGTTCTCCCCCTTCCACAGGCACCGTGAAAAGATTACGAACGCTGCGGTTTTGGGCGATATCCGTATAACTCACGCCGTAGAGAATGGTTTTTCCGTCGGGAGAAAGCTGAGGATCTGAGAGACGCCCCAGAGAGAGGAGCACCTCCGGAGTCATGTGCCCGTCCGTAATCTGAAGGTCCGACGGGCCGATGTAGCCATTAAGCGGTTTCATTTCGCTGCCTTTGCACGCGACGAGGGCCAGCGCAGCTGCCGCCGCCGCAAAAAATTTAGTGTTCATATAATTGAATTGCATTGTTCAGTGCATCCAGTACCGCCTGCCGCAGCTCCAGCGGCTCCAGCACCTCCAGGCGGTCGGCTCTTTTGCAGAGCTCCATCACGAAGCCCGGATTGGGAATGACACGAAGCGCAAAGAGGCCGGGGCCCACCATCACCTGGGAAGGATGCAGCGGCAGATCCTGAAGATAAGCCGATTCCCTTTCGCTGGCCCGCAGTCTCACAAGGACAGGCGCATCTCCCTCCGGAAGGTAGATGCCGTAACTGTCCCGGAACAGCGCATCCACACTGAAATCCGGCGGCATCTTGAACGAGCCACCAGTACGGTCCAGCGCCAGGATACGGTCCAGCGCATACGTTCTCAACGCCCCGGCTTCCTCGCTCCAGGCCACGAGGTACCACCGTTTGGCAAACTCCTTCACGGCATAGGGGCGGATGGTACGGACGTCCGTTTCCTCGCTCAAATACTTGCGATACTCGATTCTGAGAACCGCATTGTCCAGCATGGCCTGCATGGCCACGGTGAGCCAGCGCTGCCCGGAAGGCACATCCTCCACGGCCACGCGGCCGCTGAGGCGCTCCTTACCCAGCGTCAAAAGGCTGTTGACGGTAAACGTATTAATCAGGTAATCCACTGCCTCACGCTTATCCATGGCACTTTCTCCCTGGTCTATCCGGTAGCGGTTGGTGCTGCGGTCGCAGGTAATGGCAATGCCAAACACTTCCTCCACTCCCGCGCGGTGATTGAGAAAACTGCGCCGGGGATAGGAACTGCCATAACGGGCCTCCCAGCGGTCGCAGATCTGGGCCCACGAAAGCCCGGCCTCCCCCGCTTCCACGAAGGTCTGCATGAGGAAAATGTATTTTTCTACCAGCTCAGGCACCATAATCATACAAAAATACGAAAGATTTCTCAATTTTCTTATCTTTGCAGCATGAGAAAGATTGCAATGGCACTTAGCGTATTACTGGCCGCAGCCTGCGGGCCGGAGACCGGCACCCTGTTTGTGGGAACCTACTCCGACGGATTCTTCGCATACGACTACAAAACCGGCGAGCAAATCGCCAAGGCCGATATGCCCAACCCCTCTTTCCTCGCCATAGACGGCACCCGCATCTACGCCGTCAGCGAAATGCCCGATGAAAGCGCAGCCGTTTATGCCTGGCGCTGGGGCGGCAACGGCTTCGAACTCCTTGGCAAACAGCCCACCGGCCTTCCGGAAGGAGGTGAAGACCCGTGCCATGTGGTCACTGACGGGCAGCGCCTTGCAGTCTCCAACTACAGCGGAGGAACCCTCGCCGTCTATACTCTTAGGGAAGACGGCAGCATCGGCCCGCTGGACTCGCTCATCGTGAGCCGCGTCGGCGGACAGGATCCCGTCCGCCAGTGTACACCCCACGTCCACTGCGCCGCCTTTACGCCGGATGGTAAAAAACTCGTATTCAGCGAGTTCAGCGCAGACGCCATTGGAGAAGTCACCCTCACGCCCACGGGCATTGAAAACTACCGGACGGCCACTATGGTACCCATCGAATACGGCCCCCGGCATATCCTTTTCGACGAAGATGGAGACCACTTCTACGTCATTGGAGAACTCTCCGGCAAAATCGCCGTCTACGACTACAAGGACGGCGTCTTCACCATGAAGCAGACCGTGCGGGCCGATCAAGCAGACGCCCGTGGAGCCGCTGACATTCACTTCTCCCCCGACGGCAAATTCCTCTATGCCAGCCTGCGCCTCAAAAACGACGGAATCGCCATCTTCTCGGTGGCCCACGACGGCCTCCTCACCTACGCAGGCTACCAGCTTACCGGTCCCCATCCCCGCAACTTCGCCGTCACCGAAAACGAGGTCATCGTGGCCTGCCGGGACAATGACTCCATCGAGTTCTACCGCCGTAATTGCAAAACGGGTCTTCTCTCCGACACGGGGCGCCGCATAAGCGTCGAAAAACCCGTTTTCGTCGCACTGCAATAAATACTTAATAAAAATTTTGAATATATCGTATTAATCGATATATTTGCGGATAAGTAGTGTATAAATTCCTCTCTTATGGACAACTTTACCCGCAATTACATCGAAGGTTTCATGGGGCAGGTCATCGCCCGCAACCCCGGAGAATCCGAATTCCACCAGGCCGTCCGCGAAGTCGTGGAGAGCGTGGCACCGTATGTCACCGCCTACCCCCAGCTCATGGACCAGAAAATCCTGGAGCGCATCGTCGAGCCGGAGCGCATCATCATCTTCCGCGTCCCCTGGATGGACGACCGTGGAGAAGTTCAGGTGAACCGCGGCTTCCGTGTGCAGTGCAACAGCGCCATCGGCCCGTACAAGGGCGGCATCCGCTTCCATCCCAGCGTGAACCTCTCCATCATGAAGTTCCTGGCCTTCGAGCAAACCTTCAAGAACGCCCTCACCACCCTTCCCATGGGCGGCGCCAAGGGTGGCTCGGACTTCAACCCTCGTGGCCGCTCCGACGCAGAAGTCATGCGCTTCTGCCAGAGCTTCATGACCGAACTCCAGCGCCACATTGGCTCCGACACCGACGTTCCGGCCGGTGACATCGGCGTAGGCGGCCGCGAGATTGGCTACCTCTTTGGCCAGTACAAACGCCTCAGAGACGAATTCACCGGCACCCTCACCGGTAAGGGCCTTGCCTGGGGCGGCTCCCTGCTGCGCCCGGAAGCCACCGGTTACGGCCTCTGCTACTTTACCGAACAAATGCTCGCTACCCGCGGGGAAAGCTTTAAAGGAAAGAAAGTGAACATTTCCGGTTCCGGAAACGTAGCCCAGTATGCGGCCCAGAAGGCCATGCGCCTGGGCGCCACCGTCCAGACCCTCTCAGACTCCGACGGCTTCATTTACGACCCCGAAGGCCTCAACGAAGAGAAGATGGCCTACGTACTTGAACTCAAGAATATCCGTCGCGGCCGTATCAAGGAATACGCCGTCAAATATCCCAGTGCCCAGTACTTCCCCGGAGAACGTCCCTGGAAAATTGCCTGCGACATCGCCCTCCCCTGCGCCACGCAGAACGAGATTGAGGCGGCCGATGCCGAGAACATCGTAAAGGGAGGTGCCATCTGCGTAGCCGAGGGAGCCAACATGCCCACCACCCCCGATGCCATCCGCATTATCCAGGGTGCCGGTCTGCTGTACTCCCCGGGTAAGGCTTCCAACGCCGGCGGCGTAGCCACCAGCGGCCTCGAGATGAGTCAGAACTCCATGCGTCAGCACTGGACGGCAGAGGAAGTGGACCAGTACCTGCACCGCATCATGCAGGATATCCACGCCGCCTGTGTCAAGTACGGCACCGAGGAAGACGGAACCGTCAATTACGTAAAAGGCGCCAACCTGGCCGGCTTTATCAAGGTGGCCGGCGCCATGACAGACCAAGGACTCGTATGATCCCTACAACAGCGCTCATGGCCCGCCGAATCCGGAGGATTCTGCTGGTCTGCAACAACTATGACAACTTTTCGCTGGAGGAAGACGGCCGGCTGGACATGCGCATCGCGCAGGAGTACACAGAACTCAACCTGAGCGGTCCGCCCGTCTTCGAGCGGGTGTCGTCTACCCGCGAAGCCCTGGATAAATTGGCTGCCGGTGAGCGCTGGGACCTGGTCATCACCCTGTATAACGTAGGCGAGGTGGACGTGTTCGACTTCGCCACCCAGATGAAGGAAGTGAGCCCCGACATGCCAGTGGTGCTGCTCACTTCCTTTTCAAAAGAGGTTTACCGCCAGCTGGAGAAGCGGGACCATAGTTCCATGGACTATATCTTCAACTGGAACGGAAGCACAGACCTCATCATTGCCATCATCAAACTGCTGGAAGACAGCATGAACGCCCCGGCCGATATCCTCGAAAGCGGCGTGCAGTGCATCCTGCTGGTAGAGGACTCGGTGCGTTACTACTCAACCTATCTTCCGCTGCTCTATAAACTGGTACTGCAGCAGAACGTAGCCTCCATCCGCGACGCCCTCAACGAGGAGCAGATGGTCTTCCGCAAAAGGGCCCGGCCCAAGATCCTCATGGCCACCAACTACGACGATGCCGTAGCCCTCTACAACCAATACAAGGAGAATCTCCTGGGCGTCATCTCCGACATCGGCTTTGTGCTGCACCGCGGAGACAAGCCCGCCTCCGAGAAACTGGACGCCGGAGTGGACCTGTGCAAGATGATCAGGGCAGACCTCCCCAAGATGCCCATCCTCATGCAGAGCTCGCAGGAAAGCATGCGAAGCGTGGCCGAAGAACTCCACGCAGGCTTCCTCATGAAGCGCTCCAAGACCCTCACCCACGACCTGTCCGAATTCATCGGCCGGGAATTCGGATTCGGCGATTTCGTAGCCCTGGACAAAAGAGGCAAGGTCTTCGCCCGCGCCAACGACCTCCAGGGAGCGGAGGAAATCATTGCCCGCCTCCCCGAGGACGAACTCGAGCGCCTCAAGAGCAAGAACTACATCTCCCGCTGGATGCTGGCCCGCGGTCTGTTCCAGGAAGGCATGGCCATCAAGAACACCAACTTCCAGGACATGGACCTCTACCGCCGCACGGCCGTGGAAAGCATCCATGAATACCGGGTAAGGCAGAGCCTGGGCGTAGTGGCCCGCTTCAACCCCGACACCTTCAACGACACCATCTGGTTCTCCCGCATCGGCGAGGGCTCCATCGGCGGAAAAGGCCGCGGCCTGGCCTTCCTCAACCACGTTCTGTACAAGCACCGCCTGTACAACAAGTGGGAAGGCGTCAAACTTACCGTGCCACGCACCCTCATCATTGCCACCGAGTACTTTGACCGCTTCATCTTGGAAAACGGCCTGCAGTACGTCATCAACTCCGACATCTCCGACGCCGAGATCCTCTCCGAGTTTGTGGCCTCCAACCTTCCGTCAGACCTCACGCAGGCGCTGCGCTCCTTTATCCGGGTTGTAAAGACGCCCCTTGCCGTACGGTCTTCCTCAAAGTTGGAAGACTCTTACTATCAGCCGTTTGCAGGCGTATACTCCACCTACATGATTCCCTCGGTGGAGAACGAGGACCAGCAGCTGAGACTCATTGCCAAGGCCATCAAGAGCGTCTATGCCTCCGTGTATTTCGCCGCATCCCGCGGCTATATCACGGCCACCGCCAACGTCATCTCCGAGGAAAAGATGGCCATTATCCTCCAGGAAGTGTGCGGCGCGCATGAGGGAGACTACTTCTTCCCCACCCTCTCGGGTGTAGCGCGCAGCGTGAATTTCTATCCCATCGGCTACGAAAAGCCCGAAGAAGGCATCGTGAAACTGGCCTATGGCCTGGGCAAATCGGTAGTGGACGGCGAGCAGGTGCTCCGTTTCTCCCCCGCCTATCCCAAGCACGTGCTCCAGACTTCCACGCCGGACCTTGCCCTCCGCGAGACACAGCAGTCCATGTACGCGCTCAACATGCAGCCGGAGAAATTCAAGACCAGCGTGGACGACGCCGTAAACCTGGGACACATTCCCATCACCGAATGCACCCAGTTCCCCTCCTTCGCCAAGGTGTGCTCCACCTTTGACTTCGAGAACCAGCGCATGGTGGATTCCCCCTTTGCGGTAGGGCCCAAGTTTGTCTCGTTCTCGCACATCCTGCGCTACAACACGTATCCGCTCACGTCCATTGTGCAGACACTCCTTGCCATCTGCAGCGAAGAGATGCAGTGCAGCGTAGAACTGGAATTTGCCGCCGAGCTCTCCACAGGCGTATTCAACGCCTTGCAAATCAGGCCCATCTCCTCCGACAGCCTCAACACGGACGTAGACTGGACGCAGATAGACTGCTCCGGCGCGCTGGTCCAATCCACCAGCGCCCTCGGGACCGGCTGGTTGGAAGGCCTCAGGGACATCGTCTATCTCAAGGCTGCAGCCTTTGACAAGATGAAAACCGTGGAAATGGCCGCACAGCTGCGGGAGCTCAACGCGCGCATGCAGGCCGATGGCCGCCAATACGTGCTCATCGGTTATGGCCGATGGGGGTCCAGCATTCCCACCCTGGGCGTGCCCGTAGCCTGGAGCGACATCTCCGAAGCCCGCATCCTGGTGGAGGCTTCCCTGCCGGAGTTCCGCGTAGACCCCAGCCAGGGTACGCATTTTTTCCAGAACCTTACGTCCTTCAACGCCGGCTATGTGAACGTAGATCCCTACACCCGTCCCGGAGACAGCATAGACCTGAGTCCCCTGGACGCCCTGGAAGCCGTCGAAGAGACCGAATTCCTGCGCCACGTACGCCTGGAAACCGCCCTCACTGCCTGTGTGGACGGTCGCACGGGAAAAGCCATCATCAAGTTTACTTAAGCGAGCGCGCTACATTGATGCCATCCATGGCCGACGACACAATGCCGCCGGCATATCCCGCGCCTTCCCCGCAGGGATAAAGGCCGGGGACATCTACATGCTCGTACGTCTCGGGGTTTCGCGGAAGGCGGACGGGAGAAGACGTACGGGATTCTACGCCCAAAAGAAGGGCATCGTTGGTATAATATCCATGCATGCTGCGGTCCACCTGCGGCAGGGCACGGCGAAGCCGCATGGCCACATGCTCCGGGAGCAGCTCATGCAGCGGAGCAGACAGTGCGCCCGGATGATAAGAGGTTTTGGGAAGGTCCTTGGACACAATTCCGCGGCAGAAGTCCTTCATGCGCTGGGCCGGAGCCGCAAACGGATGAGAGGCGCCGTGCTCCTGCGCCCACCGGAACATGGCGCGTTCCACATCCCGCTGGAAATCCATAAGGGCGAAAGGCCCCTCATACTCCGAAGGCTGGTCTCCGGGCTCTATCTGCACCACCACGCCGGCATTCGCCCACTTGGAATTACGGGCGGCATTGGACATGCCGTTGAGCACCACCGTCCCCTCCTCCGTGGAAGAAGGCACCAGGATGCCGCCGGGACACATGCAGAAGGAAAACACGCCGCGTCCCTCTACCTGCTGGACGAACGAATACTCAGCCGCCTGCATAAACGGCTGATATTTACCATGATAGCGAATCTGATTGATGAGCCACTGCGGATGCTCCACCCGTACGCCCAGGGCAAATCCCTTGGCCTCCAGGGCCCATCCTTTGGCGGCAAACAGTTCATAGATATCCCGGGCCGAATGCCCGCAGGCCAGAATGACTTTGGAGGCGCCGTAAAGCGTGTCTCCGCAGTGCACCTCAAAGCCGCCGGCTACGGGAACGATGTCCGTGACCCGGCTGTCAAAATGGTATTCCCCGCCATGCTCCTCGATGCAGCGGCGAATGTTTTTGACAATCTCAGGAAGGCGGTCCGTGCCGATGTGGGGATGCGCATCGATGAGAATGTCCTCATGCGCGCCGAAGGAAACCAGCTGGTACAGCACCTCGCGGATGTCTCCCCGTTTACTGGAGCGCGTATAAAGCTTTCCGTCACTGAATGCACCGGCGCCGCCCTCTCCATAGCAATAATTGGAGTCCGGGTCCAGCACGCCGTCCAAGGAAAGTTTGGCCATGTCCACCTTGCGGCGTTCCACGTCCTTTCCCCGCTCCAGCACAATGGGCTTCAGGCCCTCCTGCAGCAGTGTGAGAGCGGCAAACATCCCGGCCGGGCCGGCACCAATCACCACTACCGGCGCAGCCGCATGGACATCCTGATAAGGGGCCACGGAGAACTCCTCCAGTTTTTCGTTACTGCGGCAGGCCTCAACCCGGTACCGGTACAGGACATCCTGGCGGGCATCGATGCTGCGGCGAATGACCCGCACCTGTCCCACCATATTCTCACGTACGCCCAGAGCCTTGGCCGCAGCCTCGCGCAACTGCGCTTCCGTGAGCTCTTTCCCTATCTTCTGTGCTATCTCAAACTCTTTCATACAGGGGGCAAAAGTAACAATAATCGGCATAATATCCTAAAAATAGTTATCTTTGTAAAATATATATTTTACAAGCATTCCATGTCAGACATCATACTCGGTATAGAATCCTCCTGCGACGACACATCGGCAGCCGTCCTCAAAGACGGCGTGCTCCTGTCCAATGTCATTGCCTCGCAGCAGGTACACAAAGATTTTGGCGGCGTAGTGCCCGAGCTGGCATCCCGCGCCCATGAGCAGAACATCGTTCCCGTGGTCTCGGAAGCCATCCGCAAAGCCGGCATCAAGCCCGAAGACCTCACGGCCATCGCCTTCACCCGCGGCCCGGGCCTCCTGGGTTCGCTCCTCGTGGGCACTTCCTTCGCCAAGGCCCTGTCCTTGTCCCTGGATATTCCCATGGTCATGGTCAACCACCTGCAGGGCCACATCCTGGCCGGATTCGTGCGCCAGGAAAACGTACCCGTAAGGGAGCCTTCCTTCCCCTACCTGTGCCTCCTTGTGAGCGGCGGCAACTCCCAGATTGTGAAAGTAACCAGCCCCTTGGAGTACGAAATCCTGGGCCAGACCATCGACGATGCCGTGGGTGAAGCCTTCGACAAATGCTCCAAAATGCTGGGCCTCGGATACCCGGGCGGCCCCGTCATCGACCGCCTGGCCAAACTGGGAGATCCCAACCGTTTCCAGTTCGCCAAGCCCAACATCCCGGGCCTGGACTACAGTTTCAGCGGTGTCAAGACCTCCCTTCTCTATTTTGTACGGGACGAGATGGCCAAAGACCCCGAGTTCCTCGAAAAGAACAAGGAAGACATTTGCGCCAGCTTCCAGAAAACCCTCATTGACGTTCTCATGGGCAAGCTCATCCGCGCCGCCAAGGAAACCCGCATCCGGGAAATCACCATCGGCGGCGGTGTAAGCGCCAACAGCGGTCTCCGCAGCCGCATCCTCGAGGAAGGCGAAAAACGCCACTGGAACACCTACCTGCCGGAATTCAAGTTCACCACCGACAATGCCGCCATGATTGCCGTGGCCGGCTGGTTCCAGTACAAGGCAGGCGTCCGCACCCCGCTGGACGTAGCTCCCGTATCCCGTATGGCCGATTTTTAGCCCGTGAAGAAAGCCGTCCGCATAACCGCCTGGATCCTGGGTCTGCTGCTCCTCCTTCAAATAGGAGGCATGGTAGTTCTCCAGTCTCCGCGCGTGCAGACATACCTGGGCCGCAAGGTCATCGAGAACATGCAGGACCGGATGGATGCCGATATCAGCTTCCATCAGGCCAGCGTGCGTCCCTTCGATGCCCTGGTGCTGGATGAGGTCCTGATCAAGGACCGCGCCCCGAAGGTCCCCTCCATGGATACCCTCCTCTACGTCAAGCACCTGAGCACCCGTTTTTCCATCATGGGCCTTTTCAAGGGGAAAAGCATCAACGTATCCCGCCTCCACCTGGACGGCGGCTGTTTCCACCTCACCATCGAAAAGGACCCTTACCGTGAGAACCACACCTCCACCAACCTGCAGCGCATCTTCCGCATCCAGCACAAGGAAGAAACGGAATCCGTTTACAGCTGGGGAGACATCCTCCACGCCCGCAGCGTAGTCGTTGACAGCGTACACTTCCGCATGGAAAACCTGGTGGGAGCCGCCCGCTACGAGGAAAGGGGCATCGTCATCCCCGAGTCTGTCATAGACTGGAACCACCTCAACCTGGTCCTGGAGCACATCCGGGTAAACAACCTCCGCGTCCAGGACGACCTCATCACCGCCAGCGCGCAGGAAATGTTTGTGCAGGAGCTGGAAACCGGTCTGCGCCTGGAAAACCTCAGCGCCCGCAAGGTGCGCGTGGGAAAGGCCAATACCCACGTGGAGGAATTCCAGGGCCGGCTCTCGCCCGCCACCACGCTCAACATCACCTCCCTGGACCTTGACGGAAAACTGGACGACTACGAGGACTTCGAGACAAAAATATCCCTGGACGTGAAGCTGGCCGACGGCACCAGCGTGGACATGCGCTCCATCGCCCACTTCTCCCCGGGGCTGGAGGACATGGGCTTCCGCGGCCGTGTACGGGGACACGTATTCGGCCCCGTAGCCAACCTGAACCTGAGCGATGTGGTGGTGGAAGGCCTGGACGAGGATGTCCGCGTGCGGGCAAGCGGCCGCATCACCGGCCTTCCCGAAACCGACAATACCTTCCTGGACTTTCAGGTAAGGGAGCTGAGTTTTGAGCTAAAGGACCTTGACGACTTCATTGAGGACTGGTCGCCGGAGACACGTCTGAATACAGACTACATGGCCCCCGACGAGCGCTTCCAGATAACAGGCACCGTCACCGGCCTTCTCGACCGCATGACCTTTGACGGCAGCGTCGGCTCCCGTATCGGAGACATCCAGGCCCACATCACCCTCTCCAATGCCGTGAGCCACACGGCTGCGCCCCTTACCATCGGCGGAAGCCTGCAAACCGAAAACGTACACCTGGGCCGCATACTGGCCAGCAAGGAGCTGGGGCCCGCCACCCTCTCTGCCCGTCTGGAAGCCAGCTTTCCTCCGGACGGAGACATGCGCGTAAAGCTGGACACCCTGCACGTAGACCGCCTGCAGCTCCTGGGCTACAACTACAGCGGCATTGACGCCAGCGGCCACTACGAGCCCAAAGACTACAACTTTGTCCTCAAGACGCAGGATCCCAACCTCCAACTCATGGCCCAAGCCGTTTACAAGGAAGAAAACGCCGCCCGCGACGGCTATCTGGACGCCAGCCTTCATCTGGAACATGCCAACCTCCAGGCCCTCAACTTGGACCGGCGCGGAAAATCCATCGCAGGCATATCGGCCCAGGCAAACCTTACGCGTCTGAACGGCGTAGCCCTGGGCACTCTCACCACCTCCGGCTCTTTCCTGGAGAACGCCGATGGCCGGCGCCTCATCCCGGACATCACCCTCTCACTGGAAGAATCGCCGGCCTCGCAGCACCTCTCCCTTCGCAGCGACATGCTGGATGCCGACTTCACCGGCGACCATCCCCTCCCGGACTTTATCCGGGACATGAAGGAAATCTTCCTCCGGAAAGATTTGTCGGCCCTCGCAAAAACCCGTATCCATCCCACTTACAGCGGCGCCACGTACGAGGCCACCGTCAACGTCCACCGCAAGCTGCAGGAGCTCCTGGCCTTCGTAGCGCCGGGCGTCTACGTGGACAATGGCACCACAGGGCGCATCAGCATAGACCGCGACGGTATTCTCCGGGCCGATGTCACCTCCGGCCGCCTGGCCCTTCGCGAGCAGTTCATCAAGGACATGAAACTGCACGTGGACAACGACTTCGAGGCGGTCACCGGAGAAATCACCGGCTCCACCATCGCCATTGCCGGCGCCCGCCTCAGCAACAACCGCTTCACCTTCTATGCCGATGACAACCAGGTAGGTCTGGGCTATGTCTTCGACAACGAGGCCGAAGAAAATACCCACGCCCAGTTCTACGCCACCGGAGAACTCTCCCGTTCGGAGAAAGGCCTTGCCATCACGGCGCGCGCCCTTCCCTCCAACATCTACTACAAGGGAGAAGGCTGGGGCATCACCTCGGGAGACATCCGCTACGAAGACGGCAACTTGCAGATAGACCGCCTCCTGGCCCGCCACGAGAACCAGCAGCTGCTCGTGGACGGCGGCTATTCCAGGGAGAAGCCGGACACCTTGTCCCTTACCATGGACCAGTTTGACCTGGGCCTTGTCAACACCATCGCCGGAGAGAGCATCCCCAAACTGGACGGCCGCCTCACCGGCCGGGCGCTGGTGGTGTCATCGACCGGCTCCACCCCGGGCCTTCTGGCCAGCCTCATGTGCGACTCCACCGCCATCGCCGGACGCCGTCTGGGCCAGTTGGCTCTCAGCAGCATCTGGGACGAGGACAGCCAGCGTTTCCGCGCCCGTATGAACAACTCGCTGGACGGGCGCAAGACCATCCGGGGAACCGCTTTTCTGGCACCGGCCACGCAGGAAACGCAGGTAGATCTGGAACTGGACCGCTTTGAACTGGGCTATACCGAGCACTTTCTGAACACCATCTTCCACGAGTTCACCGGTTTCCTCTCCGGCCACATCAAGCTGGAAGGGAAAACCAGCCAGCTTTCCCTTTCCAGCGAGAAACTTCGCATGGAAGAAGGACGGCTCACCCTGGATTTCACCCGCGTTCCGTACCGCGTAGAAGGCCCCCTTTCCCTGGACAAAAAGGGGCTCAACTTTAACGGGCTCACCGTCACAGACGGAGAAGGTGGCTTCGGAACGGTTACCGGAGGCATCGCGCTCAACCTGTCCCATCTGGACGACATCCGGATGGACACCCACGTGGACATGACCTCCATGCGGGCCCTGGCGCTGCCGCGCGGGGTCAATCCCCTGGCCTATGGCAACGTTTACGCCACCGGAAAAGTAGATATCACCGGTCCGCTGAACCGCATTGTCCTGGCTATTGATGCCACCAGCACCAAGAGCGGAGAATTCCATCTGCCGCTGGGTTCTTCCTCCTCCGGCAGTTCGCAGGAGCTGCTCACCTTCAAGGATGCGCCCTCGGAGGCCGACGAAGACCCTTACGAGCAAATGATGCTGGCCGCCCGCGAGACACACCGCCAGCAGAGCGACCTCCTGTTCACGGCCCGCGTCAAAGCCACTCCGGAGCTGCGCGTCTTCATTGACATCGGGGAGAATTCCCTCAACGCCGTGGGCAGCGGCACCATCGAAGTGGAGTCCAGCACGGCCCAGGGCTTCTCACTGGGAGGAGACTATACCATCCAGGACGGGAGCTTCCACTTCAGCGCCCTCAATGTGGTAAACCGCAACTTCACCATTCAGGACGGCAGCACCGTCCGCTTCAACGGAGACGTATGGGACACAGACCTGGATGTGAAAGGCCGATACACCACCAAGGCCAGCCTGTCCAACCTGCTGCCCTCCTACAGTGAAGAAGGAGAAAGTGGCTCAAGCGGCCGGCGTACGGTCCACTGCGGCATCAATATCAGCGGAAAATTGCGCAACCCGGAAGTGGACTTCGACATCGAGGTCCCGGACCTCAACCCCGTCATCCAGGGCCAGGTAGAAAGCGCCCTCAACTCCGTGGACAAGGTGCAGAAGCAGTTCGTGTACCTGCTCATAGCGGGTAACTTCCTGCCTACGGACGAGTCCGGCATCACGGCCAACGGATCGGAGGTATTGCTCTCCAACGTATCCTCCATCATGTCGGGCCAGCTCAACAACATCTTCCAGAAACTGGACATTCCGCTGGACCTGGGCCTCAACTACCAGACCACCCAGGCCGGGCGGGACCTCTTTGACGTAGCCGTGAGCACGCAGCTTTTCAACAATCGTGTCATCGTGAACGGCACCGTAGGCAACAAACAGCTGGTGGGCGGCGCCACCACCAACGAAATTGCCGGAGACCTGGACATCGAAATCAAGCTGAACCGGAGCGGCTCGCTGCGCATGAGCCTGTTCTCCCACTCGGCCGACCAATATACCTACTATCTGGACAACAGCCAGCGAAACGGCGGCGGTATTACCTACCAGCGGGAGTTCGACTCCTTCGGGCAGTTCTTCCGCGAGCTTTTCGCCGGCCGCAAGAAGCGGGAGAAAATGGCCCTGGAGGCGGCCCGGAGCCAGCAGGAAAAAGTTGTCCTCAAAATTGACACCACCGGAAAATCGAAAGTAATCCATGAAATACGGTAAACTATATCTGATCCCCACGCCCCTCGGAGAGGGAAATCCGGCCGATGTCCTGCCCGCCCCGGTCCTGGACGTCCTGCCGCATCTCACCCGCTTTGTGGTGGAGGAGACGCGGACGGCGCGCCGGTTCCTTTCTGCAGCCGGGCTCAAGGGCCATATCGGGGAGCTGGAGTTCCACGAGCTCAACGAGCACACCGCCCCGGCGCAGGTAGAGAGTTTCCTTTCCCTCTTTGCCGACGGCCACGACGTAGGGCTCCTCTCGGAAGCCGGCCTTCCGGCCGTAGCCGATCCCGGCGCCCTTCTGGTAGCGCTGTGCCACCGCCATGGGATCCAAGTCATGCCGCTCGTCGGTCCTTCGTCACTGATGCTCGCCCTCATGGGCTCCGGCCTCAACGGCCAGTCCTTCGCCTTCGTGGGATACATTCCCGCCAAGACCGAAGAGCGCCGCGCCGCCCTCCGCAACCTGGAGAAGCGGTCGGCGCAGGCCCGCCAGACCCAGATCCTCATCGAGACCCCCTACCGCAACGACGCCCTCTTTGCCGACATGCTGCAGTGCCTCGGCGGCAACACGCAGCTTTGCGTCGCGGCCAACCTTACCTGTGAGGACCAGTTCATCTGCACCCGCCGCATCGCCGACTGGAAACAGCATCCTGTCACTATCGGCAAACGTCCGTGTGTTTTTGTCATTCTGAGCGAAGCGAAGAATCTATGAAAATAGCATTTACCACCCTCGGCTGCAAACTCAACTACGCCGAGACGTCCACATACGAAAGGAGTTTCAAGGCGGCCGGCTGGGACGTCGTCCCCTGGTCGCACGAGGCCGACGTGTACCTTATCAATACCTGCGCCGTCACCGAGACGGCCGAAAAGAAATCCCGCAACCTCATCCGCCGCGCCCACAAAACCGCCCCGGACGCCCGCATCGTCGTCACCGGCTGCTATGCCCAGCTCCGCAAAGACCAGATCCTGGCCCTTGACGGCGTGTGGAAAGTCTTCGGGGCCGATGAAAAGAAGTATATTTTAGATCTGCCTCTATCGGCAGCGGAGGAGGTATGCTCCCCCCAATCGTCGCTTCGCGACCCCTCCCATCCTGCGGATGGGCCCCTCCCTCTTACACGGCCGAGGGTGGCCATGGATTGGGGGGAGCATACCTCCTCCGCTGCCTCCAAAATCTCAGATGCGTCCGATGCCTTTGGCGCATATTCAACTGGTGAAAGAACCAGAAGTTTTCTGAAGGTACAGGATGGGTGTGACAATTTCTGCGCATACTGCACGGTGCCGTATGCGAGGGGCAGGAGCCGGAACATTCCTGTCTGCGAGTGCGTGAAGATGGCGCAGAGCATTGCGGCGGAGGGCGTGAAGGAGGTGGTGCTGACGGGCGTGAATACGGGGGACTTCGGCCGTACGACAGGCGAGAGTTTCCTGGACTTATTGAAAGCCTTGAATGAGGTGGAAGGCATCGAGCGGTTCCGCATTTCGTCCATCGAGCCCAATCTCATCACACCGGAGATCGTAGACTGGATTGCGTCGGGAACCAAGTTCCAGCCGCACTTCCATATCCCGCTGCAGAGCGGGTCGGACACGCTGCTTCGCCGGGTGGGACGCCGTTACGACACGGCCCTGTTCGCTTCCCGCATCGACTATATCCGGCAGGCGATGGGACCGTCCGTATTCTTCGGGATAGACGTCATCGTCGGCCTGCCCGGAGAAACCGAAGAACTCTTCGAGGAGACGTATGCGTTCCTGGAGCGGGTGCGCCCGGCCTTCATCCATGTGTTCCCCTACTCGCGCCGGCCCGGAACCCGGGCAGCGGAGTGGAAAGACCAGGTGCAGGACCGCATCAAGACAGAACGCGTGGCCCGGCTGGAGGAGCTGTGCGAGAAACTGCACAGCGAGTTCGTGGCCGCGAACAAGGGCCTCAGGACCACCGTTCTCTGGGAATCGTCCGTTAAAAACGGCCTCATGGGCGGCTATACCTCCAATTATATCCGGGTAGAGCGGCCCTACGACAAAGCCAAAGTGAACACGCTGGAAGAGATTACGCTATGACAGAACTTACATTTCTTGGAACCGGAACGTCGCAGGGGGTGCCCATCATCGCCTGCCAGTGCCGCGTATGCAGGAGCGCCGATCCCAGGGACAAGCGCTTCCGGTCATCGGCCCTCATCCGGCACAACGGGCTCACGATCCTTGTGGACGCCGGCCCCGACTTCCGTTCCCAGATGCTTGCGCACGACGTCCGTCACCTGGATGCCATCCTTATCACGCACGCGCACAAGGACCACACAGGCGGGCTGGACGACGTCCGCTCCTTTAATTATATAGACCGGAAGGCGGCCGAGATTTACTGCGAGCCCCGCGTCCTGGAAGCGCTCCGGGGCGACTACGCCTACGCTTTCGCCGACCACAAGTACCCCGGCGCACCGGAGTGGCACGTGCACCTCATCGACGAGCGCCCGTTCCGCATAGATACGCGTTGCAGCGAAGGACAGCTGGAATGGGTCCACGACGTAGGGTATTTCTACAGGCAGGCCGATGGAAGCCTCTCCCCCTCCGACAATACTGTCCGGGAGGCCCCGCACGACAACCCCGACATCATCCCCATCCGCGGCTACCACGACCAGCTGCCCGTCCTGGGCTTCCGCGTGGGAAACATCGCCTACATTACCGACATGAGCCGGCTGCCCCAGAGCGAACTGCCCAAGCTGGAAGGCCTGGAGCACCTCACCCTCAATACGGTGGGATACCATCACCACCATTCGCACTTTTCCCTGGAGGAAGCCATTGCCCTCTCGCAGCGCATCGGCGCCCGACACACCTGGCTCACCCACCTGAGCCATGCCTTCCCGCCCTACGAGGAGTTCTCGAAGCAGTTGCCGGAAGGCATTCTGCCCGCCTACGACGGGCTCACCATAACCGACTAAAACCCAATCCTTATGACACAAGAAGTAATGAACACCATCGACAGCATCCAGGTGAGCCTGAATGCCGGTGGCATGAACACGATTAATATCATTCTGGCATTCGTCATGTACGGCGTGGCACTGGGCATTAAGCCGCACATCTTTGTGGAGGTATTCAAAAAGCCCAAATCGGTCCTGCTGGGCATGCTGTGCCAAATGGTTCTCCTGCCGGCTTTCACCTGCCTTCTCGCCGTCCTTCTTACAGGATGGATTTCGCCGATGATGGGTCTGGGAATGATTCTGGTAGCGGCCTGCCCGGGCGGCAACATCTCCAATTTCATGAGTTCGCTGGCCAAGGCCAATATCGAGCTGTCGGTTTCGCTCACCGCCATCTCCACGGCGCTGGCCGTCATCCTCACACCGTTCAACTTCTGGCTCTGGGGCTCCATCTACCTAAGCAGCGCCGCCGTTACGGCAGAGATTCCCACGCTTGTCATTCCCCTGTGGGACGTATTCAAGACCATCTTTATCCTCCTGGGTATTCCGCTGGTTTTGGGCATCCTCACCAGCCACTTCCTGCCCAAGGTGGCCGAGGCCCTCAAGAAGCCCCTGCAGTGGCTCTCCATCGCTATTTTCATAGCCATGGTGGTCCTGTCCTTCAGCAGCAACATCGACGCCTTCCTCGTGAGCGTGAAGTATATCTTCATCGTGGTGTTCATCCATAATTTCCTGGCACTTGCCATCGGCTTTACCGTAGGGACCATCGGCAAGGTTCCTTTCCGCGACCGCCGGACGCTCACCATCGAGACAGGAATCCAGAACTCCGGCCTGGGCCTTGCCCTCATGCTGGGCACCACCCTGTTCGCCGGCTTCCCACCCCACGGCGGCATGCTGGTAATTACCGCCTGGTGGGGCATCTGGCACATCATTTCCGGCCTCACCGTAGCTACGATATTCAACTACTCGAAGCATGCGTAAGATCTGGGAAAGGGACCGGCTCTACTCTGTACTCCGGTATTATGTAGACTGCTGCACGCGGGCCAGCTACCGGAGGCTCACAGTGCACGGGGCCATTCCGTCCGAAGATGCCGTGCTCATCTGTCCCAACCATACCAACACCCTCATGGATGCCCTGGTGGTGCTGCAGAGCCGCCATGCTCCCACCGTGTTTGGCGCCCGGGCCGATATCTTCGCGCAACCGGCCGTAGCCAAAATCCTCCGCTTCCTGAAGATCCTTCCCATGGTGCGCCGCCGCGACGGTATCCGGAATGTGCTGCGAAACTATGAGACCATGGACGAAGTGCAGGAGGTTCTGAAAAACCACACGCCGTTCTGCATGTTCCCGGAAGGCCGCCACACGCCGGGCCGCGAACTGCAGCCCCTGCAGAAAGGCATAGCGCGCATGGCCTTCCAGAGCGCCCTGGCCCGGCCCACCAAGGTAGTTCCGGTGGGCATCAACTACAGCTCATTCTTCACCTACCGCGGCACCTGCGACATTACCTATGGAGACCCCATTGACGTAAATGCGTTCCTGGCCGCCACCGAAGGCATGCCCGAAGGACCACGCTACCAGGCCTTCCTGAAAGAGCTCACCCGCCGCATGAAAGCCCTCATCGCGCCGGAGGTACCGCCGTGCACATACTCCATCGGCCTAAAAATCCTGCTCTTCCCCCTGTGGCTTGTCGCAGCCCTTCTGTCCCTGCCCATGTGGCTCCCGGCCGAATGGATGTGCCGCCACAAGGTAAAAGACGCCGCCTTCCACAACACCGTACGCTTTGGCTTCCGCCTTGTCGCCGGTCCCCTCACCTTCCTCCTCTGGGCCGTCGTCTTCTTCCTCACCCTGCCCTGGTGGGCCGCCACTGCCTTACTGATCCTGTTCCTGTTCAGCTACAGCCTCTTCTACGACCTGCGGTTGGTGCGGTAGGCGCCCGGCGCGTGGCGCCTATCACATTAACAATCAACCACTTAGCACAACTGACGGGTATCAAAACCGCACCCGTCAGTTGTGCAATTTACTTAATAATCAGACATTTACCAGCCACGACACGCTTCTTCTAACAAGCGAAGCCAGTAAATCTCGCTCCGCTTTCTGTTGAAGGACAATAGTTTTACGGTAGATGTCAAAGCCTACGACATGTAACCGTCTCCCCTAACTGCATGGATGCGTCCCTGTAACGGACTCGAATCTTCTTCCCCTCCAGCGATGCGGCATCGGGGAGGTCATCAAGGGACCACACATGCGGGGATTTTGCCCGCAGCATCGGGATAAAGAGCGGGTTGCCGGAGCGGCGGCCCGTTATGGTTTTGTTGAACGCATAGGTTTCCATCACCTCGGGAGCAGGCTCGGCCGACCTCCGAAGCGTTATCCAGCCGTGATGGCCGGGCAGTTTCACCTCCACGGTGCCCTCCAGGGCTCCTCCGTAGACATTCACCACCAGCCGGGTGCTGTCCACGACCGTGGCCGATGCCTTCACAGACTCCGGTTCCCCAATCACCTTATAGTCCAATCTGTAGCCGCCTTTGTTGAAATCCACCACATAGTAGCAGCGCGGTGCACCGCAGTTCTGCGTAGCGCAGGGAATGCCGTAACGGTCCGGACGGCCGCGCCACCAGGAGCCGCAGGCGGCACCGGTAAGAACCTCTTCCACCTCAAGACCGCCGGGGAACTTCAGCATGCGGCGTGCCATGGTATGGGTATGGCCGCACATCAGGAGCAGCTTGGGATGAACCGCCAGGATTGTCTCCAGCGAATCCAGCGCTTCGAATTCATTGAAAGGAATATGGACACTCAGAACGGCCAGACGGTCCTCGGGTACCGCCTCCAGCACTTCCTTCAGCCAGGCTTTCTGGCTTTCCCGGAACCCGCCTTCATAGCCGGCGCTTCCTACAAGGCGTACGTCGTCCATCAGGATGAACTGCACGCCGGAGCGCACAAAACTGGTATCAGGCGTATGGATCACCTGCGAATAGGTGGCCATGTCACGGGCCTTTCCTTTTACCTTATATACATCCCGGTCATGGTTGCCGGGGACACACGCCCAGGCATACGGCAGGGAATCCAGCGTAGCGCGGGTAGGCTCCAGCAGTTCCGGTTTGTCATTCACCAGGTCTCCCAGAAAGATAGCCAGATTCACATCCTTCCTCTCCCGCAGCTCGCGATACACCGACCTGCGCGCATAGGAAAGCTCCGTTTCACTGTCCACCTGCGGATCCCCCACAAACGCCACCCTCAGTTTCTGCGCCGGAAGCGGCAGCACCAGAACCAGCCCCACCAGGGCCATAACCATTCTTTTCATCATCTACCAAAATCACTCATTACACTTGAAGACGCACGCTGGGCGCGGCTCATCTGCGTGCTGCCCATGCGGCCGAAACGCCATACGACACCGGCCAGGAAATGACGTCCCATGGACAGCCGATAGCTGTCGGTCGTGCCTGTTGCGCTTACGGAATGGGACACCGAGAGGCCGGCGTTCAGCAGATCCCTGCCTTGCAGGGTAAAGGTAAGAGAACGCCAATCCTTGGACAAGGACAGGTTCAGGCTCTGGGTCAGCTTGGAGAAACTGTCCGAGTATCCGAAGAAACGCTGCAGGCCATAATAGCCGGTCAGCTTAAACTGATGCGGCGTCGTATAACTGGCATCCAGCGAGCAGGAATAGACATAGGTATTCGTATTGGCCTTCCCATCCAGGGAATACCAGGCGTGAGAGCCGTTAAGCTCGTTGGACAATGTAAGACGCAGCGAACGGGCGCTGGAATAACTCAGGTCCAGGCTCGCGTTGTACCCCAGCTGGCGGGTGAAGCTTTCACGGAAGCCGCTGGTGCCGTCATAGAAACGGCTGCCCGATGCGTCTCCCCAGAAATCGGCCATAAAGGCGTTGTAGTCGAAGGCCTGGCTGTCCATACCGGGAAGGGTCCCCACCGGCTGATAGCTCATGCTGGTAGAATAGAGAACCCGGCCCGAGAACATCAGCCGCCAGTATTGTTGCTTGTCCAACGCCTGGTAACCGCTCAGATAGGCTTCCGTTGACCAGGAAGGCTTGTGGGCATTCACCGGGATGCTGTAACGTACACGGGCGGCATCATACCACGTAGCATTAACCACGTCATTCTGGCGCATGGAGGCCGTGATACGGAAGTGTATACTGTTGCGCTCTCCCCGACCATCGGCCAGGAGCCTGTCGGAGGACGCGCCACGGATAATATGACGCCGAAGGCTGCTGATCTCAAAAGAAAGATCATGGTTAAACCCGGGCTTCAAGTACAAGTTACCCGTCGAGATGCGCAGCGGGTCCGTAATATCCAGCAGGGACATCATCCTGTTCTGACTGGGTTGCGACGAACGTCCCTGGTAACGGACAGTAATACCGGAAAAGTTCAGGCTTAATTCGGGCGCCCAGTTCCATATCCATTCTCCCTTGCCCAGTTCTTTTTCCTGGCCCAGAGACTTGGAATAAGTGTACAGATTATCCGAACTCACCGACACACCAGCCTGCAGGATGGTTTCCTCTTTACTGTACTGAAGCAGGACGGAGCCCAGTCCATTCAGGGAATTGTTTACTGACGCAGTAGTGTAGTAATCGTTCACGCTTCCGTCCGCATTGAAGGCGTTCTTGTTCTGCCGGGATCGTGATACCTCGCCGCGTACATTTCCCTGCAAAATCCAGTTCTGGCCCAGAGGCTCCCCATAGGTAATACTCAGGTTTCCGCTGCCGCTTCCGCCATTGTTCTTGTACAGAAGGTCACGCAGTTCCTGTTTACCGGTAGAGGCATATTGAGTAAGGGAGTAATCCCTGCTGTCCCCCTGGCTGCCGTTCAGATTGTATCGGCCGTTCACGCTAATTGAACGTCCCTTTTTTGCGAACCGACCAAAGGCCAACATCAGGGAGCCCTGTGAACCCAGGGAACGGCTATGGGAACTGCTTTCGGAGGTAGCGCTGTTGCTGGCGCTTCCATTCAGCTGCGAAGAAGAGGCCGACAGGCTGGAGGAACGTCCGTCCTGGAAAGTGAAACGCGGTTCAAAAGAGAATAAGAAGCCCTTCGAACGCCGGGAATTGGAACGGAGACTCACGCTGGCCGTAATGCGATGATCGGTATTTTGCGAGGAAGAGGTGCGCTCGCTTTGCACCGTATCTCCGGAGAGGGGGTATTCCTCCGTGGAAGAACGCTGGGCATTTTCCTTGGAAGATCCGTTATAGTACACACTGACACCGCTGTCCAGTTTCTTGATGCGGTCGGTGGTATAGTTGACACCCGCCTGGCCGCCGGTGGTGAGGCCACCGGAACGCCGCGCCATGATGCGCGATCCATTATCCACGTTCTCACCCCTGCCGATCAGCGTAACCTGATCCTTCTCTCCGAAGGCCGACAGCATGCCCGAGGTATTCCAGAGGAAGGGCACGGAGGCCAGCATCTCGTCCTGCTCCTTGGAAGGAAGAGACGCTCCGGCCGATGCCTGCACATTACCGAAGGTTCCTTTCTTGTATTCCTGCTTGAGGGAAACGTCCATGTCGCGCGTACGCGTGGCCGAATTCCTCTTCACGCCGGTCACCTTCTCCATGTCACTTTCGTGGTCGGTGATCTTGATCTGTTCCACGGCCTTGGCGGGAAGGTTATCCAGGGCTGCACGCCGATCTCCCATAAAGAAGGTGCGGCCGTTCACCGTAATCTGGTTCACGCTCTCGCCCTGCACCTTTACGCTGCCGTCTTCGTCCACTTCGATACCGGGCATCTTCTTCAGCAGATCCTTGAGCATGTCACTTTCTGCTATGCTGTAAGCGGCAGCGTTATACACGACGGTATCCCCTTTGATTTGAATGGGAGCAACCGCTGCGGTCACCTTGGCCGCATCCAGCACCTTGGCATCCTCCTGCAACAGGATCTTGCCGAGATTCTTGATTTCCGTGAAATAAAACTTCTTCCTGTAGGGTTTGTAACCCATCATTTCCACGTTCAGGTTGTATTCCCCGCGAACCACACGATCCAAAATAGCTTTTCCCTTGGCATCGGAGAGTGTAAAGTTGGTAATGATGGTATCCTTTACGGGTTTAAGATACACCGAGGCAAAGGATACAGGCTCGCCGGAAAGGGAATCCGCAACAGAGAGCATGATGGGGAAGGCACGGTCGGCCGAGCCCGCACGAATATGCAACGCTTGCCCCCATACGGGAGCGTTCGCAAGCAGGGCTACCAGGAAGAATAGTTTTTTCATGTTTATTTTTGTGGATAGAAAATTGCCGTGACCATGGGCTGCGCAAGAATTGTGCCGATTCTCGCAGCTGCCTTCTCGGCCGTAAAGCTTTCTACCAACGAAGGATAGCGCCCCGGGAGGGTCCAGTCTTCCTCTCCGTTATAGACGGCATCGCGGACGTAGGTGGCGTACCAGGAACTCTTCTGGAGATTCATGGCATGCTCCTTCTTGAGGTTCGCGCGCACATCGGCGAGCGTCTGTTCCATGGAGGCGGGATTATTAACCAGCTCACGCATGACACGGAGACTTTCCTGCACCAGCAGTTCGGCATCCTCTTCCTTGCAGGAGAACTGCACGGAGGTACGCTCGAGGTAGGACGGGACGAGCGTGGAAGAGGCCGATACGCTCACGCTGTAGACCTTTCCCATATCCTCGCGGAGGCGGGCCATCAGGGCCGTGCGGAGCACGGCTTTGAGAGCGCTCAGTTCCATCTGGTTCTCCATCTGGGAGAGGCCGGGACGTTCCGCGCCCTGAAAATACAGGGACACAAGCGTACGCTCTGTCCGGGAAGTATGACGCACCAGGGCGGTATCTTTCTTCGGAATCACGCGGTCGGGCGCGACGCGCTTCGTGCGGGCCGGTCCGCCAGGAAGGGCGGCCAGGTACTGCTCCACGAGGGGGCGGATTTCATCGGCCCCGATGTCGGCCGTCACCACGAAGACATAGCCGTCGGCGCTGCCGTACATCTGGTTGAAGACCGTGAGGAAGCGCTCCGGCTGCACGCGGGAGAGGATAAGGGAGTCGGTTATCTCCGCGTTCGTGTAGTTGGCGCCGCTGAGCAGCCAGCCCAGCTCGCGGGAGAATTCCTCCTGCGGGTCGCGTTCCTTGACACGGTAGGCGTCCACGGACTTTTGGATGAGCAGGCGGGCGTAGTCCTCATCCACGCGCGGCTGCGTCCAGCGCAGGTAGAGCAGGCGAAACATGGTCTCCATATCCTCTTTCTCGGCCGATGCTATGATGCCCGTACGGGAGTCTGCGCCCACAAAGAGGGCCGATGCCGAGCTGCCCGACAGGAAGAAGCGCAGTCCATCGCGCGAGAATGCGCCGGCGCCGCTGCCGGGGACCACTCTGTCGGCGAAGATACCGTTGTAATAGTCCGTCGAATCGAGGGCGCTGAAGCCGCCGGCCCTGCAGCCGGAGATGCCCACCTTATTACGGCTCAGGGCCGATTGACGATATATGACGCGGGCCCCGTTCGACAGCGTCCAGTCCACCAGGTTCAGTTCGGGGTGGAACTGTTCGGAAACGATGCGGCCGGGAGCCGGGATATCGCCCAGTTCGGCCGGAATGTCCATGGCCAGGCGGTAAGGCCCGGGCTTTTGGGCAAAGGATGTTTGGATAAGGGAATCCAGTCCCCCGCACTCCCCGCGAAGGGAAGCAGGCGCACGCAAGATGGCGTGGAAAGCCCCGCGCGCGTAGATGTCTTGGATGAAGGATACGAGCGAGAGCGAGTCCACCGTCGGCAGATACTTCTGCGCAAGCTCATATTCCGTCCGGGGCGAAAGGAGGGCGTCGCCCACGTAATACGCATTGTACACCTCGTCCATCAGCGAGGCCGATGCCGTCCGGCTCTGCGGATTGGTGCGATTGCGGGCAGAGAGCAGCAGGCTACGTCTGACCGGCTCGATCTCCATTTCGGTAAAGCCGTAGTCCAGGATCTGGCGGGCGGCGGCGAGGGCCTGCGCGATGCCATCGGCCACCTTCCCCTTCTGCAGTTCCACGGAGAGATCGGTGACGTCGGTCACGCCCAGCAGGCCGGAGACGCCCAGGCTCACGTCCTTGTAGGCCTTGCCTTCGAAAGAGATACGGGCGAGGCGCTGCTTGCACAGGCGGTTGGCTACGCTGCGCAGGAGGTAGGAGCGGTAATCGGCCTCAGTTACCACGGGGCGGCGGTAAGGGGCCTTCTGAAGAAAGTCCAGCTCAATTCCCGTGAGGGTGGAGTCGAAGACCGTCTTCACCTCGAAGTCCTTGTAGGGCGGGATGCCGTACTGTACGGGCTTAGGCCGACGGACGTTCTTCATGGAGGAGAAATGCTCCCTGATGCGGGCCTCGACGAGGTCCGGGTCTACGTCTCCCACCACCGCAACGGCCATCAGGGAAGGCCGATACCAACGCTCATAGAAGTCACGGATGTCCTTCACCGTGCAGTGCCGGATGACGGAGGTGTCGCCGATGGTGCGCCTGTAAGTATAGCGGGAATCCCCCAGCAGTTCCTCCAGGAAGGCATCGCTGGCAGCCTGACCGGCCTTGCGGCGCTGGAGACGTTCGGAGAGGATGACACCTCTTTCCTTCTCCACCTGCAGGGAGTCGATGGTGAGCCCGCGGGCCCAGTCCCTGAGGATGAGCAGCGTCGTATCCACCAGGGCCGGATTGTCGGTGGGCAGCTGCAGTTTATAGACCGTCTCGCCGTAAGATGTGTGGGCGTTCAGGTCCTTGCCGAAAGACGCGCCATGCCTCTCCAGCACGCGGATGATTCCGTCCTCCGGAAAATGTTCGGTCCCGTTGAAGGCCAGGTGTTCCAGGAAATGCGCCAGCCCCCGCTGCCGGTCCTCCTCATACAGGGAGCCTGCTTTCACAAAGAGACGGTACACCGCCTCGCCCTTGGGATACGAATTGGGAAGGATATAATAAGTAAATCCGTTCTTAAGTTTCCCCACACGGAGGGAATCACGCTGGGGAAGAGATTTATCTCGGGCTTGCAGCGTAAGCGCCGCAAGCATCAGCACAAATGACAGGAATCGCTTCAAGGCAAAAAAGAATGAAAAGGGTGCCGAGTATTGCCCAGCACCCTTGAGATTAGCTTTATTCGGGAAGGATGTCTTCCTCTACACCGTACTTAAATACATCGAAACCTGTTCCGTTCGCCGTAACGATATAGGCATTGCCATCGGGAGCGAAAGCCAGATCAAAAGCATCTTTAGCGGCAAGAATACCGGCATCAGCCACCTTTACAAATTCATTCCAACCGCTTTCCTTATCAAAGGAAGCGAAATAGAGTTCCTTCTCTGTGCTGGCGTAAACACCTATAATTTCTCCGCTTACCGGATTGATTCCAATCTTCATAGTCTCGGAAACGGTATCGCTGCTTCCCGGAGTCAAGTTGACAGGTGTTCCACAGGCGCTAAAGCTGGAAGCATCTTTGTCATACTTATAAAGCTGATATTTACCCTGCCCCGCCATGGCTGCAAGCACATATACAGACCCGTCGGGAGCAATTTGGGCAGACAGGCTGTTGGGGACTCCGTACGTCTTATCGCCTTCCGGAACAAAATTTTCCACCAGCATCTCCCAGTTATTGGATGCCTTGAAAAGGTAATAACCATACTGGTTGGAAGAAGTGACAACGTAAACGCTTCCATCCGCGCCAACTGCGGGAACACCCACGTAAAAGACGCCGTCGGTTCCACCCTTGGCTCCATACTTGGGAAGACCGGTAATACCTGACGTACTGCTCCAGGCTTCACCATTAAAAGTGAAAATGGTGGCATTACGGTAACCGGAATCTGACTTGCCAATATTGCCAGTAGCTACAAAAACAGGGTTTCCGGAAACAAAATACAGACTGGGTTTCCCATAAGAACCATTGATTTTTGTTCCCCACTCATTGCCTCCTACATAAGCCCACTCCGCGCCATCAAATTTACGGACGGCAGGAATGCTGGCGGCAGATTCTCCATAATAAAGCACATAAGGAACAGAACCGCAAAAAGCAAAGTCGCAGGCTATTGCTTGACGGCTGTCAGCGGTAAAGCCCAGTGTACCGACACTGGCAAAAGCCTTTCCGTCAAAGCTCACGCAGGCCAGGCGGTAATTAGCATCGGGTGCGGCCTCAACCGTGCTCTTTCTGGAATACAGAATATAAGGATTCTTGGTCTCAGGGTTGACAGAAAGGAATACATCAGACTTCATGTCAACCGATCCCTCCGAATATGAGGCTTCCTTGGTGAGCTTGTTTTCCAGAATCTTACCAATCTTCACTTCGTAAGCGGCCGTTTTGCCGGACTTGGAGTTGACGACCTCGATATCCACGGCATACTTGCCCTCGAACCCGGCCTTGGTTCCTTCGATAACTTTGCCGTTCACATACAGTTTGTCATGCTCACCCACCGTGATAGTAGCTGTGAAGGTTTTGTCCATGCCACCACCGGGGATACGGATCAGCATGCTTTCAGAGATGGACTCCGGAGCGTAGTCCGTGTCCAGGAAAGCATTGTCAGCTTTCAGGAGCTGAAAGGATACCAGCTGTGCCGGAGTCGTATCCTTTTCTTCCTCTTTCTTTTCACAAGCCACCAGCGCAAAGGCCAGTGCTGCGAGCGCGAATACATACTTTTTCATACGCTTTGTGTTTAAAATATTGAATATTAATTGTGTTTCGTAATTACATGTTTACTGAACTTGGCGCTGGGGCCCGGATAACCGATAGTTATGTTAGGATCCGACGTTTCTTTGATAACAATCGTTACGGTATTATCTTTATTGGGGTCCACCGTGTGATTCAGGTAGTTGATACGAAACGGGCGCCTATAAATACCGGGCTGGAAGGTGATGCTGCGGTTAGCCGTCTGGAATTCCAGATCTACCCCGTCCTTTAGTCCATCACCCAATATCACGTCAAAATATACGGTAAGCGGCTCCGTGCGTTCTTCCGATACAAGGTTAAAGTAATACGTAACCACCATATTATTGTCCGTAGAGAGTACTCGAGATGTCTCCGAGCCGGTCTCATCGGCCACGCTCACGAAGAAATCATGAAACATTCTGTCCGGACGGTCGGTACAGGACGTAAGACCGACCAGCGCTGCCAACAGTATGAGAAATGTAAAGAACTTATTGTTTGCCATAACCTTCATTCTGAATCATGTTTTCGTTAGACTGCATTTCGTACTGGTCAATAGGCAATACGAAACGATAGTTGGGATACTTTACTTCTTTCACAGAAGAATTGTTGGTTCGTAGCAGATCCTCCTTGCGGCGGGTAATGTCGAACAGACGATGCCCCTCGTAGCAGAGTTCCTTGACTCTCTCTTTCTTCACGGCATCCAGCAGGGCTTCCTTTCCCGATGGCAGCGAAACAGCCGATGCGTCAACTCCCCTTGCACGGGCGATAAGAGCCTTGAGGTCGTCGGTCGCCGACTGGGTATCACCGCTCTCCTGCAGCACAGCTTCTGCGTGAATGAGATACATCTCTGACACACGAAGTATGAAATTATCGTGCACGCGAGCCATTTCATCGGCAATGCCCTGCTTCCACCACAGGTACTTGCACACAGCTTTAGGCGTGGTCCCAGGCAAGATGCCTTCCTCACCCGCTTGCGGAACATAGGTCAGCAATTCACGGCGAATGTCATCGGCATCATATAGCGTATACATCATGTCGGCAGGTTCAAAGCTGGCGCCACGAACCGGATCAAAAAAGCGGGAAAGCGTAGAGTTGGCATTGAAGTGATTCATGCGAAGGATGGACTCTCTGCCAGGGACTGCCTGGGAGTTGCGATACATATTGATGTATTCGCTGCGGGGACTCAGCTCCACTTTATCCATCACAGCCTTTGCCGTGCGGGCGGCATCCTCCCATCGTTCCATAAACAGGTAGATACGAGCCAGAAGCGCCTCACAAGCAATATAGGAAATGTGATAAGGATCCGTAATGGTCTTCACCTGTGCGGCAGAGGGATTAGCCTCAGCAATCTCCATAAAGAGTTGCTTGGCCTCTTCCAAATCCTGAAGGATTTGTTCATAGTCTTCCTTGACAGTTTTGCGAGGGAGCACTTCGTCAAATGATGCCACATGCGCCAGGATAGGAATGCCCAGATGGGAATGGTCTTCCGTATAGTTATATGGTTGGGCAAAGGCATTGCATATGTCAAACATAGCTAAAGCCCTGGCAAAATGAGCCTGTGCCATAATCTTTTTCACGGTTTCTTTCTCGGAGTCAGTCCAGTCCTGCTCTAAGTTTCGGGCTCCATACTCCAATATATACGTCACCTGGGTGACGATGGACCATCCGTTTGTCCAGAGTGTACGGGGATAAGTGGCTACGTGATGCTGCTCCATCTGGTAATTGAACAGCAGTTGGTCTCCTTCGTCAGCGCTGGCTGTAATGTTCAGGAGGTCTCCGGCAATCTCGGCATACTTGATATAGTAAGGATAGAAGGTGCGGATCTCGGCATGGAGACCTTCTCCGGTAGTCACATATCCGTCATATTCCTTCATGAAACCCTCGATGGTGTTCTTGCCGATCACATCCACCGTCAGGAGCTTTTTCTCCAACTTGGAGCAAGACAGCAATGCTGCTGCCATGGCTGTAACAGATATAAATTTAGCAAAAGACTTCATGACAGGCAACCTTTAGAAATTAAACGAAATCTGGGCCGATATTCCCCGGCGCATACCATCAGAATACTTGAGCGTTTTGTAACTGTTCCTATCCCGGCCCGCACCGGGAGTCCAGAGGAACAGGTTATCCCCAATTATACTGACGGTGCAGTTCTTGACATGCATGGCACGGTTCACTCTCTCAGGGAGACGATATCCCAGCGTAATACTCCGGAGCTGAAGATAGCTCGTGTTCCAAAGCGAACGGGTAGAGTTCCAGTCATTATTGGGTCCGTATTTATAACGGAACTGAGGATTGACATTTCCCACGCCGGGTGTAGTCCAGTGATTCAATTCTTCCACTGCAGGACGTCCGGTGTAATCAATGATATCGGAACCGTCGTTTTCCAAAGGGATGTAATCCCAACCGCCCAGACGATAGTCAAACATGACGCGCAGGTTGAAACGACCTATCTGGAAATCATTTGATATACCGCCCTGCAGGATGGGTTCCTTGGAATACTCCGGCAGATATACACGGTTGTCCAGAGAAAAGTTATACGTGAGGTCTCCGTTGATGTCATACCACATAGGAGCGCCACTCACTGGATCTACGCCTGCCCAGCGTACCAGCCAGAAGGCATCCTTGGACTGGCCTGCCACCCAAATGGAATCGAAGAATCCCGTATGCGTATCCTTGTACAGTTCCTCGATCATATTGTGGTTGTGGGCACCATTGATGGAGGTGGTCCAGGTAAAGTTGGCGTTACGGATATTTACCGTGGTCAGGGTAAACTCTATACCTCTGTTAGATATGGTACCTATATTACGGGTTACTCCTCCATCTGTGATGATGGAAGATACGCGGCCGTCGTAAAGGACTTCCTTCGTCCTTCTCAAATAGTATTCAAAGCTTAGTTCCACACGATTGTTAAAAGCCGCGAAATCAAACATCCAGTCGCTGGTATAAGTCTTTTCCCAGCGCAATCCCGGATTGGCCGGTTTGCTCAGGGCAGAGCCGGCTTTTCCGCCATAGGAGTGGGTAGAATTAATGACATAGGAGCCATCCGCGCTGGATGAGTCGACACGAGAGTTACCCGAACTACCATAAGTCCACTTCACGCGAAGGGTATTGAGCCAAGGCAAATTCATAAACTTTTCCCGGTGTATGTTCCAGCTGATACCGGCGGCCCAAAACGTTCCCCAACGGGAGTACTCGCTAAAACCCGAGTTTCCTTGACGACGCAGATTGGCCGAAAGCACATAACGCTGGTCGTAAGAGAAGTTGGCATTGGAAATGTATGATAGAGACTTAGTCTCAGAACGAGACGAGGTGCCTTTGCGGGTAGAAGCATCGGCATAACCGATTTCCCGAATACTGTCGTTGGCAAATCCATTACCGGTAGCATTGAGCGAGAAATGCCCTGATGATTTGTACTCTACTCCCACAAAACCATTGAGCGAGAACTTGTTCCAGCTATATTTGGCATTAGCACGAAGGTTTTCATAAAAAGAACTATTGAACACACCGGCACGCCTGGAATAACCGGACATGGAAGGGTCATCCGTATTCATGCCATCCAGGGAACGACGTGTATGGTAGACAGACTCATAAATAGCAATGAGCCGCTCACTGGTATGGGACGTAAGCGTAAGCCACTTGAATGGAACGAACGTGAGAATCAGGGAGCCTTCTGCATTCAGTGTTTTCTGCCGATTTTCGTCATAGTCGCGCGTCATGAGTTTGTTCCCGTGGTTTGTAACTTGAACCACCTCGTACGTACCATCGTCTTTCCGGCTATAATAGTTGTAGTAGCGGTAACTTCCGTCGTCATTATAAGGAGAGAAAATGGGAAGAATTTCATCGTACGAACTATAGGCAGAGAAAACGTCGTCTATATTGTAGTCGGCAGCCATCTTTACCTGCGCCTTAAACTTCTGGGAGAATTGAATATCCGTCTTCCCTGAAAGCGAAAAACGATTCTTGTTGTTGCCTTTCACATAAGAAGAGCTGTCAAACCAACCGGCCGATAGCACGTAGTTCATCTTCTCACCGCCTCCAGCAGCCGAGAAGTTGGCCTGGATTGTTTGTCCCACGCCCAAATATGCATCTTTCCAGTCATAATTCATATTGGAAAAAGTCTGGCGCTCGTTGTCCTGGTATGGGAACGTGGAGGGAGTACGGCCAGAATTAGTCCAGGCTTCCATGGCCAGCGACAGATACTCCGGGCCGCTCACCATCTTCTTGATAGTACTGCGGTCAAGGGAGGACACTCCATAACGGACCGAAGCATTATAGTTCACCTCACCACCCTTGGAGCCTTTGGTCGTGACGAGGATAACACCATTTGAGCCATCGGCGCCATACAATGTTGTGGTGGAGGCGTCCTTGAGAACGGTAATGGACTCTATATCGTCCGGGTTCATATACGAAAGCGGGCTCACCGTATAGGATGTACCTGTCACAGAGTTTGATTTAGTTCCCTGAAACACCGGCACGCCATCAATAATCCACAGCGGCTCATTGGAGGCACTGAGGGAGCCGTCGCCACGGATACGGATCTTCACCGAAGGGCGACCGTTGGAGGAATCCTCAATAACGTTCATACCAGGCACAGCGCCGACCAGCAAGTTATCGATACGGTCGGCTGGACGCATAGCAATCTGTTCCTTGGTCACCTGCACGGCCGATCCCGTAAAATCGTCCCGTTTCTGGATAAGGCCATAACCGATGCTCACGGCAGCTTCCAAGGCCTCAGCATCTTCCTCCATAACCACGTCGATCTGCGATCGGCCACTTACTTTCTCATTCAGGGTTTTATATCCCATGAAGGAGAACTGAATAGTTGTAGTGGAAGATGCGGCTGAAAGGATATAATTCCCCTTTGCATCCGTAATCGCGCCCTGCTTATTCGCCGGACAAATCACAGACACGCCCGCAATAGGCTCGCCCGCCGTATCGGTCACCGTACCGGAAACCTTGAACGATTTCTGCGCATGGGCAGGTTCTCCGACAAGCAGAGAAATAAACAAAAACAGAAGAACCGAAAGATACTCCTTCATAAGGTAAGATATTTATGGGCGAAAAATACGAAATAAAATCTCCAAAAGCAAGAAAAATAGGAAAACACTTACAGTTTATCATACCCTGCTAAATCGTATAAAGCATTCATATAAGACAGATATGCGCCTTTATTCACAACAATCCATAGCCAAAAAGCAAAATATCCATTACAATTTAAAACAAAACGTACAAAAAAAAGACCGGCTCAAAAGAGTCGGTCCTTTTTTATATAAGGTATAAGACTTAGAGTACGGGACCAGCCTTTACGAGGGCCTTGCCGGCCTTGTTGGACTCGTACTTGTGGAAGTTCTTGATGAAGCGGGCGGCGAGGTCCTTGGCCTTCTCTTCCCACTCGGCGGCGTTCTTGTAGGTGTCGCGAGGATCGAGGATGCCGG
>CAMODD010000012.1:0-40416 GCA_946611215.1 uncultured Bacteroidales bacterium | reverse complement strand
CCGTGGAGCACATACAGCACGGGATACTTGGCCTTGGAGGTCTCGTAACCGGCCGGAGTGTACACGGTCAGACGACGGTCAAAACCGGCAGTCTTGGAAGGATACCAAACCTTGGAAACGGTGCCGTGCGGAACCTTGTGGATGGCGTAGAGGTCGCTGCGCTCGCCCTTGGCGGGAACCAGCAGCACGCTGGTGAGGCTGGCCACGTCACGGTTCACCCACATGTTGTGCGGGTCAATCTGGCTCACGCCGTCTACACGGAAAGTGTAGTTATACATGTCAGGAGCCACCACAAAAGGAGTGGTATACTCCCACACGCCGCCTTTCCCCTCCTTGAACACACCCACGCCGGGAGCGTCGAAGGTCATCTTGTTGCCGTTAAACTCCACTTCCCGCTTCTCGGTGGGAAGGAAATCTCCGGTCACTTCCACCTTGATGGCCTTGGGAGCCAGGAAACGGAACGTGACGGTACCGTCTTCGTTAATCACGGGAGACTCCACGGAAGGGCCTCCGAACAGGGCCTGCTGGGCGTTCGCCGACAGGCCGATGGCCAGTGCGGCCAATGCGATAAATAGCTTTTTCATATCTGTGTTAAACAATAAGGATTTGCTGCTGCAAAATTAAACAAAAGCGGAAAGTAGTACCTTCCGCTTCTGTTCAAATCTTTTACAAAGGGTTCAATTACTCGGCCGTCCAACCGGGATTCTGCTTGAGACCGTCAGAGCCCGTATTGAGGTCGATGTAGGTCTGAGGGATAGGCCACAGGTCGAACTTGATTTCTCCGGTATCCTCGGCCCAGCGACGGGTGTTGGGGAACAGAGTGGCAGGATCGGTTCCGGTACGGGCCGAATACATGCCATGGTCGTAGATGCGCTTCTTCCACTCGGCGGGTTTCATGCGCAGGAAGGTAGCCCAGCGGAATTCCTCATACAGGAGTTCACGGCCACGCTCATCCAGGATGGTGTCGATGGTAACGCTGTCAAAAGGCTTGGCGTTGACACGGTTACGGACGGCGTTGACGGCATCCTTGGCACCCGCAGCATCACCGGCGCGGAGCTTGGCCTCGGCAAGGAGGAAGTACACTTCCGGGGTACGGGCGGCATACTTGGAACGGTAGAAGTTGATATACTTGCCGAACCAGCTGAAGCCGGGATCCTGAGGATCGTAGTCCCACAGGTCGAAAGGAGTCTCCTTGTACCAGATGGGGAAGAAGATACCGCAGAGTTCGGGGGTTTCACGCTTGATGTGGTTCCAGCCCACCTTCTTCTCGTACATGGAGTGCTTGTCATCGCAGCACATGAACTCGGTCTTCACAGTGACATCCTCAATGTAACGCAAATCCTGACCCAGGGAGTTGTTGTTGTGCTCATTATCCCACTGGGTATAGGAAGCATACCAGGTAGGAGTTACCTGAGCCCAACCGGTACCACCGTGGCTGGCAGGAGACATGGCGCCGCCGTATTTGGCGGAGAAAGCCTTCCAAGGGCCGTCGGCCGCACCTGGTTCCTTGAACTCGGTGGCCCATTCGTAGTCCTGCAGAGCGGGGCTCAGACCCAGCGTATTGCAGCGGCGGCCACCGGGCGTAGGATTGAAGAACTCACCGCCGTTGGCAGCGAAGGTAGCGTAGTCGGGAGCGGATACCATTACCCAGATAGCCTCGGTATTGGCAGGGCTCACGATATTCTGGGCGACGAACAGGTCCGTGTACACGTTACCGTCGGGATCCTCGTTGGGAATACCGTAGTGTTCACCGGTAGCGCCGATGTTACGGACACCGAAACGGCTGGTCATCATGGGATGGTGATCGATCACAGTCTGTGCAATGGTTGCAGCCTCGTTGAAGTCGGCCACCTTGTCACCGTCTTCCACGCCGAGGGCAATGAGGGCTTCGGCCAGGTACATACCTGCGGCGCCCTTGCCGGCGCGACCATATTCGGCCGTCACATCCCAGGGAAGGGCGGCATAGGCGTCACGAAGGTCGGTGATAGCAACCTCGTAGGTTTCCTTGCGGCTGGCACGGTCATAAGCGTAGTTAGGGGTCTCGGTATACTCGATGACCAGCGGAACGCCACCGAAAAGCTCGGCCAGACGCAGATAGGAAAGACCGCGGAGGAACTTGGCCTCACCGGTCACACGGGCCTTGGCATCCTCGCTGGCCCAGGACACTTCGTCCATCTTGGCAAGAGCCAGGTTGGCATAGGAGACCACCTTGTAGAACTTGTCCCAGATGCTCTTGGGCAGGGTGGAAGTGGTGGACCAGGCAGCGGTGAAGTTGCTCATGTGCTGAGCAGAACCCAGCTGGTACTTGTTGTCCACCATATCGGTACCGGTGAAGGTATTGTAGCAAAGGCCCTGACCCATGGCACCGGGGAAATAGAGTTCTTCAAACTCGAAGTAACCCGTCAGAAGCGTGTTTACAATCTGATCGGATGTATTGTAGGCATTGGCAATCGTAAGCTGGGATTTGGGCTTTTCCTCCAGAAATTCCTTATCTGACAGGCAAGAAACAGCCATCAAGCCCAGAACAGCACCAAGAATATATTTCATTGTTTTCATGATTGGCAAGGGATTAAAGGGTTACATTAATGCCCAGGGTAACGGCACGGGGAATACCGATTCCGTAACCGCTGCGGTTCTCAGGGTCACTCATCTTCCAGAAAGGAGCGATGTAGAACAGGTTGCGGCCACTGAGGGTAGCGCGAACGCTGCGCAGGCCGATCTTCTTGGCGACGTCACTCAGGTTGTAGGAGATGGAGAGATCCTGCAGACGGACATGGCCGAAGGAGTTGTACACCTGGTACTTGGAGTCGCTGTAGTTGGGCTTCGGGTAGGTGTTGTTAGGCTCCTGCTTGGTCCAGAACGGGATATCGAAAGCCGAGCATGCAGCCGTGGTGTCGTAGGTGCTGTAAGCGAAGGTGTTGTTGGCAAGGCCATAACCGCCGCCACCGAAGATACCCTGGATGAGCATGTAGAACTGCCAGTTGCCAAAGCGTACGGTGTTGGACCAGGAGAGACGGAAGTTCTCGTCTCCGGAACCCAGGATGACGCGGTCGTCTTCGGAAGGATTGTTGGTGGGCTCACCGTCCTTGGTAAGGAAGATGGGCTGTCCGGCGTACTCGCCTTCCTGGAAGATGCCTTCGTTGCGATAACCGTAGATGGTATTGATAGGATGGCCGATGAACAGGCTGCTGGTCTTGTCGTCCTGACCGTCACCGTAGAGGTCCACAATCTTGTTGCGGTTGAGGGTGAACACGAAGTCGGAGTTCCAAGTAACGCTCTTCGTCTTGACGGGAACGGTATTGAAGTTAATCTCGATACCCTTGTTGTCCACGCGGCCCATGGTAGCCTTCTGGGTGGTGATACCGGCGGTCATCACGGGGATGTTGCGGTCGAAGATCTGGTCGGTGGTCTTGGAGAAGTATGCGTTCACGTCCACATGGAGACGTCCCTTGAGGAAGTCAGCCTCGAAGCCTCCGTTCCAGGAAGTGGTGGTCTGCCAGGCCAGCGTGGGGTTACCGAGGGTAGCCAGTTTCTGGCCCCAGTGGGTGGTACCGCCATAGTAGTTGGGGATTTGGCCGCCCTTGGCCACTGCGATGGTGGAAAGGGTACCGTAAGGAGCCAGCGTCTGGGCACCGTTCTTACCCCAGGAGAGTTTCAGTTTGAGGAAGTCCAGCCAGCTGACCTTCTTCATGAAATCTTCATTGGTCATGGTCCAGGCAGCACCGACTGCAGGGAAGTTACCCCACTTGTTCTCGGCACCGAACACGGAGGAACCGTCACGGCGCAGGGAAGCGTTGAAGTGGTAGGTATCCTTATAAGAATAGATGGCGCGAACCAGATAACCTACGTCGGTGTGCAGGCTGTAGGTAGGGTTGTTCACCGTCTTGACATCGGCATTACCCAGGCCATACCAGCCGGTGAGAGTATTACCGGCCTCGGTGAAGCCCTTTCCGCCCACGCTTTCGCTGGTAGACTCGGCGCTGTCACGGGTGTACACCAGGGAGGCGTTTACGTAGTGCTGCCCGAAGCTGCGGGTGTAGGAGAGGATGGCATCCATCACCCAGTTCTCGCTGGCGGAGCTGTCGATGGAACCGCTGGCGTTGGCCAGATTGTAGTATTCGGCCGTCTGTCCCTTGCCTTCGATATCGTTTGAGAGCAGGGCTACGGTGTTGTTCTCATGGGTGAAGCTGTAGTTCTTGGACTGCACCTTGGTGTAGGAAGCGTTCATCTTGAAGTTGAGACCCTTCACCCAGGGGATGTTGATGCTCACGAAACCGCCGATGTTGAGGTTGAAACGGCGGTTGTCCTTCTCGCGGCCCACGGTCCACAGCGGGTTCACGGAAGAAGCGTTCACACCTTCTACATAATAACGGAGCGTCTTGCCGTCGGGCAGGTACGGCTCCATGTAGGGAGAGTTCTTATAGGAAATATTGGCAGCCACGGAATCATCGAAGGAATTGGTGAAAGCCATGTTGGCACCCACTTCGATGCTCTTGGTAATCTTGGAGCTCAGGTTGAGGGAGATGTTGTTACGCGTGAAAGCGTTGCCCTTGGTCATACCCTTCTGGTCCGAGCGGCCCAGCGCCACATAGTAATTGGAGTTCTGGGTGCGGCCGCTGAAGCTCAGGTTGTAGTTCTGGGTGTAACCTACGCGCGTGCTCAGGTCAAACCAGTCGGTGGTCTTTCCGGCTTCGTAGTTGGCCTTCTCCAGGAAGGACATCCAGGAAGTGTTGGTGAGGTCGTCGGAACCCTTGCGGGCGTTGACGAACTTGATGTAGTTCTCCGGAGAAAGGAAACGCTGACGATAGGAACGGGTAGAGAACTGGTGGGAAGTAGTGAAGTTGATCACGGGCTTTCCTTCCTCACCCTTCTTTAAGGTAATCATGATAACACCGTTGGCGGCCTTGGAACCGTAAGCAGCCAGGGAGGTAGCATCCTTGAGGACGCTGATGGACTCGATGGAGTTCTGGTCCAGGTCTTCCAGGTTACCGGTGAAGATGACACCGTTCACCACCAGGAGCGGAGCGCTGCTGGTAGAGTTGATGGAGCGGCGGCCGCGCACGCGAATGCTGGCGTTACCGCCCACGGTGGCCGACTCTGCACCCATGATTACACCGGACAGGCGGCCGCGCATCATGTCGGCCAGGTTATTCAGGCCCAGGTTGGCGACAGGCGCGTCACCGCTGGTCTTCATAACATCTACGGAACCGGTGAAGTTCTTGGCACGGGTGGTACCGTAACCGATAACTACGACGTCGTCCAGGATCTGGTTGTCCAGCTCCAGATGAATCTTGAGTTCGGACTGGTTTCCAACGGCAACTTCTACCGTCTTGTAGCCCACGCTGGATACCTCCAGGATATCCTTAGGGGAACATGTAAGGGAGAAATTACCGTCGATGTCGGTAGCAACACCATTGGCAGTTCCTTTAATCATGACCGCGGCGCCGATGACGCCCTGGTCGGTTTCATCAAGGACGACGCCCTTGACAACCTTGTTCTGAGCAGAAAGCATGGATGCGCTCAGGATAACTCCCATGCACAACGATGCAAACCGTCTGAAAAAAGAATTGGTTTTCATAAATAGTGATAAAAAATAGTTAGTAAATGGCTATTGTTTTGTCCGCAGCAAATGTAACCAGAATAACCGGGCTACACATTCTCGTATGTTCAAATAGTTTTCTATTTGTGCAAGGCCTCTTCAGAAGCGGACCCGTTTTGAAAGACGGATATCGGCCGAGGAGGCGCCCACCAGCAGCTTCACACGCTTGCCGCTGAAAGCCCACGCATGCTTCTCCGTATCCCAGAGTTTGAGGTCATCGGCCGGAACTGCCAGCTTTACCTCCACGGTCTCCCCTGCCTTCACAGCCACGCGCTCGAAGCCACGCAGGCGCTTGGAGGCGTCGTCTCCCCGGAACTTGGCATAGAGCTGCACAACCTCCTCACCGTCACGCTTGCCGGTATTCTTGAGCCGGAAGGACACCACATAGTTGTCGCCGTCCTTCTTTACTTTCATACGAGAATACTTGAAACGCGTATAGCTGAGGCCATAGCCGAACGGGTAGATGGGCTTGGCCTTGGCATACATATACGTGCGGCCATGACGGATGTCGTAGTCCAGCATGTTGGGCAGATCCAGGATGTCGCTCACCCACGTCTGGGTAAGGCGTCCGGCAGGGTTATAGTCTCCGAAGAGGACATCGGCCAGGGCATTGCCCAGTTCCTGGCTGCACTGCGTCAGGTGCACGATGCCGGGCACGTTCTTCGCGGTCCAGTTGATGGCAAAGGGGAAGCTGGAGATAAGGGTCACCACGGTATTGTGGTTGGCCTGCCAGACCACCTTGATCAGGTCTTCGGTCTCCAGCTGCAGGCTGCGGCGGTCCAGGGCTTCGCGGCCGTCGCCGGCCACGGTGCCGTAGGCCCAGGGGCTCTGGACGCTCTGGCTGTCCCAGTCAGGGCTGGTGCCGGGGTGGTTACCCACGCAGACGATACACACATCGGCCCACCTGGCCAGCTCCTGCGCGCTGCCGTCGGAGTCCCAGCGCTGGAACTTCACCTCTACGTCGGTGCCGGCCACCTTGGCCTGGATGCCCTCCAGCGGGCTCACGCGGTAACTGGGCTTGGCGCCGTACCAGTCCTTGAGCACTTTCTCGGCGCGGTTTCCAAAGACCGCAATCTTTTTCACTTTCTGAATATCAATAGGAAGGATGTTTTTCTCGTTCTTCAGGAGCACAATGGACTTCTGCGTTACCAGGCGGGCCTTGTCCTTGAATTCCTGGCGCTCCCAGGGAAGGTCTTCGTCCGAGCCGAAGGACTGCTGGTCGTAAGGGCACTCCGCATCCATCAGGCCCAGTTTGAGCATGGTGCGCAGGTTGGCCTTGGTGCGCTCGTTCACGGTAGCCTCAGAAAGGAAACCGGCATCCCAGGCGGCCTTCACCTGCTCGAAGCGGGAGTCGATGAAGCGCGACAGGCCGGCGTCCAGAGCCATCTGAATGGCCTCGTTCACATCCTTGGCATAGCCGTGCATCTGAGGCATGTACAGGAAGGGCAGCGCACCGGCATCGTCCACAATAGTACCCTTCATTCCCCATTCGTCAATCAAAATCTCTTTGATGAAGGAATTAGCAATGCAGGGCACGCCGTTGTAGGCGTTATAGGCCGTCATGAGGGACATGGCACCAGCCCTTGCGCCCTTCCAGAAGCCGTAGCTGTAGTATTCGCGGAAGAGCTTCTCGTCAAAGCGGGAGTCGGTCTTGTAGCGGTTGTCTTCGTTGGAATTAGCCAGGAAATGCTTCATGAGGGCAGCACCTCTCCAGTAGCGGGGATCGCTCCCCTGAATACCCTTCACCTCGGCCGCTACCAGCTCGCCGACGAGATAGGGATCCTCGCCGAAGCTCTCTTCGGTGCGGCCCCAGCGGGGATCACGGGCAAGGTCGGCATTGGGAGCCCACAGGATAAGGCTCTTGTAGGGGGCATCCTTGGAATAGAAGCGGGCCTCGTAGGACATGACGTCACCTACGATATAGGCCATTTCGCGGTCCCAGGTTTCGCCGATGCCGTAGGCCTGCGGGAAGGCCGTGCTGCTCGTGTACTTGGGTGCGGGCCGACCGGGCCATCCGCCGCCAAACTGGCCGGCGTTACCCAGGTTGGGGAGGTCTGCATCACCGCCGCGCACGATGCCGTGGATGGCCTCGGTGGCACCGGGATTGGCAATACCCAAACGGGGAACGCCCTGGCCCACAAGGGTGCCCAGCTTTTCCTCGATGGTCATGAGAGATACCGCGTTGTCCAGGCGTTCTTCCTCAGACAACTTTGTATTCTGGAAAGGGTATTCTTGTGCACAAAGCATGGCCGCGAAGGCCATGCTCAGTGCTAAAGTGGAAACGAGACGTTTCATATCTTACCTACTTAAAAAGTAACTGTGCGAAGGTGTTCAGGTACAGGCGCCAGTTCTTCCAGACATGGGCGTCTTCGCTTACATAGAGGGTATGGGGCATATCCAGGCCGGTGAGATGCTTGTCCAGGACGAGGGACCCCTGGTAGGCCATAGTGTCGTCCTTACCTACACCGATCCAGTAGAGCTTGTAGCCGGCTTTCTTGATGCCCAGGAGGTCTGCATCCAGATGGTCGCTCTCGCGGATACCGCAGCTAAGCGGGCAGATGTAGTTGAACACGCCAGGGAAAAGGATAGTGGCCGATGTCGTATGGCCACCACCCATGGAGAGACCGGCGATAGCGCGACCATCGGCCTTGGCAATCGTGCGGTACTCCTTGTCGATGAAGGGAACGATTTCCTTCACCAGGGAAGTCACGTAGGCGTTCTGCCACTTGGGATCCTGACGGTCCATGGACTCGGCAGCGATACCCAGGGTATTGGCGGCCTTCTGGTTGGGATTGCCGTTGGGCATGACCACGATCATGGGTTTTGCAAGGCCCTTCTCGATGAGGTTGTCCAGGATCTGGGCGGCACGGCCCATGGAGGTCCAGGCTTCCTCGTCACCACCGCCGCCGTGCAGCAGGTACAGGACGGGATATTTGGCTTTCTTGTTGGCTTCGTAGCCGTAAGGCGTGTAAACCACCATGCGGCGGCTGTAACCCAGGCTGGGGCTGTCGTACCAGCGGGTGGTCACGGAGCCGTGCTTGGTGGCCTCATAATAATTCTCGCTGCGCTCGCCGGGGATAAAGAGCATGTTCAGGTAGCGAGTACCGTCACGCTGCACCTTGTCGTTGAGGGGATCGTTCACGGAAACACCGTCCACGATGAAGTTGTAAGTATAGATTTCCGGTTCGGGTGCGTCGATGGTGATTTCCCAGATGCCGCCTTCACCTTTGCTCATTTCTTCCACGCCCGTCCAGGGGTTGGCCATCCAGTTGCCGGACAGCTGAACACGGGTAGCGTAGTTGGCACTGAGGCGGAAAGTGACCTTTCCATCCTTTACTTCAGGAGAAACGATGCGGGGACCACGGTTGCCAAAGGCAAAGTTGGTGAGTTCCTGTGCTCCCAGGGAGCTGACTGCCAGGGCGACAGCAGCCAGAATAGTTAATACTTTTTTCATATCAAGTGTTAATAGTGTTATTGCTCACAAAGTTATACAAACAGAGGAGGAAATGCATTCCTCCTCTGTTCAAATGTTTATTCCGCTGTAAAAGCGCTTAGGACTTAGCAATATTGTTCAGGAGCACACCGCCCTGACCGCCATCGGAATTGTCATCCTTCTGGATGGAACCTTCAAATCTGATCTTGAGGGTTCCGTCGGCATTGGAAGAGACAACGATGGTCGCATCCACAGGGATGAAATAGTATGCACCGTCCACCTGGAAGTAGCAACCGCCAAAGTAGTTCCAGGCAGCAACACCCCAACCATTACCGGCCTTGCCAGGAGCATCCGGATAAGACATGACAGTATAGCTTCCTGCCAGATCGCTGGAACCGGCATCGGTTCCAAGATCAAAGGCAGCCACCTTACCGGAGGCATCGGATACGGTCACTCTCCAGAGGGTCACGCCGCTGAGAGCGACACCGCCAGCAGCCGTGTTGGAGGAAGTCACATCCTCCATGGTGTAGGTAAGACCGGAAGTGAGCTTGAGAACGACATCACCGGTGACATCGTCATCACCACCTTCCTCAGGAACGTAGTCCGGACCAGCGGCCGGGAAGTCGAAGAACGGGCAGGTGAAGCTGTAAGCACCCTGGGCAATCTTGGTCACCTCAACGGTAACTTTTCCTGCACCCAGGAAAGCCTTTTCACCGGCAGCGTTGATATAATAGGAACCGCCGGACATGTAGCCCATACCGAAGGCCGTACCGTCGAATTCCCAACCATCGGCCATCTGACCGGCTGCGCTGGCATAGGAGGTGCTGGGATAAGAGCCGGAATAGTCATCATCACCTTCGGCGATGAGCAGTTCCAGATAAGCCACCTCGTTCTTGTCGGCATCGAAAATGTGGATGGGGTGCTTCTTGACACCTTCCACAAGGGCGCCCTGCTGGGTGGTGACAGCCTGGAGCTCATCCTCGGTGAAGGTATGAGTGGGCTTCACGGGACCTGCGGGCTTCTTGGGCTTGGTGAGAGCGGGGATAGCGCCGTCGAAGAGCACCTCCACGGGATAGTTCACGCCCCAGGAGATGGTCCAGATGGTCACATCCTTGCCTTCTACCTTTTCCTCACGGCTGGTCACATTGACGACACCGCTGGTGATCTTTTCAGCCGTAGCGGCGCCATTGGCAACCGTCCACAGGCAGGTACCCCAGTCTTTCATTTCGTAGACCTGTTCGCCGAACTGCATCGTGGTATCATAACCGATGCCGAATTCACCGGCATTGATGGTTCCACCTACGGTGCAGGCCTTGTAGGAACCTTCGTGCAGGTAACCGTCTTCGCTGTAGATATCCAGAGCGAGGTACTTGCCTTCGCCTACCTGGTAGATTTCGCTGTTAGAGGCCAGCTGCATGGTAAGGCTGTTCACGCCGTTACCCTTGTTGCTCTGGGCCTGGAGAACCGTGGAGAGGGCCAGCGGAGCAGGGTCGGCCACGAAGGGCAGCGGACCGCTCCAGGAGAACACGCCGCCGTCAATCTGGGCGGTGATGATATAATTGCCGTCTTTGCTGTTCACGGTAATGAAACCTTCCTGGGCAGCTACGCCGTTCAGCGTGGTCTTGGCCAGGACAGCTTTGCCGATTTCGTCGGCGCCCAGCACATACTGACCGGAAGCCAGGAGGGCGTCATAGCCCACCAGTCGGGTGGAGAGAACTCCGCCGAAGGACAGGTCGAAGTAACGTCTGTCGAGAGACCAGGTAGACTTGGCAGCCGAAAGGGCAGGCATGGTCACGGCATCGGCAGGTACGGTATACAGATCTTCGATCTTGTTAACCGAGGAGGCACCCTCCTTGGTGCAGGAGAGCACCAAGGAAAGGCCGATAATCAATAAACCAGTTATTTTTTTCATAATTCAGTATTCCTTTAGGGAGTTTACCACTGAACATCATCCCATTTCACCTGCTCGATCTTGGAGAAGTCGGCAGAAACCTTGAAGATAGGAGAGAAGTTGTAGTACTTGTTCTTTTCCGTGTTGTAACCGTTACCTTCGGCCATGGCGGCGATACGGAAATAACGGTCCTGCGTAGAGTACTTGAACAAGTCGGCATTCTCGGGAGCGGTGGTATCAATCTCCAGGGTGACAAGCTCACCCGGCTTGATATCCTGGGCCTTTGCAGGCTTGTGATCCTTGGCCAGATTCAGGTTGTTGCAGCCCACGAACAGCTGGGTGTTGGCGCAGAAAGCAACATTGGAAATCTTGTTGGCGCGGCTCGGGTCACCCAGCTCCACATAGAATTGGGCAATCATCTTCTTGGAGGCAGCATCGTAGCTGATCACGGGATTCTTCACGCGGCAGAAAGGAAGCACGCTGATATCCATGCGGTTCTTTCCTTCCTTCAGGACAAAGGTGTCCTTGCCGGCTTCGGGATCATAGCAAGGCAGCATCTTCTGCAGGGAGTACTTGTAGGTACCTGCGAAGACCAGCGTGTTGGTATAGAGGCCGTCGAAACGGACCAGCCAGGGCTGGCCGCTGTCCTTACCCGTATAGTCCTCGGGCTTGCCTTCCCAGGTCGGGGGAACATAACCCTGCTCGTATACGACGATAGCGCCATAGTTGGTAGTGGTGACATACGACCAGGTCGTCCAGCTGAAGGTCTGGCTCTGGGCCGCTTCCAGGCTTAACATCTCACCGGTCACAACATCAATGAGTTTGCCGGTAACCTCTGCGTTGGGGCCGTCAAAGTTGTCCAGCTTGAACATGGAGCAGGAAACCGTAACGGAAAGAGCCGCCAACAGAAGAGAAATCGATATAATAAACTTTTTCATTGCTAAATAATAATATTATTCTCCGGGAAGTCTGTTGTTATCCACAATCTTGTCGTTCTTGTAGTTGGCAATATGGCTGTAGTAGTTGCCAGTGTACGACAGAGTAGGATTGGAGCCCCAGTATTTGGACATGGATACGACCGGCAGGGCACGGAGGAAAATGTACTGTGCCTTACCCGAGGAAATATCGGCCATCGGGATCAGGGTGAGCTTCTTGCCCAGGGTACCCTCTTCCTTGTTGTTGGTGTTGTTGGGGTTGTAGAAACCACGACGGCGGTACAGCACGTTGGACCACTTGTTCTCGAAGGGGAATTCTACCTTCCACTCGTGAAGGACATTGTCCAGGGTGAGTTCCACGTCGTCGGTGAAGCCGGCACGGTGACGTACCTCGTTCAGGCACTTGGCAGCCAGCGTCTTGTCACCCAGGTTACTCTCGACCACGGCCTCGGCATAGGTCAGGAGCACTTCGGCGTAGCGGATGTCATAGTAAGGAGACTGAACGGTAGCGGTAGCCTTCTGGGCCACGAACTTACGGGGCGTGAAGCAGTAGGCGTTACGGTTGTTCGTGTTCTTGTCAGTGGTGAGGGCCATGAAGGAAGAGTTGTTCTGACCCTTGCCGCCGTATGCCCAGACAGTATCCTTCTGGTTGGCGTCCTTCTCATTGGCACCCTTGACATAGTACTTGTAGTTACCGTCGCCGTTAGCCTTGGTATTGGGATACACCTCGACGGTACCATCGGGCTTCACCATACCACCCTGTGCGTAGTAGATCTCTCCGCGGAATTCAGCACCGGGATAGAGCACCCAGGCCTGGAAACGGGCATCCTTCAGGAGGAAGGGCTCGTCAACAGTATTATAGTGCTTGTAGGAAGCCACCTTGTCGGAGGTGAACTCGACTTCGGGATCGTTCAGGTAGGCGTTCTCGTCACCGCTCACCAGGGTCTGGATCTTACCATCCTTGCGGGCACGGTTGCTCTCGCTGGCATAGTAGTCGTATTCATCGGCCAGGTTCAGGGTAACGGCATAGCTGGCAACACCGGTTCCGGTGTAACCGGAAGCCCACTGGTTGGGCACCCAGCCGGCAGCGGCATTGGAGTCGTCACCACCCGTAGCGTAGGAACGGCCGAAGAGGCCTTCTTCGCCCTTCCAGGTCTGGAAGAGGTCGGTGAGGTTGGTAATGGCGGCCTTGATATCGTTGGGATTGCCACCATAGAGCTTATAAGGAGACTCGATCACCTTGGTAGCGGCATCGATGGCCTTCTGATAATAAGCACTGGCATAGCTGTTCTCCATGTAGGAAAGTTTCAGCTGCACAGCCTCGTACTTGGAGCTGAGGGCGGCACGGTCCCAGTATTTACTCACGGAAGCGGCCCAGAGGGCGACGCGGGCTTCCAGGGCGTAAGCAGAATACCTGTTGGCACGCATTTCCTGGGTCTGGGATTCGGGAAGCAGTTCGGCAGCCTTTTCAAGCTGGTCGATAACCCAGTCCCAGGTTTCCTTTTCGGTAGAACGGGGAACATAGAGCTTGTCTTCCTCGTCGGTACCATAGTAACCGCTCAGGTCTTCTTCCACGATGGGAACACCGCCATAGACGCGGACGCTGCCAAAGTAGTAGTAAGCGCGGATAAAGAGAGCCTCGCCCTTGTAGCGGTCGGCGGTAGCGTTATCCAGGACACCCTTAGCGCGGCAGTCCTCGATAGCCTTGAGGAATACGTTCACGGCACGAACGGCCTTGTAGTTCCAGAAACCGGAAACCGTATTGGCGTAGGCGGGAAGGTCGCGGGCGCCGGCACCGAACATCTGGTACTTGTCATTGTCGGAAAGGCTCAGGCCAGGAAGATTGCCATACAGGTCGGCCAGCAGGGCCAGCAGACCATTTTCAGAGTTCAGCAGGTCTTCGGCGGCTACCTTGCTCAGGTCGCCTTCCATGTTGTCAAAGAACTTGTCGCAGGAAGTGAATCCGAGGGTGAGTCCGGCAATGAGAATATATTTGAATATCTTTTTCATTTTCATGCAGGATTAGAAGTTGAGATTGAAGCCGAAGTTGTAGGTCTTGTTGATCTGGAATTCACCACCGGCACGACCCTGGTCGTTGGATTCAGGATCCACGTACTTCAGGAACTTGTTGCAGATAGTAAAGAGGTTACCACCGTTGAAGAACACACGGGCGCTCTTGATGCCGGCCTTCTTGAGGAATTCGGGGCTGAAGCGGTAACCCAGTTCGATGGTCTTAAGACGCAGATAAGTGGCGTTCACGAAGTTGTACGGCTGATTGACACCGTAGGTAGGGCTGTTGTAGGAACCCACCTGGCTCAGACGTACCAGAGCCGGCCAGTAACCGGTTTCCCACTGCGTGGCGGGATCCCAGGGATCGGCGCCGTAGGTGGCCACGTGATAGGCATTCGTGTACTGCGAAGGCAGGTAGTTGAGGAAGCCGTAACCGGAGTAGGCGCTGAGGCCGTAACCTTTGTACTTCATGGTAGCACCGTTGAAGATGAGGCTGAAGTCAAAGTTCTTGTAGCTGCCGCTGAAGGTGAGACCGAACTGGAGCGGAGGGTTGCCGCCGCCCCAGGTGTAGTACACATCATCACCGTCGATGTAACCGTTACCGTTGCGGTCTTCCAGCATGTACTGGCCCACGATGAGGGCACGGTTGCCTTCGTTGGAGCTGAGGGCGGAATAGAGCACCTGGCTGGAGCTGGCCTGGTCGATGGAAGTGAAGCGTTCGCCGGTCCAGTGATAGGTGCTGCCGCCATAGTAACCCTGCCAACGGTTCAGGTATCCGTTCTTCCAGTAATCCATCTGGGAACCGTAGGAGGTATTGGTCTTCTCACTCTCCACATAGGTGTAGCGGTTGCGGGAGAAGGTAGCGGTACCCTGGATGCGATAGTTGAAGTGACCGATGCTGTTGCGGTGGTATAGGGAGAGTTCCAGACCCTGGTTCTCGGTGCGGTTCAGGTTCTCGGAAGGGAGGTCTACAGCATAGAACTCAGGGAGGGAAACGCTGCGGGTGGCGGCCAGACCTTTCATCTCACGTCTGAACCAGTCGAAGGTACCGCCGAACTTACCCTGCCACAGTTCCCAGTCCACACCGAAGTCCATCATGCGGACCTTGGCCCAGGTGAGAACGGTGTTGGCCACGGAGCTGTTGGCATAAGCCGTGGTGGTCTTGCCGTCGGAGAATACCCAGGAGCCGCTGGAGGTATAGCCATTGATGTAGGCATAGGCGCTGCCCTGAGGGGAGCCGGTGAAACCGTCGGACCAGCGGAACTTGAGGTTGTTCACATAAGGGAAGAGGTTCTTGAAGAATTTCTCTTCGGAGATACGCCAACCCAGGGAGTAGGAGGGGAAGAAGCTCCAGCGCTTGCCGGGCTGGTACATGTAGCTACCGTCGTAACGGCCCATGAGTTCCACCAGGTACTTACCCATGTAGTTGTAGTTGAGACGGCCGATGTAACCGGCGGTACGGGTAGTACTGCGGGTACCCTGGTTGTCGTCACGGGAATCCAGACCCCGGTTGATCACGTCGTGCGTGTACAGGAACTGGGACTTGTCCGGGCCATAGAAGCGGGATGCGCCGATCATGGCGTTGGTGATGCTGGTAAGTTCGGCACCCACCATGGCAGACACATTGTGACGGCCGAACTGACGGTCGAACATAGCCTGGAAACGGCCATAGATACGGGAGTTGTCGTTCCACATCTCGGCGTATTCGGTCTCGTTACGGGCATTATCCCACTTGTAGGCGGGCTCGTCGCTCTCATAGTCGTAGAGCATGAAACTCTTCACCAGCGTGCGCTGCTTGCTGCGGCCGAAGTCGTAGGCACCGGTAGCCTGGAATCTGAGGCCCTTCAGGAAGGGAGCTTCATAAATAAAGTCAACAGTATTGGAGAAATCCTTGCGGTCGGTCTTGGTGAAACCGGTGGTTTCGGTATCCAGCAGGGCCACAGGGTTCAGGTGCTCTTCCACATCCGTATAGTGGGCCGGATTGTTCTTGGGATGAACGCCCACGGTAGGATTGGACTGATAGATGTAGTAGAAGATGTTCCAGTCCAGGTCAAAGTCACCCATACCATTGGTCGAGCTCTGACGGAAGTTGGAGGCATAGTTCATGGTCAGTTCCGGAAGGAGCTTCACGGACACGTTGGCGTTGAAGTTGTAACGCTTGTAACCATAGGAGTCACCCTTCAGGATAGGGTTATCGTCGGCATAACCACCACCGAAGTAGTAGTTCACCAGCTCGTTACCACCTCTGATGGAGATATTGAACTGCTTGTTCACAGCCACCTTGCGGTAAATCTCGTTGTACCAGTCGGTGTAGATGGCATCGTGGACGTTGCCTTTCGAGTCGGTCCAGGTAGCATCGCCGTTTTCATAGGCGGCAATCTGGGCATCCTCCCAGCGGTGACCCATCTTACCTACGTCAGACATGGCATTCTCCCACTTCATGAAGGAGGTCCAGCTTTCTACCTGACGGGGAACGACGGGAGCGGCCAGAGAGAGGTTGGCGCTGAAGTTCACGCTGGGCTTCTTGATCTGGCCCTTCTTGGTGGTGATGAGGATCACACCGTTCTGGGCGCCCAGACCGTAAATGGTAGCGGAGGCGTCCTTCAGCACGGAAATGCTCTCGATGTCTTCGGGATTCAGTTCCTGGAGAACGGAGAGGTCCGTATAGGTCTCGACATTGTTGGGATTCTGGTTCCAGGTAGTGGACTTACGAGTGCGGGTGGTAGAACGGACAACACCGTCCACGACGACCATAGGGGTACCGAAACCACGGAGGTTGATGTCAGAGGCAAAAGCACCGGGCTTACCGCTGTTCTGGGTGATGAGCAGGCCGGGGATCTTACCCTGGAGGGCAGCCACACCGTCGGCCGTCTTGGTGGCGGCGATGTCCTCGGAGCGGATCTGGGTGATAGCGCCCGTGAGGGACTCCCTCTTCTGGACGCCGTAACCTACGACCACGGTCTCGTTCAGCAGTTCGGAGTCTTCCACCAGGATGACATTCATCTTGGCCTCGGCCTTGAGAGTACGGGTCTCGAAGCCGATGGAAGAGAACTCAAGAACAGCACCTGCGGGAACGACGAGGGTAAACTTACCGTCAACGTCGGTAGCAGAGCCCACCGTTGTTCCTTTCTGCATGACAGAGGCACCGATAATCGGTTCCTTCTGCACATCAGTGACCGTACCGGTCACCGTGATGTTCTGGGCCAGCAGTGCCGATACCCCCAGAAAGAATCCCAGGGACACGGACATCACTCGCTTGAGCAAGTTAGATTTTCTCATGTTGGTTAGTTATTATTTATTGATAGGTAGTAAGAGGCTACTTGAAGAGCTTCTGGGCGAAGGTATTCAGGTACAGGCGCCAGTTGGCCCATACGTGACCACCGTCAGAAACAAAGTACTCGTGCTCCAGGCCCTGCTCGGTGAGCTTAGCGTGCATTTCCTCGGCACCCTTGAACAGGAAGTCGGTGTTGCCGCAGGCCAGGAAGTAAAGCTTCACGCCAGCCTTCTTGAGGGTAGCGATCTGCTCGGGGGTAGCGGAACCGGCAGCGGACAGGGGGCAGATGTAGTCGAACATCTCGGGATAGAGGATGGAAGCGGAGATGGTGTGGCCGCCACCCATGGAAAGACCGGCGATAGCGCGGGAAGAGGGCTTGGCGATAGCGCGGAAGTTCTTCTCGATGAAGGGAACGATTTCCGTGCAGAGGCTCTTCACATAAGCATCGCGGAAGGCGGGATCACGCCAGTCCATGGGCTTTTCGGGGATGTTGAGGGTGCGGGCAGCAGCCTGGTTGGGGTTGCCGTTGGGCATCACCACGATCATAGGCTCGGCCAGGCCCTTCTCGATGAGGTTGTCCAGGATCTGGGCAGCGCGGCCCATGGAGCTCCAGGCTTCCTCATCACCGCCGGCACCGTGCAGGAGGTACAGGACGGGATACTTCTTCTTGGGGTTAGCCTCGTAACCGTAAGGAGTATAAACGGTAAGACGACGGTCCATACCGAGGATCTTGCTGCTGTACCAGGGATGGCTCACAGTACCGTGCTTCGTAGCCTCACCATAGTTCTCCGTGCGCTCGCCGGGAACGAGGAGCATGGGAAGGAAACGGGTACCGTCACGCTGAACGAGGATGTTCTGAGGGTCGTTCACGGCCACGCCGTCCACTACAAAGTTATAGGTATAGATCTCAGGAGCGGGAAGGGGAATCTTCACAGACCACACATTGTTCTCGCCGCGGTACATGTCGATGGTGCCGCCCCAGGGGTTGGGCATCCAGCTGCCGCTGAGCTTCACGACGGTAGCGTAGTCGGCCTTCAGACGGAAGGTGACGCTGTCGTTCTGGATCTCGGGAGAAACAATGGGTTTCATGCCACGGCCACCAAAGGAGAAGTTGGCCAGTTCCTGTGCATTCGCTGCGCCGGCAATGGCCAGGCAGAGAGCGAGGGAAGAAAGAATACGTTTCATTGGGTTTTTGTTATTAAGGTTGGTTTGTCTAGTGTCTTTTTTTCGAACGCAAATGTAAAAACAATCTGTCTGCAACACATTCTCGGTTGTTCAAATGTTTTCTTATTTGAACGATGCGCCCACCTTGCGCAGGGCTTTGGGAAGACACGCCTTCCAGAAAGTCCAGTCGTGCGTGCCTTCCCGCTCGATCCATTCGCATTCGATACCGTTCTGCGTCATGGTACGGTACAGCGTCTTGGAATCGTTGTTGTTCACCGTGTAGTCCTGCTGGCCCACCTCGATGGTAAAGGGAGGGAAGACGGACTTGTCTTCCTGAAGGCCGATGAACTCCTTCGGGTCCACCTTCATGACACCCCAGTCTACCTTGGCGGCCGGGCTCATGGCATAGGCATAGGTGAACTTGGCGGGATACTTCAGCGCATGGAACAGAGTGCCGAAGCCGCCCATGGACAGACCGCCGATGGCACACTTTCCATTCCCGTGGTACTCGGAAATGGCATGCGGGATCAGCTCCTCTTCGAAATATTTCTCATACCCGTCATTCATATAGAACTTGTCCAGGCCGTTGGGCATCACGATCACCATGGAAACGCCGTTGGCCTTGATGTAATCGTCGGCGATCTTGGCGGCATTGCCCTTGTCCAGCCAGCAGCGGTTGTGCGTGGCGTTCTGGTTGCCATCCTCGTAACCATGCAGAAGGAAGAAGATGGGATAGGTTTTGGTCTTATCGTAGTCTGCCGGCAGATAGACGGAATAAGTCATATCCCGGTTCATGCTGTTACTGTGCAGGGTGCAGTCATATACCGAAGACTGCTTCGGCGTCTTGTCGGGGTCTACTTTTCCCCAGGGATCGTTGTCCTTGGTGCTGGAGGTACCGCAGGCCACCACTGCCAGCGCGGCAGCCATCAGAATCAGTTTTTTCATTTTACAAGTATGGTTTCAATGTTAATCTTCAGCGTAGCGGGCCAGGGTTCCCATTCGGGCATACCGTCGGAAACAGGCTTGCCGGTGCGGGCGAACGACGTCCACAGCCGGCTCACGCGGTGGCCCAGCTCCACGGCATCCTCTCCCCCGCCCGTAAACGTGCGGTGACGCAGCACATTGTCAAACACAAAGGGAATGTCAATGCAGTGCGGGCTTCCCATGGCCCCGTCCAGCACGGGCGTCTTCCAGTCAAAGCGGTAGAAATACACGGGCGCGCAGCCGGCGGCGGTGCGGTCCGACGCCTGCCGGAGTGCCAGAGGACGGAAAATGGGGTCCTCCTGGTCCGGGGTGAACTCGTTGTACACCGTGCCGACCATCACCGGAACGTCCTTCGACAGGGAAAGGGATTTGGCCGATGACGGCTGCGCGGGAATCACCTCCCCGTCCACCACGGGCATCTGCCCGAACAGGAGCATGTCCAGGATATTGGAGGGGAGGGTGCCGTCCACGCGGGCCTCACCCCGCACCTTCTCCAGGGCGGCGGTATAGGCCGATAGAAGCTCCTCGTACGGAACATCGGCTATCCTGTCTATCTGGGAAGGCGAAATGCCGAGGCCAGCCACGGTGGCCGCACCGATGCGGCGGGAGTACTTGGGATCCATCAGGGTAAAGATGGAGCCGCTCTGCACAATGGCCTTATGGAAGAGACCTTTGGCCGAGGGCATGGCCATAAGGGTTGTTACCTTGCCGCCACCGCCGCTCTGGCCAAAGATAGTCACATTGGACGGGTCTCCTCCGAACACAGAAATATTGTCGCGGACCCATTCCAGGGCCTTCACGATGTCCAGCATGCCCACATTTCCGCTATAGGCATAGCGGGCGCCATAGGCGCTCAGGTCCAGAAAACCCAGCGCATTGAGCCGGTGGTTCAGGGACACCACCACCACTCCGTGATCGCGGGCCAGATTGGTGCCGTCGTAGCCGGCCTGCTCCTGGGAAGAGCCCTCGGAGAAGCCGCCGCCGTGCAGCCATACCATCACGGGCATCCTGGCATCGGCCTTGATGCGCGACGTCCACACGTTCACGCGGAGGCAGTCCTCGCCAGGGTATCCGTCGTCCCAGTGCATGGTGAAGGCCTGGCTGTCGTCCCGCCAGCCGCTGCGCGCGGGGTGCGGGGACACGGGGCCGTAGGAGCGGCAGGGACGGAGCTCCGTCCAGGGCTTGGGGTCCACGGGCGGCATGAAGCGCTCCGCCTCCCCGTACGGGATACCTTTATATATATATACGCCGTCGTCCACATAGCCGCAGACGGGGCCGCTCTTGATGGTCACGGTCGAAGTTTTGGCCGATGTCTCCAGCGGGGAGACACATTCCTTCGCACTGCGCGTTACGGGCGAGCCGCACGCGAAGGCAAGAAGGAGGACCGGCACGATAGTTAAGCCTGGTTTTAGTTTCATGGTTATGCAAAAATTATCTGTATGCAAAAATGAAAAAAAAGGAGAAAAGTCATTTTTTCGCATTTTCAATTGTTTGTTCTGGTGTTCAAAGGGGGTCAGGCCTTTTCCCGTCTGCAAAAAATTACCTATATTTGTAAATATGAGAAAGATTGTCATCCTGGCCCTGAGCCTCATAAGCCTCAGCGCCTGTTCTTCTTATAATGGCGGAGACATCCCCACACCGCCCGAAGGAAGCGTCGTCATGTCTCAGCGCGTGTCCAACCAGCGCATCAACGCCTTTGCCGAGGACAAGCTGGGCCACATCTGGATGGCAACCCTGCGCGGGCTCAACCGCTTTGACGGCCATGAGTTCCAGCAGTTCTTCTGCACCGACGACGAAACCGGCCTCCCCGACAACCAGATCAACGCCATCCAGACGCTGCAGGACGGCCGCCTGTGCGTAGCCACGGTCAACGGCGTGGCCGTTTCCACCGACCAGGGCACTTTCCACCGCATTCCGGTGGAGGACGGCACCCTCAACATGAGCACCATCCTGGAAACCCGTAGCGGCAAGGTGCTGCTTTCCAACAACAGCTCCCTCTACTGCTATTTTCCGGACCAGGACATCATCCTCCCCGTGCTCCGCGAGCTCAACGCCTTCGGCGCCACCAGCATGACGCTGGACCCCGAAGGCCGCCTGTGGGTCATTTCCGGGAACGGTTTCACCCTTAACTGCTACAGCACGGAGGACTGGAGCCTTCTCCTGACGGTCCGAACCGGCTTCCAGGCCTACCACATCGCCGACGCCCAGGACGGTACCGTCTGGGTCTCCGGCATGGGCCGGCTGGGCATCCTGGACAAGGCCACGGGCACCTGGCAGCCCATTCCCGCCCCCATCCTTGAAGAGAAGCGCCTGATGGGAGGAGATGTGGACATCCTCTTCGCCATAGACCCCAGCCACATGCTTCTCAACGTGATTGGCAAGGGTTTCTTCCTGTACCAGAAAAATCCGGACCGCCTGCTTTTCCAGTCAGACAACGCATTCCCCTATACCATCCCGGATGCAGAGGTCCGCACCCTCTTCCAGGACAGCCGGCACAACCTGTGGTTCGGCACCACCGACAAGGGATACGCCGTGTCCTATTATGCCAAAGGACTCTTCGGAGGCAACCGGGCACTCGTGAACGCCTTCCGGGACAAGACCGTCACGTCCCTCACCACGGACAAAGCCGGCAACCTGTGGATTGTCACCCTCATGGACGGCCTGTGGTGCTATAACCTGGAAAGCGGGCAGCTGCAGGCGGTAGACACCGACGCCCTCATCCCCGACAAGAGCGTGGGCTACATCCGCTCCAACAAGGTGTTCTGCGACTCCCAGGGAGACCTCTGGCTCCTTTTCAGTGACAAGATGCGCATCCTCTGCTGCTCCTGGGACGGCAAAAAGCTCCGGGAGAAGGGCTTCTTCTTTGCCATGAGCCCCCTGTCCATCACCGAGGACGACCAGGGAAATATCTGGGTGGGCGGTTTCTCCTCCACCCTCACCCGCTACGACAAAGCCACCCGCACCACCCGGACGGTGGATATCGCCACCCCCGGCTCCTGGACCTATGTCCCGGAACTCCGCATGGAGGAAGCCGGCCGGCTGGAGGCCGTCTGCTTTAACCAGGCTCCCGTAACGGTGAACACCTACACAATGGATGTGAAGCAGAAGATCATCATGGACGAGGACTACAAGGCCACGGTGCGCCGCTCCGTCATGATCCCCACCCGCATCTTCAAGGACAGCGCCGGAGACATCTGGCTGGGCACCATCACCAACGGCCTCATCTTCTGCGACCAGAGGACCGGCGAGAAAAAATCCATGCCGGGCCTCCCCTGCCAGGACGTCTGTTCCATCGAGGAAGACCACCAGGGCAACATCTGGGTCTCCACCATGAACGGCCTGGCCAAATACGACCGCACCACCGGCCGGTTCGTCCAGTTCACCGAAGCCGACGGCACCGGAGGGGACCAGTACTCGGAGCGCGCCTCGTGCATCCTGGAAGACGGTACGCTCATCTTCGGCGGCACGCACGGGCTCACCTGCTTCAACCCGCTGGACGCCCCCGCCAAACGCACCGTTCCCATCGCCTTCGAGCACCTTACCATCCACAACCAGCTGGTGCGTCCCTCCGAGAACGGGCCCATCGGCAAAATTCTCTCCGAAAAACCGGACATCCTCATCCGGCACAACCACAACGCCTTTGACATTTCCTTCACGGCCCTGGATTTCAGCGATTACGAACAAATCCGCTACGCCTACAAGCTGGAAGGCTTTGACAAGGACTGGGTTCGTATCAATACCCGGCACAACGCCTACTTCGCCCATGTGCCGCCCGGCCGCTACACGCTACGCGTCACCATCGCCAACGGCAGCCACACCATCTCCGAGACCGAGGAAAGCATCCGCATCCGCGTGCTGCCGCCCTGGCAGGACAGCTGGTGGGCATGGATGCTGTGGACGCTCATCGGCCTTATGCTCCTCTTTGTCCTTTACACCTTCATCCGCCACGTCCGCCGCGTGCGGAAGGAGGCCGCCCGCCGCATCTGGCAGGTGCGCCGCGAGCGCGAGAGGGCCGAGGAAGCCCAGCAGGCCGAGAAAGAGCTCAACAAGATCCAGATGAACTACTTCTCCAACGTGGCTCACGAATTCCGCACCCCGCTCACCATGATTGCGGGTCCGGCGCAGCAGCTCTCGGAGTCGGAAAGCATTGCCGGGCAGGACAAGAAGCTCGTGGACATTATCCGGCGCAACGCCACCTGGCTGCTGTCGCTGGTGAACCAGCTCTTGGACTTCAACCGCATCAGCAATAACAAGCTCCAGATGAAGGTAGCCCACATGGACATCATTCAGCCGCTCCGGGACACCGCCGAGCTCTTCGGCTTCAACGCCCGCAGCAAGGGCATCGAGCTGGGCACATACGGCCTCGAGGAACCTTTCGAGATGTGGGTAGACGCCGACAAAGTGCAGAAGGTGGTCATGAACCTCCTCTCCAACGCCCTCAAGTTCACCCCTTCGGGCGGCAAGGTCTCCCTCTCCTTCGACGTGCTCAGCCGGCCCGAGGCCATCCGCCGCTTCCCGCTGGTGAGCAAAGATACGGACCAGCAGTGGGCCTGCATCAGCGTAGCCGACAGCGGTCCCGGAATAGATGAAGACCAGCTGGAGAAGATTTTCGAGCGTTTCTACCAGTCGGAGACGGGTAAGAAGTTTGCGGGCTCCGGCATCGGCCTGTACTATGCGCGCGTCCTGTGCGGCATGCACCACGGATACATCCGCGCGTGGAACCGGCCCGAGGGCGGCGCGCTCTTCAGCCTGGTACTGCCCGTGAGCGAGAGCTCCTACACGCAGGACGAGCGCGTGAGCGAAGCGCCCCAGCTCCAGACGCACATGCTCGCGGAAGCCATCGTGGAAGACAACCCCGAGGAGGAAGCCGCCAAGAAGCACATCGTAGTGGTGGACGACGACATTGACATTGCCAACTACCTCAAGGTGCTCCTCAAGCCGCACTACAAGGTCTCACTCTACTACGACGGCGAATCGGCCCTCAAGGGAATGGCGGAAGACGCCGCAGACCTCATCATCTCCGACGTCGTAATGCCCGGCATGGACGGCTACGAGCTGTGCTCCCGCATCAAGGGAGACCTCCAGCTTTCCCACATCCCGGTAGTGCTGGTCACCGCCAAGGTGGCCGTGGAGAGCCAGGTGCAGGGCCTGGACAAGGGGGCCGATGCCTATGTCACCAAGCCATTCCAGCCCGCCTACCTCATGGCCCTCGTGAAATCGCTGCTGGAGAACCGCGAAAAGCTGCACCGGCAGCTGGGCAGCGTCACCACCACGGAAGAGCTCTCCTCCGAAGCCCTCTCCCCCCGCGACGCCGCCTTCATGCAGGAACTCTACGACCTCATGGAAAAGGAACTGGCCAACGCCGACCTCGACATTGTGCACATGACGGAAATGATGAAGATTTCCCGCACCAAGTTCTATTACAAGGTAAAGGGCCTCACGGGAGAAAACCCGTCGGTGTTCTTCAAACGCTATAAACTCAACCGCGCCGCAGACCTTCTGAAGGAGGGTAAACACAACATGAGCGAGATTGCCTGGATGACGGGCTTCAACACCCTGTCCCACTTCTCCACCTCCTTCAAGAAACAGTTTGGCGTACCACCTTCCGAATACGCAGGATAATGGACAGAACATTTTGGGAACCGCTGATGGACAAACTCAAGGAATCACTTTTCTCGGTGCTTCCCGTGAGCCTCATTGTCCTTGTGCTTTCACTCACGCCGTGGGTAGACATTTCGGGGTATGAGCTGGGGAACTTTGGCCTGGCTACGTTCCTTCTGGTTGTTGGCATCGGTCTGTTCAACCAGGGGGCCGATATCGCCATGACGCCCATGGGCCAGTACGTGGGAGAAGGCCTTACCTCTTCCAAGAAACTGGGGCTGCTCCTCACCGTATCTTTTGTGATGGGGCTTCTCATTACCATCGCCGAGCCCGACCTCTCCGTACTGGCCACGCAGGTTAGCGCGGTCATGAACGGAACAGTCCTCCTCATCACCGTGGGTGTGGGCGTGGGCCTTATGCTGCTGCTCGGGGTGATCAAGATTATCTTCCACCACGATCTCACCAGCATCCTCATGTTTGCCTACATGGTGCTCTTCTGTCTGGCTGCCCTCATGCTGGATGAGCGCAACCCCATGCTGCTGTCCCTGAGTTTCGACTCCGGCGGTGTCACCACCGGTCCCATCACGGTGCCCTTTATCATGGCACTGGGCGTGGGCATTGCCCTCACCATTGGCGGCCGAAACGCCTCCGAGAACAGTTTCGGCCTCATTGCCCTGTGCTCCGTGGGGCCCATCGCCGCCGTTCTGCTCCTGTCCCTGTTCTCCCAGGGAGACATGCATTACACGGTGCCGGACTACTCCATGCAGAGCATTCTCTCAGGGGGCCTGGGAAGCCTCATGGCCACCGCCAGCCTGGAAGTGACCAAGTCGCTGGTTTTCATTGTCCTTTTCTTCTTTGTACTGCAGTTTACCGTCCTGAAACTTCCGCGGACCAAGATTCTGCAGATTGTCATCGGCGTTTTCTTCGCCTTCGCGGGACTGGTGCTGTTCCTCACGGCCGTCACTATGGCGTTCATGCCCATCGGCTTCAAGATCGGCATGCAGCTTTCCGCTCAGCCCACGCTTACCATCGGCCTTGCCTTTGTCATCGGCATGGTGGTGGTGCTGGCCGAGCCCGCCGTACACGTGCTCAACAACCAGGTAGCCGAAATCACCGGCGGAGAAGTCTCCAAGCGGGAGATGATGCTGGCGCTGTCCATCGGCGTGGGCGTTTCCATCGGCCTGTCGGTGCTGCGTGTCTATTACGGTTTTTCCCTTTTGTACTACATCATCCCCGGATACCTGATTTCCCTGGGGCTGTCCTTCTTTGTTCCCAAGCTCTATACGGCCATCGCCTTCGACTCCGGCGGGGTGGCCAGCGGTCCCCTCACCTCCAGTTTCATCCTGCCCATGGTAATTGGCATCTGCGTCACGGCGCAGGGCGAATCGCATGTGCTGGATCTGGCTTTCGGCGTGGTGGCCATGGTGGCCATGACTCCGCTCATCACCATCCAGAGCCTGGGCTTCAGGTCGGTCATCACCCAGCGGCGTCGCCGTCAGGCTGCCATGCGTCGCATCCTGGCATCGGCCGAGGAAGACCCCATCATTTATTTCGATTAAGCCATGCAGCCATCCCGGAATATAGCCCCCGTCAAATTGGAGATGCTGTTTGTCATTGTACACAACAGCAAGCAGGCCTACTACTCCAGCATTATCCAGTCGCAGCAGGCCAATCTGCAGTTCACGGTACCCTGCAAGGGCACCACGCACCTCATCCTCAACTACCTGGGCCTTGCAGACAAGCCCAAGACGCTAGTTACCAGCATCATCCGCTCCGATGAAGCCGCAGAGCTCATAGCCCGGCTCAATGAGCACTTCCTCAAGGGAGGAGAGTACAAAGGTGTAGCGTTCACCGTACCCCTGTCCAGTATCATCGGCACCCTGCCTTACGGGTTCCTCAGTAACGAAAAACAAGTAAAAACAGTATAAGCGCCATGGCCGAAGAAAAGAAATACGAACTTATAGTGTGCATTGTGAATGCCGGCTACTCCGACAACGTGATGAATGCAGCCCGCTCAGCCGGCGCCAAAGGCGGCAGCATCGTGCGCGGCCGCGGATCGGCCAATCCCGAAGCCGAAGAATTCTTTGGCCTCACCATCCAGCCCGACAAAGAACTGGTACTCATCCTTGTCACCGCCGACATCAAAGACGCTGTCATGCGCGCCGTCTACAAAAACGCCGGTCTTTCCACCGAGGGCGTCGGCATTGTCTTCTCCCTTCCCGTTTCCCGTACCTCCCTGGATTTGGAGTAATCCGAGCGCGATGCAGCGAGGCGCTCCGCTGCCATTCCGGGCTGGTTGTACTATCGTCGCAGGTTCCCCGACACAAGTCCGCAGCAACAAAAAACCCGGGCACGGAAGCGCGTACCCGGGGTGGTTTAAAAACCAAAAACGATCTTCTAAATGAAGATGTACTTGCAGATGAACAGCACGGCAAGCACCCACATGGTAATGGAGATGTCCTTGAAGCGGCCGGCAACGGCGTGGCAGGCCACGTAGGAGATGACACCGAGGAGGATACCGTCGGAGATGCTGTAGGCAAGGGGCATCATGATGATGGTGATGAAGGCGGGGATGGCCTTGCAGTAGTCGTCCCAGTGGATGCGCTTGATGGAAGGCATCATCATCACGCCCACGATGATGAGGGCAGGAGCGGTGGCTGCGCTGGGGATGGCCAGGAACAGCGGGCTCAGGAACAGGGCCAGGGCAAAGCACACGGCCGTGGAGAAAGCGGTGAGACCGGTACGGCCGCCTTCACCTACGCCGGCAGCGCTCTCTACATAAGTGGTGGTGGTGGAAGTACCCAGGCAGGCGCCGGCTACGGTAGCGATGGAGTCGGCCAGGAACATTTTCTCTGCACCGGGGACGTTGTCGCGGGGGCCGTCATCCGGGATGAGGCCGGCACCCTGATGCACGCCGATAATGGTGCCCATGGTGTCGAACATATCAATGAACAGGAAGGTGAACACAATCACCAGCATGTCCAGGGTGAAGATGTTATGCCACTCGAACTTGCAGAAGATGGGGCCCACGCTGTCGGGCAGGGAAACAAAACCGTTCAGCTTGGTGATAGCCTCTCCCGTTGCGGGATCTTTGATAAACAGGCCGATGACCGTGGTGAGGAGGATACCCCAGAGGATACCGCCGCGGATCTTGGCCATCACGAGGCCGGCCGTGATGAACAGGCCGATGATGCCAAGAAGGGCGGTTCCCTCGGTGATCTTGCCAAGGCCCACCAGGGTGGAATCATTGTTCACGATGATACCGGCATTCTGCAGGCCGATGAAGGCGATGAACAGGCCGATACCCGCGCCGATGGCCTTCTTCAGAGTGCCGGGAATGGCGCTGAGCAGCCAGCTGCGGATTTTGGTAACGGTAAGGATAATGAACAGGATACCTTCCAGGAGAACAGCCGTAAGGGCGAACTGCCAGGTGTAACCCATGCCCAGGCATACGGTGAACACGAAGAAAGCGTTCAGGCCCATACCGGGAGCCAGTGCGAAAGGCTTCTTGGCATAGAGAGCCATCACCAGCGTACCGACGATGGCAGCCAGGGCGGTGGCGGTGAACACGCTGCCGGCAGGCATGCCGGGAAGAGCGCTGAAGATGCTGGGATTCACGGCCAGGATGTAGGCCATGGTAAGGAAAGTGGTAATGCCCGCAAGGATTTCCGTGCGCACACTGTTCACCTTCGAATCAAAACCAAAGAGTTTCTCGAAAGCAGGTTTCATTTCATGAAACATTAAATGTTAACGTTACCCCCTCCCGAAACCCCTCCCCTCGGGGGAGGGACTTGGAGAAGTATTATATTAGAAGACCCACTTGGCACCAAGGCAGGGGCGCACCTTGAAGCCGTCGTAACCGGCAAAATTGGCAGAGAGTTCCACCTCGCCGCCCAGGTTGAGGTTAGGGCAGCCGAAGAAGCGGCCCACGTTGTACCAGATCTGGGGCTCGGAGATGAACACCACCTTGCGGGCCTGCGTGGCGCCTTCCATGAAGTTCACGACATTCTCACCCCACACATCGGCAAAGCCGCTGAAGCGGAGGCCTTCCACACCGAAGAGATCCTGCATGCCCCACACGAAGGTGAACTGCACGGGAACATCGCTGGAAGCAATGCCGTTGAAGGTCTTGAAGAGAAGCTTGAAGTTGAAGGTATTCTTGAAATCCTTGCTATGCAGGAAGTAGTCAAGACCCACGAGGAAATTGGAGTTGTGGAAGTTGATACCGCCATTGTACTCCACATGCAGGCTGAGGGGTGCCACAGGGGTGTTCTGCCAGAAATTGAGGCAGCGGGCAATCTCCATGTAGGAGCCGCTGGGGCCTACTTTCTTGTCATTCACCTTGTCATTGAAGTCGTAGTCAATGAAGAAGAAGGTGTTTCCCCAGTTGTCATTGTAGAAGCCCTCGAGAGTGGTAGTGAAATGTCCACGGTCTTTACCAAAATCGTAGAAAACCTGGAGATTGGTCTGGGCCTTGGCCACCTGGCCAAGAGCAAGCGTTGCCACGGCAACGGCAAGGATAGTTTTTTTGTTCATAAAACGTAGTTTATGGGTTTTGTTATTATTTCCTCAAAGAGGGATTGATCTCAAAATTAACGGCTTTGTCGGCATCGGGGTTGGCACCGAACTCGTAGTCCTTGCCCGGCAGCACGGCGTTGAGCACCACGCCCACCAGGGCAGCCAGGGCCAGACCGCTGAGGCTGGTGAAGCCCAGGGAGATGGAGTCGTTGGCGCCGTACTTGATGCCGATGGCGAGCACCAGGATGAGGGCCATCACAATGACATTGCGGCTCTTGGTAAAGTCAACTTTGTTCTCCACCACGTTGCGCACGCCCACGGCGGAAATCATACCGTAGAGCACCAGGGACACGCCGCCGATGGTAGCAGCCGGCATGCAGCTGATAAGGGCGCTGAACTTGGGGCAGAAACTGAGAACGATGGCAAAGCAGGCGGCGATGCGGATGACGCGGGGGTCGTACACCTTGGTGAGGTTGAGCACGCCGGTGTTCTCACCATAAGTAGTGTTGGCGGGAGCACCGAACAGGGAAGCCAGGGAAGTAGCCAGACCGTCTCCCATGAGGGTGCGGTGCAGGCCCGGATCCTCCAGGTAGTTGATACCGGTGGTGGAGGAAATGGCGCACATGTCGCCGATATGCTCCATCATGGTAGCAAGCGAAATGGGAACAATGGCAATGACGGCGCTCACAATAAGGCCCCAGTTGGGATTCTTGAACACATGGAAAACGGTATTCTCCCAGTGGAAAGGAAGGCCGATCCAGGCAGCCTCCTTCACGGCGGAGAAATCACACAGGCCAAAGCAGGCAGCCACCAGATAAGAGCCAAGCACACCCATGAGGATGGGGATGATCTTGATCATGCGCTTACCCCAGATGTTGCACACCACGATGATGGCAATGGCAAGCACGGCGATCCACCAGTTCTGGTTGCAGTTGGAGATGGCGCTTCCGGAAAGGGTAAGGCCGATGGCGATGATGATGGGACCCGTCACGATGGGCGGGAAGAAGCGCATCACCTTGCGGGCGCCGAAAGCAGCGAAGAATGCAGCCAGGATGAAATAAATAATGCCTGCCGAGAATACTCCGATGCAGGCATAGGGAAGAGATTCCGCGGCGCTCAGGCCCTGGGCTTCACCCATGGAGACTACCGCTGCGTAGCCGCCAAGGAAAGCGAAGGACGAGCCGAGGAAAGCCGGCACCTTCATCTTGGTAAGTAAATGAAAAATGAGCGTACCCAGACCGGCGAATAGGAGGGTGGCACTCATGCTGAGCCCGGTGATGACCGGGACAAGGACAGTGGCTCCGAACATGGCAAACATGTGCTGAAGCCCCAGGGTAAGCATCTTGCCCTTACCTAAGGTACGGGCATCGTAGATGGCCTGCTGATTGTGTGTCATAAAATATAAATAGGTTAAAAAGTCTCCAAGGTAAGATTATGACCGGGCAAAGTTAGCTGAATAATCCCTCTTCAGCAAACTTTGCCCGCAAAACTTTTCAACAGGGTATTGTTAACGATCCACGTAATAGCCCAGACCCGTGGTCTCTCCGGACTTGCGGAAGTACTCCCGGAGCTTCCGGGCACTTTCCTCCTTGTCGTACATCTCCTCGTAGTCGTGGTGATAATTGGCATCGGGAACGACATGAACGTCAAAACGCAGTTCCGCCATGCCGGAGGGTGCGATATTCCCCCAGAACCGGATGGAGTGTTCCACGCGTCCCACATTCTTGCGGGAATCATACCGGAGCGTCACATATGTAAAACGCTCGGGCGGCACCACCAGCTCTTGGTCTCCGTCCATTATGATGCAGCCGCACGAGGGCTGGATGTCCCGGATCACCAGCGGCACCTTTCCCGTATTGTTCACACGGATGGTCACGGTAAGTTCCTGTCCCTGCAGGATGGGATAGTAGTGACGGACAGGATCCCGGATTTCCACGGTCGTGTACTGCACCCGCGTGGTGCAGCCCACAAGGACCAGGAAGAAAACCCATATATAAAGAAACCGTTTCATTCTAGCGGAAGAAAATTTCGTCTATGCCGAAGTTCCGGGCGTTGGATTCCTTGAGGCGCACCGTCACGCGGGAAGGCCGGCCGAAGCCCACGTTGCCCTTGAAGATCACCCGCTCCCCTTCGTCGAAGTAGCTGCCCAGCCCCTCCCGGCGAAGCGTTGCCAGCAGGCGGTCATCGGCCCAGATTTCCACGTCCAAAGGCGGCGCCATGCGATGCCGCTCGCTGTTGAGGAAGGAGATGGTCATCTCGCCGGTCTTTCCCGACACGGCCTCTGCGGGAAGCTCGATATAGCAGTCGGCCTGGGGATAGATCTGCCAGCCCCAGTGGTAGTTCTGCGAGATGCCCGCCACGCCGTCGGTGAGGTAATGCGTGGAGAAAAACTGCTCGCCGGCATGCACGCGCAGCGGCTGGCGCAGGAGATGGTCCCGCATCCACATCTGGCCGCTCAGCCACAGCTCCACCTCGTTCTCGTAGTCGGCCACATACACACCGCTTTCGTTAACGCGGTCCATGTGGTCCATGGACGTGTTCTCGTTGTCGGTAAGAAGATAGACATCGTCTTCGTCGGTCATGATCTTAAGGTCTTCCACGGCGGCCCATACCTCGGGCTTCACCACCCACTCGTCTCCCACGAGCTCGGCAAAGCCACCGGGTTTGAGGCCATTGAGGCGGCACATTTCCAGGAACGAGAAGCTCACGAACTGGCGCGTCTTCTCATACAGGACCCGCTCCCGGTGCGTCATCTCCATCTCGGAGGCCCGGAGGAAAACGTAGTAGAACTCACGGAAGTCCCGCTCGTTGAGGTAGGTCTTCACGGCCTCGTCCATGCCGCCGTAGAGCGGAAGCTCGGAGCCCGAGCGGCGGGCGCGGTCCTCCAGACCCATGAGGTAGGACATATAGAAAGAGCCGACGTGCGGCATGGCATCCTGGTAATACTCCTCCACCATGTGCCGGATGTCGGCGTCGGGATCCAGGAGAAGGTTCGCCAGCACAAAGGAGTACATCTCCTGCTGGTTGGAGTAGAAATAGCCGCTGCCGTTGAGGAAAATGCCTTTCACTCCCTTCTTCCGGTACTCCTGGAAGCGCTTCTGCATCACATAAAGCACGGGATACGGGGAAAGATAGTCGTCAAAGTTGTTCACATAGTCCCAGATGTAGACGTTGTCCGTCACCTTTTGCCAGTCCTCCAGGAGCTTGAAAAAAGCCTTCGCGGCCGGCGTATCCTCCATCGTGCGCGGATAGTCGATGGCCGACAGGAACACTCCCGCATTGAGAGGAAGCGGATGGTCCGGGATGGCCGATGTCGTGGAATATCCCGGAATGAAGAAAGTGTGGTGCGGGAAACGCGCCGCCAGCCGTTCTACGAAACTCAAGACCGCCGGCATGGCGTTGCCGGGCTTGTTGCCCGCCGCCTCGCAGCGCCGGCACATGCACACGATGCTGTTATCGTTGGGGCCGATAGTCATACGGTAAGGAGTCGTCGTGCCATCTCCATACTGGTCCTGGATGAACTGCACCGTAAGGTCAAAGAGTTTGTCGGAGGAGAAGCAGAACTGGTTGGCGTGGGCCAGGCCGCCCGTCCTGGCCAGGATTTCCTGGTCCATGTTCTGGTAGCCGAAGGAAAGGTCTCCGTTACTACCCAGCACGCGCGAGAGATTGTGTCCCCAGATGCCCCAGTCCATTTCCAGGTTGTGAAGGGCCAGGAGATAGGTCATGTCCGGGTTCTGGTTGGTGGGCATGTAGAGGTCCCGGTACTCGAAGGGGAACGTTACCAGCGTATCACGGCCGCTCAGGAGCAGCGGCGGAAGGTCGTCGGTGATGATGCCCTTGTCCTGCCGGCCCGCCATCTTGATGAACTGGTAGGCCAGCCAGGTAAAGGTGCGCTCGTCCTTCGCGGCCAGGTAATACCCCGACGGCGTGTGCTCGAAGGCATAGTCCCCTCCAACATCGGGGCCGATGTGCACCGTCACCTCCGTGCCCGCCTTGTCAAGGATGGTTGCCTCCGTGCGGTTCTGGAGGTGTTTTTTGAGGTAGTCCGACATCTTGGTGTCCAGCGTGCGTCCGGGCACCTCGGGATGGATATAATACGTCTGCACGGCCATTTCTCCCCCCGTGATGGACCCGCAGGAGAAGGTAAGGAGAATACCGGCTGCTATGCTAGAAAGAAATCGCGACAGAGACATGGGCAACGAACATATTACGGTAAGTGACGGTAGTGCGCTGGTCGTAGATGGTATTCCAGGTGGCGGAAAGCTGGAGCGCCAGGTTGTAGGTCACCGCCCACGAACCTGTGGCGGCGACATAGGAGTTGAGGTTGTTGTAGATGGAGGAGTTGTAGTAGTAGTTGAGGAACGTGAGCTCGGGGGCCGTTCCGGCTCCTCCCTGCACCTCCACGTAGGAGCGGCCTCCATCCACGGGATAGAAGCGGAAGCGCGCCTGCGCATTGTAGAAGAATAGGTCGTGCAGGGCACCGGCCGTAACCTTGGCCCCCGCATACATCCGCTCCCAGCCATGGAACAGGCCCAGCGCCCCCGAGTACATGGAGGAGCCGTCCCGCATGAAGCGGTATGCGAACATAGTCTCCAGATCCCAGTCCCGGGGCAGGTGCCAGGTAAAGTCGGCATCGGCCGTCCAGCGCGGGAAGAAGGCCGTGGAATAGGCCGTAGTGCCCTTGAGGGTTACCACCGGGCCAAAGTCATGCGTCCAGCCGGCCAGGAACTGAAGCCCCTGGCCACCCACGGAATTGTACATCTTTTCGTCGGTGTCGTAGTCTGCGTCACGTCCCGTATAGTTCACGCGCAGTTCCAGCTCATTGCCTGCCCAGGAACGGGTATAACCCAGGCTGGCCATGCCCATCAGGTGCTGCTTGTCGGTGAAGCGGAATACATCGGCCCCCACATCGATGGTATTGTGAAGCGTGCGCGAACGGATGTTGTTCATGCGGGCCTTGAACTCCCCTTCTTCCAGCACCGAAGGCTTGTACTCTTTCTGGTAATCGTAGGCGAGGTCCCACTCATGCTGCCGCTCGTAGAGCAGGCCGCGGGTATAGCGGATGGACGGGTCCAGCGGACGCACCGCGAGGGCCGAGTCCAGCACGGCCTCGGCGCGGGTGTAGTTCTTGTCCTTGAACAGCTGGCTGCCCACCTTGTCGGAAATGCCGGCATAGGTGCGCTGGAGGTCGTCATCGGCCGGGAAGTCCTCCAGGTAGTCGCGGAGGAGATTGAGGGCACGCTCGTTGTGCCCCCGCTCCGCCAGCTCGTTGGCTGCCTTGATGGGGAACGTGAGGTCGTCGGGATAGACCCGCATGCCCCGGAGCGCGTACGGAAGCGGGTCGTCGGCCGTGCGCAGCGAATAGCGCAGGCCCCAGTAGTCGCGGGAGTCGATGGACAGGATCATATCGGTCACCGGCTGCAGTCCGTTCACGGAACCGCTGGCGAGCTTTTCCTTCAGGTAGGGATAGGCGGTCTCCTTGTAGGCGTTTCCGAGCGCCCGCATGGAAAGGGTGTCAGTTGCACTGTCATAGGAAGCCTGGATGGCCTGGAGGGCCGCTTCGGGCTTTCCCTGCTTCACCAGCAGCGAGGCATAGTCCACCGTCACCTGGTACTCGGGGTCTGTCCGCAGGCGCTCACGCAGCATCAGGATGGCAAGGTCCATCTGGTTCGTCTCCCGGTAGCAGGTGGCAAGGCGGCGCACCGCCACGCTCTTCAGCTCCGGGTCTACGCTTTTCCTGCGCACGAACTCCAGCACCGGAATGGCCTGGCTGTAGGCGCCTTCCGACATAAGGTCTCCTCCCTCCATGAGCTTGATGCGGCAGGAGGCCAGGTTGAGGTCGTAGTCGTCGGGGAACTTCGCAATGCCCTTCTCCAACACCTTGGCCGAACTGTCGTGCCGGCCCATGCGCTCATACACCTCATACTCCATCATATACCACTTGGCACGGTCTCCGCGCATGGTGCGGGCCTCCTTGATATAGAAGAGGGCGTCGTCGTAGTAGCCCTTCATGGTGGCATGCGAAAGCAGGTACTGCAGGGCCGAATAGCTGTGCTCGGTCTTGTACACGCGCGTGTACATGGAGTAAGGGTCGTTCTCATCCTGCTGCTTGGCGCTCTCGGAGAGAACGTGATCGTACACTTCCTTGAGTTCGCGGGTCTTGTGCTCTTCCCACTGGATACGGGCAAGGGCCAGGGCTTCGGCCGATTTTCCATCGGCCAGCATGAGGTCGGTGGCCTTGCGGATGAGGAGCACGTTGCCCGGCGAGGCGTTGATGGCGTAGGCCAGGTTGTCCAGGGCGTCTCCGATGCGTCCCTGCTGCACCAGGATGTTGGCGTAGGCAATCTGGTAGTCAGCATCCGAAGGGGTGATGCGCACGATTTCCTTGAGCGCGTCCTCGGCGGCGTTCATGTCACCGGCCAGGCGGGCCTGCTGATAAGTAGATTCCAGCACCTCGAAGTAGTCTCCGGTAAGGGAGGCGTCGGTGGGATAAATCTGTGACAGACGCTGCAGGAGCGCGTTGGCTTCCTCGAAGTTTCCCATCTTCTTGTAAAGGTCTACTTTCCTGAGCCACAGTCCCTTCCAGTAGGGATTCACCTCCAATAGCTCATTCACATAGCAGATGGCCGACGAGTAGTTGCCGGTGATTTCCTCGATGTTCACCAGGAGCGTCTTGGCATCTACGTAGTGATAGTTGATCTGGCACGCCTTCACAAGGTGGTAGCGGGCGCGGTCATAGTTCTTGCCGTTCCACCAGTAGCGTCCGGCCAGATACTGCAGCGCAGCCTCTTCCGGATACATTTCCAGGCTCTCGTCCAGGAGCTCCTTGCCCCGGGCCCAACGGTGCTGCGAAAACAGGTTGGTCACCTGATCTACGTAATAGACAGCAGGCTGGCGGCGCTTGAACAGCAGCCCCTTGGAGTCTTCACGACGCTTGCCGTATCCCTTCTGGGGCGGCGGAGCGGCAAAGACGGAAGCCGATACCATAATGGTCAATATGACAAGTCCACACTTACGCATGGGCATTTTCCTCCTCTTTCTTGTTTTCGGCCGATGCCGCAGCCTCAGCGGCCTCGGCCGACTTCGCCTGCGCGACGGATGCGGGAGCGGCGGGTTTCTTCGCGCTCTGGACACCCTTACGGGTCATGTTACCCCAGACCATCTGCGTACCCAGAATCTGCTTCACATAGCCGCGAAGGGAAAAACACACGTTGATGGGATGATAAAAGAGCGGTTCCAGCAGCGACGCCAGCACAAACCACAGGTAGTCTGTCCTGCGTTTGAACGAAGTTCCCACCCACACATCGTAGGAGATGATGGTGACGGTCAGGAGCTGCGCAAAAACGTAGAGGCCCAGGAATGCAATCCATACCGTATTCCAGTTGATGGCCCACTGCACCAGCAGCGAGATTATCATGAGATAGCCCAGGAATTCGATGACGGGCGCCAGCAGTTCAAATATGAGAATATACGGCAGGGTGAACATGCCGTACTGCCGGTAGTTGCGGTTGAAGAGCATGTCGCGGTGCACCGTGAAGAACTGGAACAGGCCGCGGCCCCAGCGCGTACGCTGACGGTTGAGCACCTTGAAGTTGGGCGGTCCTTCCGTCCAGCAGCAGGTCTCGGGAATCTGGACCACGCGGTAGTCCTCGCCGGAGTCGCACATGTAGCGGATCATGCGGGCCACCATGTCCATGTCCTCGGCAAAGGAGTCTCCGTCGTAGCCGCCGGCCTTGATCACCACCTCGCGGTCAAACATACCAAAGCCGCCCGACACGTTCTGCATGGCATTGATGCGGCTGAGGGCCGTTTTGCCGATGAGGAAGGAACGGGTGTACTCCAGGTCCTGGAACAGCGGAATGAGGTCGTGCGGTGGACGGGGGTCTACCATCTTGCCGTCTTCCACCAGCGAGCCGTTGCTCATGCGCATGGTGGCCGATACCGCAATCACGCGGCGGGTGCTGGCCATGGTGGGCCAGATCATGCGGTAGAGGGCGTTCTTCTCCAACACGCAGTCTACGTCGGTGCACACGAAGAACTTGTTGGATACCACGTTTACGCCGGCATTGGAGGCATCGGCCTTGGTGCCGCCGTTCACCTTGTCCACCACGGTGAGCCGCTTGAAGGCGGGGTTGTCGCTCTTGGTCTTGTACAGGCCCCTGAAGGGCTTGGTCTTGATTTTCTCGATATAGGCGTAAGGCACCTTCACCAGCTCGAAGTTCTCGATGAGAAGCTCCAGCGTACGGTCCTTGGAGCCGTCGTTCACGATGACCACCTCAAAGTCAGGGTAGTCCAGGCTCAGCAGCGACTGCACATTGGTAATAACGGTCTTTTCCTCATTGTAGGCAGGTGCCACGATGGATATACCGGGAGTGTAAGGGCTCTTCTTGAGCTCTTCGATGGTGTAGTCGTCGTCGTGATAGGTGTAGTGCTTCTTGTGCTCCAGGAAAGACAGGATAGCAAAAAACACGTAGCTCCCCAGTATAAAGGCGGAGTACGCCATCACAAAATAGCTGAACGCATCGTAAACCCACTCAGGCATATCTGGAACTGTCTATCAGGTCACACTCAATATGTTCGTAGAAGATGGCGAACGCCTTGGGGGTTTCCCGCTTGAGACGTTCGTAGGCTTCACGGCCGATGTTCCCGTATCCGCGGATGGTCTTCAGAAGAAGCATACGCGTAACGGCGTCGGTAGTCTGGAGAAAGTCGTCTTCCAGGAACTTCAGGACCTCCGGATTACCGGAGTTGATTTGGCCGAGGGCTGTCGCCAGCTGCTGGCGCTCCGCATAGGAAGCGCTCATGTAACGATGGCAAAACTCTTTCTCGGCAGGTATGTACTTCATGTCTCCAAGCGCACGGATCAGCGCGCAGGAGAAGCGCTCCTCACGCGAATTCTGGAGCATGGAAAGCATCTCGGGGCAGTCTTCGCGACGGTGGAACAGACGAATCTCGTTGATGGCGAAAATACGCAGTTCCTCATTGACGGGAGTGCGGTTGCACCAGTGGATAAAGTTGGGCATGGACATGCCGTTGGCCTGGCGGTACACGAGCACATTGTGGTATTTCACCACCATTTCCTCGGTGAACACCAGGTTAGGGTCGTCCAAAAGCACCTTGAAAGGATAGGAAGTACCAAAGCGGGCGGCATGGAGCCGTGCGTTGTTCTGCAGCTTGCGGTCTTTGTTAAACAGGTAACGGGATGCGACAGCTTCCTTGAGGTTGGCGTCCATATCGGCCACGTTCTTGAACGCGACCACACGCTTGCGCTTGGAACGGGAACGCACCTGGGCATCAAAGTAGGCGGGCATCTTGAGCACCTGCAGCACGCGCTGCCAGTTGGCCCGGTTCATCTGGCTGCCATACTGGCGGTACAGTTCTATGAGCATGGGGACGAAGTGTCGGTTCTGACGCTCGTGCATCTTGAAGTTCTTTGGAAGATTGAGGAGTTCCGATATCTCGGCCGGCTCCATGGTGCGCTCGGTAAGGGCTACTTCCTTCACCTTTCCGGCATACTTTTCCCGGTTGCGCTCGACGGCCCTGTTGTCGGCGGCCGCGCGGAAGGCCCTCACGGCGTTTCCCAGAACGATACCTACCATGAGGATGAGACACACCGTAGTAAATATAGCCCAAGCCTGTACTGCCGGAGGATATTCAGTCAACCGGTAGTACAGGATGAGGAAATAATACTTCAGGTACGCATACCTGCTCAGTACGTAATAATCCATCGCAGGCGAGTTATCGTTTCAGCGGGGTTTACCACTGGCAGGAGAGGTAGGTGTAGTCTACGTCTTCGTTATACCAGTTCTGGTGCTCCTTACCCTGGCTTTCCACAAACTCGTGGTAGTGGGGATAGGCGTTGGCAAAGAAGTTCATCTCCCAGAGGTGACGGGTAAGGACCGGAGCCTTGAAAGCCCATACCTGGCCGTTCTTGGCTACGTAGGGGATGTCTTCCACCAGGTTCTCCGCGTTCTGGGCAAAGAATTTGTCATACTCCGCGGAATAGACATGGTTGTCGCGGGTCCTGTAGTCCAGGGGCTTGTAGCCCTTGAGGCCTACGGGAGCCCAGTTGCCCTTCACGATGAAGAAGTTCTGGGAGGTAGTGTTATAAACGGCGTCAATCATGTTCTGCTTGGCAGCGGCGCGCTCCTCAGGCGTCATCTCCGCACGGGGTTTCATGTGATAGATGACGGTATAAGTGTAGAGGCCGCCGGCCACGTTCACAAAACCGGGAATGGTGTTGTAGAAAGTCTTGGCAGAGAACTGGGCAAAGGAATAAGGCTCCTTCACGTTCTCCAGCTCCGGCTTGTACTGCTTCTTGTCGGCGGTCTTCCAGCCGTCCCACAGGCGCAGGGCGGGGTTCATCACGTGGTCCGTGAGACGGCCGCGGTCGTCCTTGTACTGGTATACCTCCGTACCGGCCACCTTGTCCCACTTCTTGCCGTTGAAAGCCTGCAGCTGGCCAATCTCAATGGCCGGGCGCAGGGTCTCGCGGTCATACACGCTGTTGGAGACATGGTCATAATGGACAGAATTCTCCTGGAATCTTACGGCCTGGAGCCACTGGGGCAGGTTTCCGTGGGGGTTCTGCCAGCTGTCCAGGGTCTTGTGCTCAGAGATGGACTGCACGTAGTCGGTGTTGAAGTTCTCAAGGGCCATGCCCACGCGGAGGGCGTCATCGCCGCCCACGGCGCGAAGGTGCAGCACCACTTTCACCTGCTCCCGCCAGCCTTCCTTCTCCAGGAGTTCGTCGGAAACCACGGTAGCCTCAACGTCATAGTCCACCACCACGTCGTTGAAGTCCATGTTGTACTTGCCACCCTGGGCCTCGGGCAGGTTGGGCCATTTGTCTTCAAACATCACCACGCCGCTGGAGTGGTAGTTGGTGAAGCCGCCGTCCTCGGTGATGTAACCGGCCGGCTCAGGCAGCGCACCGTCGCTGAGGTCCACGATGACTACGTTTCCCGGAAGCTCAGGAGTCTCGCCAGGGGTTTCCCCGGGAGTTTC
>CAMODD010000011.1:0-42689 GCA_946611215.1 uncultured Bacteroidales bacterium | reverse complement strand
TCAAAGATTTCAACCTTAGCTTTTTTCTTTTTTTAGCTACTTGCGAAACTTAAATAATTAATAATACCATGAAAACCTACAGTACAAAAAGCATTCGCAACATTGTCCTTATCGGTGCCCCCCGCTCGGGTAAAACCACGCTCTCCGAAGCCATGCTCTTCGAGGGTAAGGTCATCGATCGCCGCGGCACCGTAGAAGATAAGAACACCCTTTCCGACAGCTCCGAATTCGAGCAGAACAACCAGAAATCCATCAACGCCACCCCGCTGTACGGTGAGATCAACGGTTGCAAGATCAACTTCATCGACGCCCCCGGTTCCGACGACTTCCAGGGCGGCGCCCTGTCGGCCTTCAAGGTAGTGGATGCTGCCATTATGGTGATGAACGGCACCGCAGGTATCGAGGTCGGCACCTCCCTGTATGCCCGTTACGCCGACAACTACCAGATTCCCATTGTGATTGCCGTGAACCAGATGGACCACGAAAAGGCCAACTGGGAAGGCGTGCTCAATGCCGTGAACGAAGAATTCGGCAAGAAGGCCGTCGTGTGCCAGTTCCCCGTGAACCCCGGTCCCGGCCTGGAAGGCTTTGTGGATGTCATCACCATGAAGTACTATAACAGAAAGAACGAAGAACTGGACATCCCTGCCGCCTATGCAGACCAGGCAGAGGAACTCCGCTCGGCCCTTATGGAGAAGGCCGCAGAAGGCTCCGACGCCCTCATGGAGAAGTTCTTCGAGACCATGGAGCTCACCACCGACGAAATTCGCGACGGTCTGCGTGAGGGCATCCTCAAGAGAGACGCCATCCCCGTGTTCTGCATCAGCGCCAAGGAAAACATCGGCGTCAGGCGCCTCATGGAGTTCACCGTGAACGTGGTTCCTTCCCCGGAAGGCAAGGAAGAGCCCACCGTGGACGGCGGCACCGTCAAGTGCGACCCCGCCGGTCCCGTTTCCCTCTTCATCTTCAAGACAACCGTAGAGCAGCACCTCGGTGAAGTATCTTACTTCAAGGTGATGAGCGGTACCCTCAATGAAGGTGCAGACCTCGTGAACCCCGAAACCGGCAACACCGAGCGCCTCAGCGCCATCTACGCCGTGGCCGGTTCCAAGAAGGAGAAAGTTTCCCAGATCTGCGCCGGTGACATCGGCTGCGTCATGAAGCTCAAGGCCGGCAAGACGGACGTCACCCTGGCCGCCCCCGGACAGGAGGCCATCAAGCACATGGTGTTCCCGGATGCCAAGTACCGCTGCGCCGTCAAGGCCGTGGACAAGAACGACGAAGCCAAGGTTGGCGACGCCCTCAACAAGATTGCCGCCCAGGATCCCACCATCGGCGTAGAATATTCCAAGGAACTGCGCCAGACCATCCTCACCGGCATGGGCGAGCAGCACATCAACTACGTCAAGTGGAGAGTCACCAACGAGTTCAAGCTCCAGATCGAGCTCTACGCTCCCAAGGTGCCCTACCGCGAGACCATCACCAAGATTGCAACGGCCCAGTACCGTCACAAGAAGCAGTCCGGCGGCGCCGGCCAGTTCGGTGAAGTGCACCTCCTGGTATGCCCCTACGTGGAAGGCCAGGAAGCTCCCAGGAACTTCAAGATTGACGGCAAGGACACTGTATTCAACTTCAAGAGCCAGGATATCACAGACCTCGAATGGGGCGGCAAGCTGGAATTCTACAACTGCGTAGTGGGTGGTTCCATCGACCTTTCCTTCATGCCCGCCATCCTCAAGGGTATCAAGAGCAAGATGGAGGAAGGCCCTCTCACCGGTTCCTATGCCCGTGACATCCGCGTGTATGTCTACGACGGTAAGATGCACCCGGTAGACTCCAAGGAAATCGCCTTCATCATCGCCGGCCGTAACGCCTTCAAGGAGGCCTTCCGCAATGCCGGTCCCAAGATCCTGGAGCCCATCTACAATGTGGACATCATCACCCCCAACGAGTATGTGGGTCCCTGCATGAGCGACCTCAACACCCGTCGCGGCATGATTATGAACCAGGATATGGACAAGGGCTTCACCGTGCTGCACGCCCGCGTGCCGCTGGCCGAGCTCTACCGCTACTCCACCGTCCTCAGCTCCATCACCGGCGGCAGCGCCACCTTCTCCATGAAGTTCGCAGAGTACGTTCAGGTTCCCGCCGACGTCCAGACCAAACTGCTGGCCGAGTACGCTGCCCAGGAGCATGAAGAAGAATAATTCTCCCGCCGCATTGCTTAATCCCTATACCAGCCTCCATTTTGAGGGGCTGGTATTGTTTTTTTTCTTACCTTTGTGCAAATTCAAAACCTTGTATATGAAACGTATTCTTACTGTATTGGCCGCGCTGGCAGTGTCTTTCTCGGCCCTGGCCGATGAAGGAATGTGGCTCCTGCCGCTTCTGAAGCAGCTTAACGGCAAAGACCTCAAGGCCGCTGGCTGCAAACTCACTCCCGAGGAGATTTACTCCATCAACAAAACCTCGCTCAAGGATGCCATCGTCCACTTCGGCGGCGGCTGCACCGGTGAGATGATCAGCGACCAGGGCCTCCTGGTTACCAACCACCACTGCGGTTACAGCAGCATCCAGGGCCTTTCCACCGACGAGCACAACTACCTCATGGAAGGTTACTGGGCCAAGAACCTCAGCGAAGAAATCCCCGCTCCCGGCCTTTCCGTTACCTTCCTGGTAAAGATGGAAGACGTGACCGACGCCATCGAGAAGGCCGAAGACCCCGAGAAGGCCGAGGCCGATATCGCCAAGGCCGCCGAAGAAGCCAACCCCGGCTGCCGCGTGCAGGTAACTGGCTTCTATAACGACAACGTACACTACCTTATTGTATACCGCACCTATAACGACGTTCGCTTTGTGGGCGCTCCGCCGGAGGACATGGGCAAGTTCGGCGGAGAGGCCGACAACTGGATGTGGCCCCGTCACACCTGCGACTTCTCCATGTTCCGCGTGTATGCCGGCAAGGACAACATGCCCGCCGCCTACAGCCCCGACAACGTTCCCTACAAGCCCGCCAAGGCCCTCAAGGTGTCCCTCAAGGGCGTGAAGGAAGGCGACTACACCATGATTATGGGCTATCCCGGCCGCACCCAGCGTTACCAGACGGCTGCCCAGCTCAAGGAAATGATAGCCGGCAACCGCATCGCCATTGATGCCCGCACCGTCCGTCAGGACATCATGTGGGAAGCCATGTGCGCCGACCCTTCCGTGCAGCTCAAGTATGCCGACAAGTATGCCGGCAGCGCCAACGGCTGGAAGAAGTGGCAGGGTGAGGAACTGGCCTTCGCCAACCTCAACATCATCGGCCGCGAGGAGGAGAAAGAGGCTGCTCTCAAGGCCTGGATTGACGCCGACCCCGCCCGCAAGGAGAAATACGGAGACCCCATGGCCGACATCGCCGCTTACGTAGAGGCCAGTGCAGCCGATGACCGTGCCATCTCGCTGGTGGCAGAAGGCCCCTACCGCATTGAGCTGGTGAGCTTTGTTGCTTCCCTGATGAACACCTACGGCCGTCAGATGCAGGCCGGAAAGGACAGCACTACTGCCCGTGAATATGCCAAGAACGTAGTAGCCGGCCGCTACCGCGACTATGTGGAGGCCGTAGACCGCAAGGAGGCCGTTGCCCTCCTGGAGTTCTACCGTGAGCGTGCCCTCCCCGAAGATGCCATCCAGATTCCCGGCTATGACTTCGCCACCATGGACATCCCGGCCTATGTGGAAGATCTGTTCAACAAGAGCATCTTCACCAGCGCCGAGAAACTGATGGCCGCTACCCCGGATCAGATCAACGAAGACCCTGCTATACCTCTTTACTCCGCCATCATGGCTCCCATCATGGCTCGCTTCCAGAAAGCCTCGCTGATAGACGCCGCGGCCTACGAGAAAGGCCTCAAGAACTTCGCCGCCGCCCTCATGGAGTGGCAGAAGGGCCAGGCCATGTACCCGGACGCCAACTCCACCATGCGCCTCACCTACGGCCACGTGCTGCCTTACAGCCCCAAGGATGCCCTCAAGTATGAGTACTTCACCACAGCCAAGGGCCTGCTGGAGAAGGAAAATCCCGAGGATCCCGAGTTCATCCTGCCGGCTGGCATCAAGGAACTCCTCGTTGCCAAGGACTACGGCCGCTGGGCCGACAAGGACGGCAGCCTGCACACCTGCTTCCTCACCAACAACGACATCACCGGCGGTAACTCCGGTTCCCCCGTGCTCGATGCCAAGGGCAACCTCATCGGCCTGGCCTTTGACGGCAACTGGGAAAGCATGAGCTCTGACGTCATGTTCGAGCCTGCCCTGCAGCGCTGCATCTGCGTAGATATCCGCTATGTCCTGTGGCTGGTAGAGAAGTACGGCAAGGCTTCCAACATCATTAACGAAATAACCTACGTTCGGTAATTAGTTAAATAATTGATTATCAATAAATTAAGAAAATCTCTTTAGGCCATCGAGCCTAAAGAGATTTTCTTATTATGCTGGTTATCAGCTATTTAACCATCAACCGAGGCGGCAAGCTTTTGAGCCAGTTCCAGGAAGGCCAGGGAGTCGGGACGGGTGCCAAGCGCCACGGGTTCTCCGCTGTCACCGCCTTCACGGATGCCCTGCACCAGGGGAATCTGGCCCAGCAGGGGGATTTCCAGCTCCTGCGCCATCTTGGTTCCGCCATCTTTGCCAAAGAGGTAGTACTTCTCTTCCGGATGCGCCTCGGGAGTAAACCAGGACATATTCTCCACAAGGCCGTAGATGGGCTTGTTCACCTGCGGGTTACGGAACATGTTCACTCCGCGCAGGACATCGGCCAGGGCTACGTTCTGGGGAGTGGTCACAATGACGGCGCCGCTCATGGGAACGTCTCCGATGAGGGAAATATGGATGTCGCCGGTTCCCGGAGGCATGTCAATGAGCAGGAAATCCAGCGGCCCCCAAAGCGTCTGGAGAATAATCTGCTTAAGGGCGGTGGAGGCCATGGGGCCGCGCCAGATGAGCGCCTGTCCAGCACTGGACACATGACCCACGGAGAGCCACTTGACGCCATATTTCTCTACGGGGACAAAGAGGTTGTTGTTCTCGTCTTCCCCATACATCTCAATCTCGATGTTCTCGGTACCGGTCATGGTGGGGATGGAAGGTCCGTAGACATCGGCATCGGCCACACCTACCCTATACCCCAGTCGGGCCAGCGCCACGGCCAGGTTCACGGCTACGGTGCTCTTGCCCACGCCGCCCTTGCCGGAAGCGATGCCAATGATGTGGCGCACTTCCCGCAGCTGTTCCAGGTTAAACTCGATTCCCTTCTTGGCGGGTTTTGCCGGGTCCTTCACCACCGTATCCACGGTGATTTCCGTTCCGCCGGGCGCATGCCGGTACAGGCACGCCTGCACGGCACCTATCAGGTAGTTCTTGAGCGGGTCCGGCCGCTTGGGAAACGCCAGCGTCACGTGGATGCTTCCATCGGCCAGCTCTATCCCTTCCACCATTCCCAGCGTCACGATGCTCTGATCATCCTTCGCCGGGTGCTGCACCTCCTGCAGCCACTGCAAAATATCTGTTTGATCCATTTTGTCGAATATGTTATATCGTGTTGATTGTTAATGTTTTAAGTTTTTCTCTTTAGGCACATCAGCCTAAAGAGATTTTTCATTGCGCCTGAAAGTCAAGCAGTTACGGCAAATCGAGAAAAGCGCCAGCACAAGCAGGAGGAGCGAGGCGATGGCCGATACCAGTGCGCCGGTGCGGTAGCTCGCCGGCAGGAAGGTCATCACCACCTCGTGCTCGCCGGCGGGGAGAAGGGCAGCGCGGAGGGTCCAGTCCGCGCGAAGCAGCTCCACGGGCTCGCCGTCCACCGTGGCATGCCAGCCGTCGGGGTAGTAGATCTCGCTGAAGACGGCCAGGCGGGAGGCCGATGCCGAATACCGGTAATGCAGCTCGTTGGGAGCGTAGGAGGTGAGTTCAATGGAATCCCCGGCCGCTCCGGAAAGTTGGGCCGATGCTACCCCGCTGCCAACCACAGCCGTACGGCGAAGGTCTACCGCTCCGAGGAGGGCAATTTCCTCGTCGGGGGTTGCAGCCTCAACGACGCCGTCCACGAACCAGGCGGCACCGAAAGCACCTTCGTTCGCCAGCGGCGGATAGTTGCCGTCCAGGACAACATAGCGTGTATTGAGCGCATTGAGAACGGGCGTATTCTGAGCCATCCAGGCCGATACCTCCTCTATCTCTTCCACCTCTCCCAGCTGCTTGTAAAGGCCATTGATCTCAGAAGAAAGATAATGCTCGATGAGATCCTGATACCGCTGCAGTTTTGCCGGAGAATAACCGCCCACACTCTTATGATGGTAACTGGGAACAGAAGAGTTGAACACGTTCACGGTGAGATCCAGTACACGGTACTGCGGATCTTCGTCGGCCTTGATCATCTTGTCCACGGGACGCTCGGCGAAGGGTTTGTTAAAGTCCTTCGGCGTTGTGAAATGGTCATCGTTGAGGTAGCGCTTGCCTACGGCGAAGAGGTTCACCAGCGACAGGACGCAGATGGCGACGGCGGCCAGCTCCCTACGCCCCTTGGGCATATAGGCCCAGAAAAGGAGTGCAGCCGAGGCCAGGATGAGGAGCAGGGAGATGCCGGCATCGGCCTTGAAGAGGGCGATACGGTCTTTCACCAGCGCATCTACCAGCACATCCTGCATCTGGGCGTCGGAGGCTCCGGAGAAGGAACCGAAGAGGCCGGGGGCCAGCCAGGCCACGAGGCAGAAACCGCCGGTAATGCCGAGAGCCCACCAGAAGGCCTTCATGAAGCGCTTGCGGTCGTATTCCGCTTTGGTAATGCGGTCCAGGGTTACAAAGCCCAGCAGCGGCAGGGCCACCTGCAGCACCACGAGTGCCATGGACACTGTGCGAAACTTATTGTACAGCGGAAGATAATCAAAGCAGAACCGGGTAAAGGCCATGAAATGGTTTCCCACCGCCATCAGGATGGCAATGAGGCATGCCACAGCCAGCCACCATTTCTCCCTCCCCTTATACAGGAAGAGTCCCAGCACAAAGAGGAAAATGGTAATGGCGCCCATATACATGGGACCGGCCGTAAACGGCTGCGGGCCCCAATACAGCGGCAAACTCTTGGCGGTTTCCTTGAGGTTCTTCTGGCCCGCCCGGCGCAGCAGCTTGATGGTCTCGCTCTTGTCGGGATTCACGGCACCCGACGAAGCACCGCCGTTGAAATCCGGAATCATGAGGTTGGGAAGCTCTTCCCAGCCATAGCTCCAGGACGTGGCATAATCGAGGTCCAATCCCTTGGAACTGGCCCCGTCCGTCGAAAGCTCGGAGCCGCCCCGCATGGTATGGGGCGTATATTTTGCCAGCGGCAGCAGCTTGTTCACGTTGGTAGCGATACCGGCGCTGCCCAGCATGAGGAGAAGGGCCGATGCCACCAGGAACGGCTTCCACTCCCGGGAACGGATGGCATGGATGAGCTCCATGAGGCCATAGAGCAGCACCATGATGGCCAGGTAATAGGTAATCTGCTGATGATTGGCCTTTATCTGCAGGCTCAGTGCCAGGCCAAAGAGTACGGCCCCAAGAAGCTTGTGACGGCTCTTATACGTAAACACCAGCGCCGCCAGCACCCAGGGCATGAAGGCAATGGCCTGCATCTTGGTGTTGTGCCCCACCTGGATAATCTGGAAGTTATAACTGCAGAACGCCACGGCAATGGCACCGCCAATGGCAACCGGCACGCTCACGCCCATGGCCAGGAAAAGAAGGAACGCTCCCAGGAGGGCAATGAACAGGTAGGTTGCCGGACGCTTACCAGATAAAAGAAGATTGTAAATCCACTGCGTGTAGTCTCCACCATTCTGCGTGGAGATGGCCGTAGTGGGCATACCGCCAAACATGGAGTCGGTCCAGTACGTAGGATTATCGGGGTGGGCGGCGTTCCACTCATTCATCTCGTGGGACATGCCCACATAACCGGAGATGTCGCTCTGATATACAATCTTACCTTCCAGCACCTGCGGCACAAAGCCGTAGCTGAGGGCCAGAAACAGCAGCACAATGCCGGCTGCCACGGCTACTTTCTTCCAAATGTCTTTCATAAGCTGCCAAGCAGTTGAGCCAGCGCATGGGTTGTTGCGCGGCGGGTATAAAGGCCGATGTTCCCTTCGGTGGAGGGCACTCCCCCCTCGCAGTGCTGACGCCAGGCGTTGGAGAGGAAAGCCCGCATGGCGGCGGACTCATCCCAGTCTGCGGTGATGCCCGCACGGGCCTCAAACAGCACGCGGGCCATGGCGCCATCTTCCTGGCCGATGCCCAGCACGGGGCGGCGCGATGCCAGGTATTCAAAGAGTTTTCCCGGCAGGATGGGCCTGTAATCGGGGTCGTTGCGAAGCGGCAGGATGAGCACGCTGGCACTGCGCTGCTCGCGAACGGCGGTAGCGTGGTCGGAGGGGCCCAGGGCCACCACGTTGGCGGCAAGGCCGGCATCGGCAATGGCATCCAGCACCTCCCGGTCTACTTTTCCCACCAGGCGGATGCGGAGGTCCTCCCGGAAACCGGGCTCCGAGGAGGCCATCTTTCCCAGGACTTTCCAAAGGGTAAACGGGTTCCCGTCGGCCGCGAAAAGGCCGGTATGGGTGATATTGAAATGGCCGTCGGGAGCGGGGGCTTCCGCGGCAAAATCTTCTTCGTCAAAGCCGTTGGTGATGCAGGCGACGGGCGTTTCCGTGAGCGCCGCAAAGTCTTCCTGCATGAGCGGGGTGCACGTAAGAACGGTACTGCAGCTATCCAGCACATGTTTTTCCATTGCCCGGAGCCTGTCCCAGGTGCCGGATGTCATGGGCAGGTACTTGAGATAGTACATCTTGCTCCAGGGGTCCCGGAAGTCCGGAATCCAGGGAATGCCCGTAGCCTTATGCAGCCGAAGCCCGATGAGATGGACCGAGTGCGGCGGCCCCGTGGTGACAATGGCGTCTACAGGGTGCTCTTGCAAATACCCCAGCAAAGTTTTCACCGAGGGCTTCACCCAGCCCACGCGCGGATCCGGCACAAAGAGATTGGCCCGGACCCAGAGGGAAAGCTTCTGTTTCCAGGTCTTTTCCCCGGAGGAAATCTCCGTCACCTGCGTACTCTTGGCGCCGGTGAGCTTTCGGTAGGCGGCATAGGGTTCCCAGATCTTTCCCCGGAGCACTTCCAGGTTCTCCGGCAGCTCCTTCTCGAAGGAGGGATCCAGGGAAGGGTAATCGGCATTCTCCGGAGCAAACACCACCGGCTCCCAGCCCTCAGAGGGCAGGTACTTCACGAATTTCACCCAGCGCTGCACGCCGGAACCGCCCGACGGCGGCCAGTAGTAGGCTATTACGAGGACTCGTTTCATAAATATACAAAGATAGCACATTTTTGCTATCTTTGCTGCATGAGAAACCTGCTTAGAATCCTGGCCGCACTGGCTATCATCACCAGCTGCTCGGCCCACTCCGGCTGGACCGAGTGGGAAAAGACGGTTATTGACCGTTCCGACTCCGTCATGTACGTATGTGTCATGCCCGAGGACAGCGCCATTCTGCGCGCACCCAGCGTGGACTTTGGGCAAAAGGAACTAGCCTCACCGGAACTGAAGACACTCCTGGCCAAGATGTACCGCACCCTCACGGACCCTTCCCAGGACGGCGTGGGCATTGCGGCGCCCCAGATTGGCATCAACCGCCGCCTCATCATGGTCATGCGCTACGACAAACCGGACAAGCCCATTGAACCGTATCTCAACATCCGCATAGACAGCCTCCTGGGCCAAAAGGTGCCGGGGCCGGAAGGATGCCTCTCGCTGCCGCCCCTTCGCGGCACCGTCCAGCGCTATCCCAAGGTTCAGATCTCTTATCTCAAGGCCGATGGCACCCCGGTCACCGAGCAGGTAGAAGGCTATTCCGCCATCATCTTCCAGCACGAGTGCGACCACCTGGACGGCATCCTCTACACCGACCGGGCCGACACCGTCTATGTCAATGAGTCCTGGGCCGCCGAACGTGAACAGTTCTCCTATCAAAAGCCAGATTGGTGGCAGTAAACCGTACACCAAATATCAAAATCAGAAACTCCAGCGAACGCCAAAATCCATCTCGAAGGAGAGAGGACGGGCGGTGTAGCTGGATTCAATGTGATGCCCGCCGGGGATGTGCCAGCTGAGGCCGGGCTGCAGATAGAGCGCCGTCTCACGGGTAATCCTGAACTGGAAACCGGCTCCGGCATTCAGTGACCAGAACCAGTCCCGGCAGGAGAGGGTTTCCCACTGCTCCGAGGCCGGTTTTCCGCTCACGAAGGAACGTGTTTCCACCCTGGCACCTACGGCCGTTTCCACCATGGGTCCGCCGCTGATATACAGCGAGAATTCTTTCCATTCCCACGCACGATACTGGACGTTCAGCGGAATGCCCAGATAGTGCAGGTAGCGCTCCGTCCGGGTTTCGGTAGTACCGGACAGGGCGGTGTAGTTCGAGCGGAGGACGCTGTAGGTAATTCCCGTTCCCACGCTCCAGCGGGGGGCAAACTCATAACTCACCCCCACGGAAATGCGGGGAAACCGCCTGTGATTCGATTCTGTAGTGGTTTCCCGGTTACGGCTGAGCATCTGGGTGGTAATGCCGCCGCCCTTCACCACAGGCACCGTATTCCCCATTCCGGGATTGTAGACCACCCCATAACTCTTGGTAACGGTTCCGGGCGCCTGGGCCAGGAGAAATCCTCCCGATGTGACGGTAATCTCCACGCGGCCGGGCTTCCTGCGCGGTTTTACCGGCTCTTCAAACCAGGATGCCCGCGGCTCTTCCGGCAGGACCGTCTTCTCTTTGGTAACAGGAGAAGGCTTCTCAGGAGCAACAGGCGTTGAACACGTATCGGCCTCCACAGGCGCCGCCGCTTCGGCCGCCACCGGCTCCACCGCCGCGGCAACACGCATCGGCCCGGATGAATGACGCGAAACACAAACCAGCCTCTCCGAAGGGACGCAGAGAAGCCCGTCGCCAAAGGGGACATCGGCCGATGGAATGGCCGATGGTGCCGTCCTCCAGAGGAACACGCCGATCACCACCGCAGCAGCGGCAGCGACTACGCCGGCAGCCCAGGGCCACCAGATCACTTTCGGGCGGGCAGCGCCGGCCCGGACTGCGTCCCACAGCCCTTCCGGTGCCGCTTCCTCATACCCTTCCAGAAGGGAGGGAAGCTTGTCTGTCCAATTATCTTTCATGTTCCTTCAAATAAGCTTTTACTTGCCGGGCCAGTTGTGCACGGGCACGGAAATACTGGGAAGCCGACGAGTCTTCCCGGATCCCCAGCAGCCCGGCAATTTCCCGGTGGGATTTCTTTTCAAATACAAACAGGTTGAAAACGGTTCTGTAACCGTCGGGGAGTTCCTGGATCATGCGCTGCAGCACGGCGGCTGGCACTTCCTGCACCGGAACGTCCTCCTCCTCCGGCATATCGGGCAAATCCTCCACATATTGCAGCTTTCCCTGGCTGCGGAGACTCTTGAGCGCGCCGTTCACCACAATGCGGCAGGCCCAGGACTTGAGACAGCCCTCTCCCCGGTACTCAAAACGGCCGGCGGCATCCATCATGCGGATGAAGGCATCCTGCAGGATGTCTTTCACGGCTGCCCTGTCCGGCACATACCGAAGAGCCACCGCCGTCAGGTAGCCCACATAACGGTCATAGAATGCCCGTATTCCGGCTGAATCCCTGCGGCGGAGCGCTTCCAAAAGCTGCAACTCTTTCAGTTCATCACTGCCTGCTTTTGAAGAGGAAGCTTTTTGCAGATTCACCGTCACTGCCGTTCCATTTTAAGGTAAGTTTTCGTTTGCTGCCGCCGGTCGAAGGCAGGCTGGACAGGTCAAAATAGATAAGGGCATCCGCCTTCTCCAAGGCCGCATCTCCATTACTCTGGTGTTCAAGCCGAACTTCGTAGGGGTCTTCCGGATTCTCTCCGGTAATGAGTTTCAGGGTATGCGGAACACTGCCGTCTCCCCAGAAAGTGGAATAGTGCAGGGTAAGATATCCGTCCTCTGCACTGGTCATCCAGTCATCCAGGATGTCCACGGGGTCTCCTTCTTCGGCCGCAGTGCTTTGCACGGGACCTTCCTGCAGGTAATCCATCCACTCGAGGTTGCATCGGCTTTCTCCGCTCCACCAGGAAAGGCCGCAGATAATGCGGCACTCACGGGTGAAAGGCTCCGGGTAGCGGGTGGGATAGAGGCGCGTTGCGTCGTCCAGCTGGAGAAAAACCTGACCGGATGATTCCTGTTTTACGGTTACTATGGCCGTATACTCATTAAGGACAGGCTCCGGGCCTGTACTGGCAGCGTCTTCCGGGAAAAAGCCCTTGGTACACCCGGACACAAGGCATACGACACTCAATATGATTTCTATCCATCGTTTCATGGCGAATCTATAATCCTCCGGGCAGAAGAATCTTGCACGAAATTACACATTTTTCAAAAAATGTACGCAAGATTTGGTCCGGAAAGGATTATCACTCACGGAACTTGAAAACAACCAGATATGAAAAAAATTGCATTATTCCTTCTTCTCGCCGGCCTTTGCGCCAGCTCCTGCGACAAATTCGGATATATCGGCTCCCTTGACGGAACGGGCTATATGAATTATCCCGGTCCCAACCCCGAGGACGGACCCGACATCCAGATCTCCGGAGACCGCTTTGACAAAATACAGGAAAATCCTTTTGTAAGCGTGGCCGAAACCCCGGTTTCCTCCTTCTCTGTCGACGCCGACGGAGCCGCCTACGCTTACATGCGTCTAAGCGTAAGGAACGGATTGTTAATCCCCAAGAACTCGGTCCGCATCGAAGAATACCTCAACTATTTTACCTTTGATTACCCCGAACCGGCAAGCGGAGAGACGCTGGGCATCAACGCCGAGGCCTTCGCCTGTCCCTGGGCACCGGAACACCTTCTCATTCGCCTGGGCCTCAAGGGAAAAACCCTCCCCGAGAATAAAATCCCTTCCGCTAACTTTATTTTCCTCATCGACACTTCCGGCTCCATGTACGGTAATGACAGGCTGGAACTGGTTAAAACCGGCCTGTGTGCCATGGTAGATGCCATGCGTCCCGACGACCGCGTTGCCATCATCACCTACTCTGGCTCCGTGAAGAGACTGGTGGAATCTACCCTTATCTCCAAGGGAGCCGAGACCATCAAGAGAGCCATCCGCAGCCTCGATGCAAACGGAGGCACTGCCGGCGGCCCGGCCATGCAGATGGCCTACGACGAAGCCAAAGCACACTATTCCGAGAGTGCCAACAACCACATCATCATGTGCACCGACGGCGACTTCAATGTGGGCGTTTCCTCTACCGAAGCGCTGGTAGAAATGGTGGAGAGCTACCAGAAGAGTGGCATCTACCTCAGCATCATGGGCTTTGGCACCGGTAACTTCGATGACAGCCGCATGGAAAGCCTGTCCAATCACGGCAACGGTACCTATAATTACATTGACAGCGAAGAAGAAATGATCAAAGTATTCGTGAACGAGCGCAGCCACTTCTACTCCGTAGCCAACGACACCAAGTGCCAGGTGCGCTTTAACCCGGAGGCCGTGGCCCAATACCGCCTTTTGGGATATGAAAACCGCCTCATGAGCCAGGAAGAATTCGAAGACAGCAGCAAAGACGCCGGCGAGATTGGCGCCGGACAGACGGTCACCGCCCTTTATGAAGTGATTCCGGCCGATGGATATACGAAGGACACCTCCCTTGCCACCTTCGAAACCCGCTACAAATTCTCCCTCAAAGATACGGAGAGCCGCTCCCTCACTACCGAGGTAAAGACCGCCGCTACCGCATCCGAGAACATGAACTTCGCCGCCGGCGTGGCCGCCTACGCCCTGGTTCTTCGCGAGTCGGAGTACAAAGGCAGCGCCTCATTGAGCCTTGCCCGGGACCTGGTGAACGGCGCCCGCACCTTCGACCCCGACGGTTTCCGTGCACAACTGGTTCAGCTGATGGACAAGCTGAAGGATTAAAATTTGCGCCATTTTTGCTATATTTGTGATTCACAAAATCAGAATATGGCAAAAATTGCAGAAGATACCCCCATGCTCAAGCATTACTTCGAGGTGAAAGCACAACACCCCGAAGCTTTGCTTTTGTACCGTGTGGGAGACTTCTATGAATGCTACTCCGACGACGCCGTTACGGCCGTCCGCGTCCTGGGTCTGGTCCAGACCAAGAAATCCAACGGAGAAAAAGGCCCCGTGGCCATGGCCGGTTTCCCCCACCATGCCCTGGAAAACTACCTTACCAAACTGGTGAGGGCCGGTTTCAAGGTGGCCGTCTGCGACCAGCTGGAAGACCCCAAGTTTGCCAAGAAACTGGTCAAGCGCGGAGTAACGGAAATTGTAACGCCGGGTATCTCCTTCGGAGAGAACATGCTGGAGGTCAAGGAGAACAACTTCCTGTGCGGCCTCACCATCGAGAAAGACAAGTGCGGCGCCGCTTTTCTGGACGTTTCCACCGGCCAGTTCCAGGTAGCACAGGGCTCGCTGGACTACATAGCCACTCTCATCGGCTCCCTCAAACCCCGTGAACTGGTGGTCCAGAGAGGGTATGAAAAGGGCCTCCGCGAGCGCCTGGGAGACATATTCACCACGTCCATCGACGAGTGGGCCTTTGTCTATGACGCCGCCGTGGAGCGCCTCAAGCGCCAGCTGCAGGTAGACAGCCTCAAGGGTTTTGCCGTAGACTCGTATCCGCTGGGGCTTTGCAGCGCCGGCGCCCTTCTGGTATATCTGGAGCAGACCCAGCACACGGGGCTTAAGAACATCTGCACCATCGGCCGAATAGACGAAGCCAAGTTTGTGTGGATGGACAAGTTCACCCTCCGCAACCTGGAAGTCTTCCAGAGCGCATCCGGGGCCGACGGCGTCTCGCTGGTCCAGACCCTGGACAAGTGCTCCAGCCCCATGGGAGCCCGCATGCTGCGCTCCTGGCTGGCCATGCCCATCATGGACCTCAAGGAGCTGAACGCCCGATACGACGTTGTCCAGTATTTCACGGAAAACCCGGAAATCCTGGATGAAACCCAGACAGACCTTGGCAAGCTGGGAGACCTCGAGCGCATCCTGGGCCGCATCGCCTCCGGAAAGGCCAATCCCCGGGAGATTATGCAGCTGGGCAGGGGCCTCGCGCTCACCGGCCCCATCAAGGAGCGCCTGAAGGGGGCCGATGCCCTGGAAAAGCTCCTGAAAGGCCTCCGAAACTGCGAAAAACTCCTCCAGGAAATCCAGCGTGTAATGGACCCGGAGCCCGCCATCCAGATTGGCAAGGGCCCTGTCATCGGCCCGGGAGTAGACCCCGAACTGGACGAGCTGCGCGCCCTCTCCTCCGGCGGCAAGGATTACCTTCTTCAGATGCAGCAGCGGGAGGCCGAGAGAACCGGCATTTCCTCCCTCAAGATTGCCTACAACAACGTCTTCGGCTATTATATCGAGGTCCGCAATACCTACAAGGACCAGGTTCCCCCGGAGTGGATCCGCAAGCAGACGCTCGTAAATGCAGAACGTTACATCACCGAGGAACTCAAGCAGTATGAGGAAAAGATCCTCACCGCCGAAGACAAGATCTACGCCATTGAGACGCGCCTGTTCGCACAGCTCATCGGCCACATCCAGCTCTCCATCCCCGACATCCAGTGCAACAGCCGCATCCTCGCAAAGCTGGATGTCCTGGCCGGCTTTGCCCAGCAGGCCCTGGAGCGCCACTACTGCCGTCCCGAGATGAACGACGGAAAAGCCCTGGACATCAAGGAAGGCCGGCATCCCGTGATTGAAACCCTCATGCCCGCCGGGGAAGAATATGTTCCCAACGACGTGTATCTGGATACCGAAAAGCAGCAGATCATCATCCTCACCGGTCCCAACATGGCCGGTAAGAGCGCCCTCCTGCGCCAGACCGCCCTCATCGTGCTCATGGCCCAGGCCGGATCCTTTGTTCCGGCCACGGAGGCACGCATCGGCTGGTTCGACAAACTCTTCACGCGCGTAGGCGCCACCGACAACATTTCCCGCGGAGAATCCACCTTCATGGTAGAGATGCTGGAGACGGCCATGATCCTCAATAACCTCAGCGCCCGTTCGCTGGTGCTGCTGGACGAAATTGGCCGCGGCACGTCCACCTACGACGGCATGTCCATCGCCCGCGGCATTGTCGAATACATCCACGAATACGGCAAGGGTGCCAAGACGCTCTTCGCCACGCACTACCACGAGCTCAACGACCTCGAAAGCCTCTTCCCCCGCGTGAAGAACTTCCACGTTACCGTAAAGGAAGTGGGCCGGGAAGTCTTGTTCCTCAGAAAAATCAAGGAAGGCGGTACCGCCCACAGCTTCGGTATCCACGTGGCCCGCATGGCCGGCATGCCGCAGGCCGTGCTGGAGAGCGCCGAGAGAACGCTCAAGGCCCTCGAGAACAGCGAAAAGCTGGAGGCAATCGGCGCCCTCACCCCCGTGAAACCGCACAACACCAAGGCCGGGAAAGTGGAGAAGGACGGCGCGCTGCAGCTTTCCATGTTCCAGCTGGACGACCCTCTTCTCGAAAGCCTCCGGGACCGCCTCAAGACCGCCGACCTCAACAATATGACTCCGCTCCAGGCCTTTGACCTGCTGCGGGCCATGAAAGCCGAATTAGGAATCTAGCTATGTCCATCAAAAACATGCCGGTATGGAAGTGGAGCCTTCTCCTTGTGGTCTCCCTGTTCCTGGGTCTTCTTCTCTACGGTATCGGAGGAGTCATCCAGGAAGTATGTAACGGCTGGCTGGGCTGGATCATAACCCTGTTTATCGCCGCGGCCATGCTGGGCCTGTACGCCTTCTTCGTACACCTTTTCGAAGGCTCCTGGCCCGGAGATATTCCGCTTCGTAAATGCGCAGGACAAACGGCGCTGGGCCTTGCTACAGGCCTTGGCAACTTCCTTCTGGTAGTGGGCGCCATGGCACTATTTGGCTTCTATAAGGTGGAGAGTACCGGTTGCGACTGGAAGGTCCTTGCCGACGCTTTTTCCATGTTCCTCATTGTAGCCATTGGCGAAGAAGTGGTCTTCCGGGGTATCTTCTTCCGCTGGCTGGACGAAAAGTGGGGCCTCACAACCGCCCTGGCGGTCTCCGGACTGGTCTTCGGGCTGGTCCATGTGGGCAATCCCAACGCTACGCTCTGGGCCGGCATTGCCATCGCCCTGGAGTCCGGTCTCCTCCTGGGTATGGCCTACAAGTGGGCCGGGAACCTCTGGTTCCCCATCGGCATCCACTGGTCCTGGAACTTTGTCCAGGGCAACGTCTTTGGCTTTGCGGTATCCGGCAACGACGCCGGAGCCTCCTGGCTGCACCCGATTGTTTCCGGACCGGATTGGCTCACGGGCGGCGCCTTCGGGGCCGAGGCATCTGTCCTTTCCTCGGTCGTCGGCCTTGCCATTACCGCCTGGTTCCTTTGTAAACACCTAAAGAATAAATAACTATGGCTATTACCAAAAAAATCTGGGGCACTGCGCCCGACGGAAAAGAAATCTATCTCTACACGCTCAAAAACGCTTCGGGCGCCTATGTGGAGCTCAGCAGCGTGGGAGCAGGCATCGTATCCATCGTCGTGCCCGACAGGGAAGGCAAACTGGCCGATGTCGCGCTGGGTTACAAAACCCCTCAGGATTACTTTGGCGACGGCCCCTTCGCCGGCAAAATCCCCGGACGTTACGCCAACCGCATTGCCAAAGGCCATTTCACGCTGGACGGAGTAGAGTACACCCTTCCCGTCAACAACGGCCCCAACCACCTGCACGGTGGTCCCAAGGGCTTTGCCAACCAGGTCTGGGACAGCCGTATCGAGGGAGATGCCGTAGAATTCATGTATTTCTCCGAAGACGGAGAGGAAGGCTATCCCGGCAACCTCAAGGTAGTGGCCCACTACACCTGGGGAGAAGACAACTCCCTCAAGCTCATCCTGACGGCCGAGACCGACAAACCCACCGTAGTGAACCTCACCAACCACGTTTACCTGAACCTGGACGGAGAGGCTTCCGGCAGCGTCCTCAGCCACAAGCTGGAGCTCAACGCCTCCGCGTGGCTTCCCACCGACGAAACCCTCATCCCGCTGGGGGCTCCGGAAGACGTAGCCGGCACGCCCATGGACTTCGTGGAAGCCAAGGTCATCGGAGAGGATATCAAGGCCGATTTCCCTGCCCTCAACTATGGCAAGGGATATGACAACTGCTTCCTCATCGACGGTGCCCTTCCCGGCCAGCTCACCCCCGCCGCAGAGCTTTGGGCAGCGAGGAGCGGCCGCCACGTGGAAATTCTCACCACCCAGCCGGCCGTACAGGTCTATACCGGAAACTGGCTCAAGGGATGCCCCATGGGCAAAACCCGCGAGTACGAGGACTATGACGGCGTAGCCATCGAGTGCCAGCACGCCCCCGATTCTCCCAACCAGGCCGACTATCCGTCCACGGTCCTCAGGCCCGGTGAAGTGTACGAGGAAGCCATTATCTGGGCGTTCGACGCCCGGTAGGCTACATCAGAAGATTCGTCAGGAATACTACCACAATACCAACGGGCGCCACAAACCGCATGAGGAAGTAAACCACTCCGAAAATGCGCGTGTTCACGGTTCCCCCGTTGGTAAATTCGTTACGCACATCGGCCCTCGACATCTTCCAGCCCACGAAAAGGGTAAAGATGAGGCCGCCCAGCGGCAGCAGCCAGTCGGAGCACAGGTGGTCCAGGAAGTCGAAGAAGGTATATCCCAGCACCTTGACATGGGCGAGCGGCCCGAAGGAGAGGCTGCAAAGGACACCTACCGCCCAGCAGCCGATAGCCAGGATCCAGGTGGCGGTGCGGCGCTTCATGCCCCGTTCGTCGGTCAGGAAAGCCACGCCCACTTCCAGCATGGAGATGGCCGATGTGAGCGCAGCGGCCAGGATGGCCACAAAGAAGACGGAAGACACCAGCGTACTCACAATGGGGACGCCCTCTCCCATCTTGTGGAAGATATAGGGCAACGTCTCAAACACCAGTCCGGGGCCTCCGCCCGGCTGCAGGCCCGCGGCGAATACCGCCGGAATCACGGCGAAGGCGGCAATGATGGCAAACAGGAGGTCGCTCACGGCGGTTCCAAGCCCCGAGACCAACAGATTTTCTTCCTTCTTGATATAAGATGCGTAGGTAAGGATGGTGCCGACGCCCAGGGACAGGGAGAAGAACGCCTGGCCCAGCGCAGCGGCACAGGCATCGGCCGTCAGCTTGGAGAAATCGGGACGGATGAGGTATTCCACGCCCCTTCCCGCACCGGGAAGCGTGAGGGCATAGATGAGGATGGCCAGGATGAGGAGGAACAGTGCCGGCATGGCCACTTTGGAGAACTTCTCAATGCCTCCCTTGACACCGCCCAGCACCACGCCCGCTACCAGCGCCATAAAAGCCGTATGGGCAAAGATGGGCTGCCAGGGAGAGGAAATGAAGCGGCCGAAGAAATGGGGGATTTCCTCCGCGGGAATGTCGGTAAAGCTGAAGGAGAGGGACTTGAACAGATACTCTACGCTCCAACCGCCCACCACGGAATAATAGCTCAGCAGAAGAAGCGGAGACACCACGGTAAGGAGGCCGGCCCACCGCCAGGCACTGCCGGGGGCGAGCTTTTTCATGGCGCCAAAGGTGTCGGAGCGGGAGCTTCGGCCGATGATGGACTCGGCGTAAAAGATGGGAAGGGCCAGAAGAAGGCAGGCGGCTACATACACCAAGATAAAGGCCGCGCCGCCATATTCACCCAGGATATAGGGGAAACGCCAGATGTTGCCCAGGCCCACGGCGCTGCCGGCCATGGCAGCAATCACCGCAAAACGGCTTCCGAAATGTTCTCTTTGCTTCATAACACAGAGGAAAGGACCAGCACCAGAATGCCGATGGGCGCCACATAGCGCACCAGGAATCGTACCACCGGGAATACGCGGACATTGGCAGAGAAAACGCCCCCGCCCGTCAGTTCGCGGAACAGCACGCTGCGAGGCATCACCCAGCCGGCCAGGATAACGGAGATGAGGCTGCCTGTCACCATGAAAACGTTGGAGGCAGCACTGTCGGCAAAATCAAAAATATTGTTTCCCAGAAGTTTCACCTGTGAAAGCGGCCCGAAGGACAGGCTGCACAGCGTCCCCATTACGGAACATATCACAAACAACAGGGCGCACGCCCAGCCACGTTTCATTCCCTTGTCCTCCGTGAGGTATGTCACGCCCACCTCCAGCAGCGAAATGGAAGAGGTGAGGGCGGCCAGGAAAATGGCGGCAAAAAAGAGGATGGCGGCCACTGCGCTGAGTACCGGAGCCGATTGTCCCAGATGGGAGAAGATGTAGGGCAGCGTGTCAAAGATGAGCGTCGGGCCCGTTCCCGGCTCGATACCGGCCGAAAAGACGGCGGGGATAATGGCGAAACCGGCCAGGACAGCGAAGAAAAGGTCACTCAAGGCCGTTCCTGCGCCGGCCACCAGCAGGTTTTCATTTTTTTTGACGTACGAGGAATAGGTGATGATAATGCCCGTCCCCAGAGACAGGGAGAAAAAGGACTGTCCCAGCGCGTCAATGAAGGTATGTGCCGTTACTTTGGAAAAGTCCGGTTTTACCAGGTACTCGACACCCTTCCCCGCTCCGGGAAGCGAGAGCGAATACGCGGCAATCAGGACAATAAGGACGAACAGCGTGGGGATACTCCACTTGCAGAAGCGCTCGATGCCGCCCTTGACACCGGAGACCACCACGCCCACGGTCACGGCCAGGAACGCCAGGTGGAACACGACCGGCACCCAGGGATGTGCGATAAAGCGGCCGAAACTGCCAGCCACTTCCGAGGGCGCAGCACGGATGAAGTCCAGCTTGATGGACTGCACAAGATAATCGAGGGACCATCCACCCACTACCGAGTAGTAAGAAAGAATCCACAGCGGGGTTATGACCATCAGAAGGCCAAACAGCCGGCCTGCCTTTCCGGGCACCAGGAACTCCACCGCCGCACGGCAATTGGCCTGGCTGCTTCGGCCTATGGCAGACTCTGCCAAAAAAATGGGAAGAGAAAGTACAAGCGTGAAGGCCACGTAGATAAGAATGAACGCCGCTCCGCCGTTTTCTCCCACCAGATAAGGGAAACGCCAGATGTTCCCCAGGCCGATGGCGCTGCCAGCAAAGGCCATGATGACGGCCATGCGGCCGCCGAACTTTTCGCGCGGGGCTTTCATATGCAGTTGTCTAAGGGCTTACTTTTTCCGGTACACCACGAATTCGAAGGTGTAGCCGGTCTCAGGGTCGGTATGGGTCTCGGAGGTACTTTCGCGCTCCCATACGGCCGGATCAATCACGGGGAAGAATACATCGGCCCCTTTCACTTCCGTGTGTACATGGGTGATGTAGAGTTTGTCCATGTCCGGCAGGGCAGCCTTGTACACGGAGGCTCCGCCCATCACGAAGCACTTGTCGGCTCCGGTGGCCTCGGCCTCTTTGTAGGCTTCCTCAAAGGAATAGACGCAGGTGACTTCCGGGATGGGGTCTCCGCCCAGGTTGAGAACGATGTTCTTACGGCCTTTCAGCGGACGGACAGGCAGGGAAAAATAGGTGGTGCGCCCCATGATGACCGGAAAACCGCGGGTGGTTTCCTTGAAGTATTTGAGGTCTTCGCTCAGGTGCCAGGGAAGGTCACCTTTTACGCCGATGCCGTAGTTGTCGGCTACGGCCACAATGATGCATTTTTCCATAATCTAGACGGCTACAGGGGCTTTGATGGCAGGCCACGGGTCGTAGCCTTCCAGGGTAAAATCTTCGTATTTGAAGTCAAAGAGGGACTTCACTTCCGGGTTCAGCTTCATCACGGGAAGCCGGCGGGGTTCGCGGGTAAGCTGCAGGGCCACCTGTTCAAAATGGTTGCGGTACAGGTGCGTATCTCCGGTGGTGTGCACGAACTCACCGGGCTCCAGGCCGCAGACCTGTGCCATCATGAGGGTGAGAAGGGCATAGGATGCAATGTTGAAGGGAACTCCCAGGAAAACGTCTGCGCTGCGCTGGTACAACTGGCAGGAGAGCTTGCCATCTGCCACATAGAACTGGAAAAGGCAGTGGCACGGAGGGAGAGCCATCTGGTCAATTTCGGCGGGGTTCCATGCACTTACCAGGATTCTCCGGGAGTCCGGATGGTTCTTGATAAGGTCAACCGCCTGTGAAATCTGGTCGATTACCCTTCCGTCGGGAGCGGCCCAGGAGCGCCATTGGTGGCCATAGACCGGGCCCAGGTTGCCGTTTTCATCGGCCCATTCGTCCCAGATGGTGACGCCGTTGTCCTTCAGGTACTTGATGTTCGTATCTCCGGAGAGGAACCACAGGAGCTCGTAGATGATGGACTTGAGGTGAACCTTCTTGGTAGTGAGGAGGGGGAAACCATCGGCCAGGTTAAACCGCATCTGATAGCCGAACACGCTCTGCGTGCCGGTGCCGGTACGGTCTTCTTTCATGACGCCGTTGGCTCTGATATGTCTTAGGAGATCCAGGTACTGTTGCATAGGACACAAAGATACGTAAATATTTTAAAAATCCACCCCGAAAATGAGGGAAACGTCCCACGGCCGGCCCTGTCCGGTGTGCGGGTACAGGCTGCCGCCCAGATAGGAAACCGACACGCCGATGGAAGCGTCGAAGGGAAGGAAGAGCAAGCGGGCCAGGGAGGCCGACAGGTCGGCCCCGGCGCTCCAGAGGTTGTGTCCTCCGGGAACGCCCATGTAGTCGGCATGGGGCGTGAGGAGGAAATTCTTGATGTAGGCGATGCCCGGGATGGAGATGTCTCCCACGTAGATGGGGATGCCGTAGTCGGCCGTCACCCGCCACTGCGAGGCGAAGTTCTGGCCCACGAGGGCCGATGCCCGGCTGCCGAACCCGCGCGGAACAACGCTGGCATAGATGTCTCCGATGAGGGCGTTCCCCAGTTTCTTCTGCCCCGTGAGGGTCCATTTAAGGCCCTGCGCACGCGTAATGCCCGGCAAATAGCCGTAGGCATATCCGTACAGGTTGGGGGCATAATAGCGGGTGAGGCCGGGGCGGAAGCCAATTCCGCCTTCCAGGCCGATGCCCCAGCGCGGGTACGCCTGAGAGTCGGCACGCGAAGCCACTACGTAACCGCGGACAGAAGCCGACAGGTGCTGCATAACAGGGCCGGACAACGTCTCGATGGGAGCCGCCGGCGAACTGAAGGCCGGAATACCGCCGAAGCGGTCTGGACTAAGATAGGTGACAGGAGTGCTGGAATAGACGTTATTGCTCACCGAATAGCGTACCTGCGGCGTTACCCCGTAATGGATGCCTCCCCTGGAGAAGGTAAGGGGAATATAGGCCCGGGCCGATGCGCTCAGAAGCGGACGGTTTTGCTCCATGGCACGCAACTGATAGGTGGTGACATTGCCGATGATATACTTGCTGGGAAGGTAGAGCTGGGCGTTCTCGTCTCCCAAGTCCATCTGGGCTTCAAAGACCGGATACAGTCCCGTATATACCATCTTAAGGTGCAGGGCGCTGCGCCAGTGCTGCGGCGTATTGGGGTCCGGGTGGATGGCATAGCCCACCATGCCCGAGAATGTGCCCAGCGTGTTCTGGAAATAACCGCTGAGGCCCAGGGAGGCGGTTTCGTAGGAGAAATCCATGCTCCCCTCCTTCACGGCATCGTAGTTCACGTAAAACGGCAGCCAGGAGTGAAGGCGCAGCGGGTGGGATAGTTTATGGTAGCGCCTGGGAGGTGTCATGGGAACGGCTTCGTTCCGGTCAGGCTCTGCTCCCAGGGCTTTTTCCTGTGCAGTAAGCTCATCTTCGATGGGATAGGTGTAGATATCGGCATACTTCACTTCCTTGGGCTGCAGGGCGCTCACGGGCGTACGGAAGATGCGGAATCCTTCTTTGACAGGAACGTTGTAACAGATGTAATCCTCTTCCCAGGCATAGTCCACTCCGCCGTAACGGGAGTTGGTCAGCTGCAGAAGGCGGCCCTCTTTAGGGAAGTAACGGTACAATTCGTTGACGCCGCTGCGGTCGCTTTCCCACTCCAGGCAGTCTTCTCCGGCGCCGGGATTGCCAATTTTCTGGTGCGAGGGTTCCAGCACGGTTTTCCATTTTCCATCGGCCGCCAGTTTATACAGTCCGTAGCCGCCGTCAGAAACGCCGAAGGCGTAGAAACCGTCCGTGGCCCAGATGGGGTCTGTGAGCTGGATGGCGCCGTGCATGGGCCAGCGGTGAAGGATTTTCCCGGTCTCGACATCCACTTCCACCAGAGCTGTTTCTCCGTTCACGTCATGCGCTACGGCCGCCAGGTGAAGGCCGTCGGGGCTACACTGGGGGTTATACAGGCGCGTGCCGTGCGTAACGTCGTGCATGCGGCCGGTGGCAATGTCGTAGTAGCGGATAATGGAGGTTCCGGAGAGGCTCCAACGAGGGTCCGGAATGGACTCGGACCAGTACAGGCGGTGTTTGACGGGTTCATAAGCCAGGGAGGAAGTGTGGGCCGCGAAAGAGGAGAGGCGCCGGGCCTGCCGGGTTGCGGGATTGATGGCGACCAGTTCCATGGGCCGGAGGTAACTCTCGCGAAGGGCGTACAGGACGCCGTCGTTCCCCCACTGCGGGGAGCTGAAGCAGAGGCCGTACGAGGCTTCCGGGGTTACGGGCTCGGCGGGCATGAACGGGGCGCGGGCTTCTGCATCGGCCTGCCAGGTTTCGTTGAAATGGTCCAGGATGTCGCGGAAGGCTTCATTGAAAGGCTTTCCGGCATGCTGGGAGATGATTCTCCGGGTATTGTATGGAGCAAAGTACCAGGGCTTTTTCCAGGAAAGGTCCAGGGCTTCGCGCACAATTTGGGGTGCATTGTAAAGGGTGCGGGCACCCGCTATGGTTACATAGCCCAGAGCATAGTGGTCGGGGGTGTAGTGCTTGAAGGAGCCGTAGCGCCAGCGGTCCCAGCTGCGGTAATCTCCCTGGTCCAGCGAAACGCGGTAGAAGTTGAGGAATTCGTTGGTACGGGCGCGGGTTCCGGGGGCAAGGCCGGTCTCGGCCGCAACGGCATCTCCTTCTCCAAGGGCTTGTTCCAGGTAGAGCTGCCAGTAGACAGGGGCCCACATCTGGCCCGTAAACCAGGGGATTATGCCCCGCTGGCCAAACTGAAGCTGGGCCTGGTGACGGGGTTCGTGGGAGGCCAGCATGGTAGTCCAGGAGGTGGGCTCGGAGCCGTAGAACTCGGGGTGGGTGTAGAGGTCCATGCGGCTGGGGGCCCAGCCTACGGAGCCGTTGGAATAGATATGGTTTGTGTGGAGCACGACGGGCATTTTGCGGCGCATTCCGTCACCGGGCGTCATGCCGCCCAGGCTCCGTCCCATGGGAATGCGGAACTGCTCCAGGGCGCGGCCGTAGCTGCGGGCCAGGGAATCGGCTCCTTCCGGGTAAATCAGTTCATAATGAGGAGTTTCCACGCTGTACCAGCGCAGGCGAGCAGGGTCATCTCCGGCCAGAAAGAACTGGGCGCTCGATGGAATGGCGCACAACAGTGACAGAATAAGTAGGAGTGTCTTTCTTTGCATACAACGCAAATTTAGAAAAAAAGCGTAATTTTGTGTAATATGAAAGGACGAAGACTCATAATTCTCACCGCTTTGACGGCGGTTTTGTTCTCCTGCGGGCCGGGGAAGAAGACATCGGCCCCCGCGGTTCTCACCCGGGACTTTCCCGCGGCGGTGATTCCCATGATGATTACGGAGCCATCAGAGAGAGTGGTTTGGCTGGGACAGCACTTCTGGGACCGGTTTACGGCTACGGACAGTTTGTATTTCTGTGATTCGCTCACGGTCAACGGCGTTCCGCTGGAGAAACTGGAACAGGAAATGGGGCTCTTTGCATCTTTTCTTCAGGAGGTTTCCCTCAGCGATGGTGTCCGGTCCATGGAACTGTTCTATGACCGGCTTGAATCCTTTCAGCTGGCACATCCGCAGGGAAACATACTGCCGAAGACCGTGGCGCTCGCCACGCGGTATTTCTACGACCCAAACTCTCCGCTCCGCAGCGAAGACCTGTATCTGCCGTTTGTGACGCGGCTGGCGGCATCGGCCCTCATCGACCCCGACTATCGGATGGGCTATGCGTGGGACGCGGAGAAATGCGCCCTCAACCGCACGGGCACCAAGGCTGCCGACTTCGTCTTCGTGGACACCGACGGCAAACGCCGGACGCTGCATGGGATTAAGGCACGGCGCACGCTCCTTATCTTCGGCAACCCGGACTGCACGGCCTGCAAGGAGATTCAGGATACCTTTACGCAGTATCCCGAATTATCGGCCCAGATTGCCGATGGAACCCTCAAGGTGGTGGATATCTACATTGACGAGGACATCGAGCTCTGGAAGGCCCGGAAAGCCGCCTATCCGGCTTCCTGGATCAACGGCTACGACCCCACTTTCAGCATCCGCACAGACCTTATATATAATGTTCGCGCCGTGCCCTCCCTCTACCTCCTGGATGAGAACAAGACGGTTCTGCTCAAGGATGCCCCTCCCGAGAAAGTACTGAGGGCACTGCTTTAGCGGAAGAACTGCTCAATCCAGCTGGCATTGACTTCGGCAAAGCCGTCGGCGGGCTTGACGGAGGGGTTGCGCATGAGGATGCCGCGGGCATCTTCGTAGACGTTGAAGCCGACGTTGATTACCTGCATCTGCCCGTTCAGGGGAAAGGCCATGACCAGTTCGTTATCGGCCCCCTCCATACGGAGGAATCTTAGCTTGGCATCGGCCGCATCGGGATTCTTATCGGCCAGCTCCCTTCTCATCACCCACTTGCACATTTCCAGGACGGTGTCGTCGAGGCCGGCGTCGTGAAGGTTCACTTTCTCGATGAGGTCTCCCACTTCGCGAACGATGCGGAGGGTGTAGCCTTCAAGCTCCTTCACGGCATCGGCTACAGCCTTTGGCGGCTGTGCCTGCCCGGGAAGGAGCCACACCATTAGTTTTGCGTCGGGGTCGTGGTAAAGGGTTTGGTAGAGTGCCAGGTTGCGCTGGCCGCAGTAGGGGCACTCCCATACGAATAGAGAGCCGTCCTTGACCCGGGCTTTGAGTTCCGGATCAAGGGCGACATTTATACTCTGACGGAGTTCTACCTCCGTCTGTTTGTTACAGTTTTTACAGCTTACGAGCGCCATCGCTAATTACTACATCATAAATCTTGGGGGCGTGGCCGAACTTCTCTTCGAAGCCCTTCTTGGCAGCCTCGATGAAAGGAGCGTACAACTCTTCTTTCACCAGGTTGATGGTGCAGCCGCCAAAGCCGCCGCCCATGACACGGGAGCCCGTCACATCCATCTTGCGGGCCAGCTTATTCAGGTAATCGAGTTCTTCGCAGGAAACCTCATAGAGGCGGCTCAGGCCAAAGTGGGTCTGGTACATCATTTCGCCCACGGTCTCGTAGTCTCCTCTTTCGAGGGCATCGCACACATCCAGCACGCGCTGCACTTCACCAATCACGTATTCTGCGCGCAGGAAGTCTTCCTCAGGGATTTCGGCGCGGACTTCGTCCAGCCACAGGCGCTTGGCGTCCGACAGGAATTCCACCTCCGGGTGGTTCTTGCGGATGGCAGCAGCAGCGTTTTCGCAGGACTCACGGCGCTTGTTATAGGCGCTGGAGGCGAGCTCGTGCTTAACGCAGGAATCGATGAGCACCAGTTTGTAACCTACGGGGTTGAAGGGGAAGTACTTGTACTCCCCTGTCTTGCAGTTGAGGCGGATAAGGGAGCCTTCCTTGCCAAAGATGGAGGCGAACTGGTCCATGATGCCGCACTTGACACCGCAGTAGTTGTGCTCGGTGCTCTGGCCAATCTTAGCCAGTTCGAACTTCTCTATGCCGTTGCCGTTGATTTCGTTAATGGCATAGGCAAACACGCTCTCAAGGGCAGCAGAACTGCTGAGGCCGGCTCCCAGGGGCACATCGCCGGCAAACACGGCGTTGAAGCCCTGCACCTTTCCACCCCGCTTGAGGGTTTCCCGGCACACGCCAAACACATATGAGGCCCACTGCTGGGCGGGTTTATCTTCTTCCTTGAGGCCAAACTCCACGTACTCGTTGAAATCGAGGGAGAATACCTTCACTTTATCGGTGCCGTTGGGCTCGATGGCGGCCATGATGCCAAAGTTAATGGCGCCGGGAAATACATAACCACCGTTGTAGTCTGTGTGCTCACCAATGAGATTGATGCGGCCCGACGACATGTAAAGCGTACCCTCTTTTCCAAAGAGTTCCTTGAATTTTGCCTGGATTTTAGTTTTCATGTTACTGGTTTCGTTAGATTGTCTTACAAAGATAAGGAAAGTTTGGGAGTTTTGGGAGGACCTTCCCGATGTACGTACACAAAATCGGCCTCCCCGTGAAAGCCGTCCATTCGCGAACCAAGCATAACTCATTCAAATACAATGTTTTACGTTTTTCTCTTTAGGTTGTCCAGCCTAAAGAGAAAAACGTAAACCGCTAATGCACAGCTAATTACACACGGTTCGTCACAAAAGGCATTCTACAGACTTTATATCTTTGCTGTATGAAGACACTGCTTATTTGCCTGCTATTGGCAGCAACCCAGCCAGCAGACAGCCTCAGGGTGCTGTTCTGGAACGTAGAAAACTTCTTTGACTGGCGCAACGACTCCACCAGCGTGTCGGACGCCGAATTTTCCTCGCAAGGAACCCGACGCTGGACCCGGAAGCGCTTTAAAACCAAGTGCGACGCCATTGCAAAGGCCATCCTGTGGGCTGGTGTGCCGGATGTCATCGGCCTGGCCGAAGTAGAAAACGCCCGCGTCCTGAAGCAACTCCTGCAGGAAACGGCCTTGCGAAAGCTGGACTACCGCATTGTGCACTTTGACTCGCCGGACACACGCGGCATCGATGTGGCGCTGCTGTACAGGGCATCCAGGGCGGAATTCGTATCGGCCAAACCCTGTCACCTCTACGCGAGTGACTCATCCGTACTGGCTACGCGGGACATCCTGCTGGCGCAGCTACGGACATCGGCCGGGAGCGAAATTGCCTTTCTGGTGAACCACCATCCCTCGAAGTACGGCGGAGCGGCTGCCTCGGCGGGGCGACGAAGGCTGGCGCTCATGCGCCTCAAGCAGCTGGCCGATTCCCTGCAGGCCGATGGTACCACGCGGATCCTCGCCATGGGTGATATGAACGACACCCCGGAGAATCCCGCCTTCCAGCTCCTTGCGCCGAGTTTGGAGAATAGGGCCGAGAACCTGCATCGGCAAGGAAAAGGGACCATCAAATACGAGGGACAGTGGGAGCTGATTGACATGTTCTTTGCATCGTCATCGGCCCGGACGGGTCCCATGCGCATCCTCCAGATTCCCTTCCTCATGACGCGGGACGGCGCCCATACGGGCACCAAGCCCCTTCGCACGTATTCTGGCCCTCGTTACGTGGGCGGAGTGTCTGATCATTGTCCCATTCAAATCTCGATACACATGTAAAGCGCTAAGAATCAATAATATAAAAAATTCTCTTTAGGCAGGATAACCTAAAGAGAAAAAATTAAAACATTGTAAATTAGCGATTTATCAGCGGTTCGCAATTACACGTTAAAGAGGAAGTGCATGATATCACCGTCCTGTACTACGTATTCCTTGCCTTCGATGCCCATTTTGCCGGCGGCACGGACGGCTGCTTCGGTCTTGTACTGTACGAAGTCCTCGTATTTGATAACCTCGGCACGGATGAAGCCGCGCTCGAAATCTGTGTGGATGACACCGGCTGCACGGGGAGCTTTGTCCCCTGCCACGATGGTCCAGGCGCGGCACTCGTCGGAGCCGGCAGTGAAGAAGGTACGGAGGCCCAGCAGTTTGTAGGCACTCTGGATAAGGCGCACAACACCGCTCTCCTTGAGGCCCATTTCCTCCAGGAACATCTGGCGGTCCTCGTAGTCCTCGATTTCGGCAATTTCGGCCTCGGTCTTGGCGGCAATCACCAGAATCTGGGCGTTCTCCGCAGCCACGGCCTCACGGACGGCATCCACATAGGCATTGCCGCTGGCAGCCGATGCTTCGTCCACGTTGCAGACATACATCACAGGCTTGTTGGTGAGGAGGTAGAGATCCTTGGCCATCTGCTCTTCCTCGGCGTTTTCGGGCACAACCGTACGGCAGGAAAGACCCTTTAACAACGCCTCGCGGTACCGAAGCAACAGGGACAACAGTTTCTTGGCCTCCTTGTCGCCACCCGTAGTAGCCATCTTCTCTACCTTCTTGATGCGGTTTTCCACTGTTTCCAGATCCTTGATCTGGAGTTCGGTATCCACCACTTCCTTGTCACGGACGGGGTCGACGGAGCCGTCCACGTGCACGATATTGCCGTCGTCGAAGCAACGCAGCACATGCAGGATAGCGTCGGTTTCCCGGATATTGGCCAGGAACTGGTTACCCAGACCTTCACCCTTGGAAGCGCCCTTCACCAGACCGGCAATATCCACAATCTCTACTGTAGCAGGAATGGTGCGCTTGGGCTGGCAAATCTCCGTAAGAACCTCCAGGCGCTTGTCGGGCACATTGGTGGAACCCACATTAGGATCTATGGTACAGAAAGGAAAATTGGCGCTCTGAGCCTTTCCCGAACTGATACAGTTAAACAGTGTAGACTTACCCACATTGGGCAGTCCCACAATTCCACATTTCAAAGACATAACACTTTCAATAAAAGAGATGCCCGGTCAAGGGCCGGGCATGACTCTAAAATGCAACAATTATCTATTAATAGAAGCGGGCGCGATTGTCCTTCACGGTGTTCTGCATCATGAGAGGCAGCAGCATCTGGCCGTGATAGGCATTCATACGGGCCTGAGCGGCCTTGGCGTCGTCTTCCGTGTAGAAGGCGCCGGTCTCGCGGCCATTCACCTGGAACACGTAAGTTCCCATGACACCGGCCACAGGACCGGAGATGACACCCTCCTTGGCAGCAGCCACAGCACCCACGAAGGCAGGCTCGGTGGTAGGAGCGGAGTTGGTGGAGAAGGTAACGTCGGTCACGTTGGACACGGTAGCGCCCAGTTTCTCGGCGATGGCATCCAGGCTGGAAAGGCCCTCGATCTGGGCAGCAAGCTGCTCCTTGCGGGACTGGGAGTACTTCTCCTGATACAGCTGGGTGCGAATGCTTTCGGCAACATCCTTCACGCTGGCATAACCCTCCTTGTGAGCCTCTTTCACCGCTACAATGAAGAAATAGTTATTGTCAACGGTGATAATGCCGGAAGCCTTGCCGGGCTTGTTGTCAAAGGCCCAGCGGGTCACTTCCTTGGCGTGGCCGATGGTGCCGTACGTATCGGTACCCTCGTTCACGGTAAGGGAGCGGGAATAGGTGCCGGTGGAGTCGCAGGCAGCCTTGTAGTTATTGTACTTGCCGGCAGCACGGACAGCCAGAATATTGGCCTTGTTGTACACGGCGGCATAGGTTTCCTTGCTGGGAAGGGTAGCCTTCTCGAAGACAGCCACCTTCTTCTTGGCAATGGGCTTGGTAGTCTTGGTCACTTCAACGATATGGGTACCGTACTGAGTAGTGAGGATGAAAGGCACACCCACCTTGGCGGTGAGAACCGGCTCGAAACCGGGAATCATCATATTCTGGGTCATCCAGCCGATGTTACCCTGCTCACCGTCGGCGGCATTGCCCTTGTCGGCGGAGTAGAGGGTGGCCAGAGCGGCGAAGTTGCCCTTCTTGAGAACACCCATGAGGCTGTCGGCCAGGTGACGGGCGTCAGCGCCCTGGAACATCATGTGGCGCACATACACGGAATCCGGCACATTGGCATTTTCCATGATACGGGCGGCATAGAAGGTTTCGCCGGAAGTATAAACCGGAGAAACGCCCGTCTTGTTGGCGGCCACGAAGGCATCCACGTCGCGATTGACGCTGCGAAGGTCACCATCCTTCACCCATGCGTCGCTCCACTGGCGGTCGCTGTTGCGCTGCAGGAAAGCACGCACGTTCTCGGAGGAGGCAAACTCCTCATAGAGGGAAGCGAACTCATCATTCTGGGCGGCGATATCCTCTGCGGAAGGAGTAACCTCATACACCACATACTCGATCTCGCGGGTAGCGTTCTGCTTGAAATTCTCCTTATGGGCGTCGTAGAACTTCTTGATCTCCTTGCCGGAAACCACGATGGTGGAGTCCATGGGATAGTACGTATTGGGAGCCATTACAAAGCTCACGTCGGCGGTAGTGTTGTTCTCTGCCACGGCGTTTTTCATCTCCAGGGAGTTCACATAGGAGCTGGCGGTGAAAAGGGCGTTGTACTTCTCGTTGTAACGGGCCGAACGCACGGCATTGAGCAGATAGTTGCGAAGAAGCACCAGGCGGCCGGTCTCGTCTGATGCGGCGTTCTCCATGAACTCGCGGGCGGCCGATGCGGAATAATTGCCGTTTTCGTCAGTGAAGATGCCCATGGAAAGGAGCACCGGAGAAACATTTTCGCCGATGATGAGGTCCTTCTGCTCTTCCTGTCCTACACGCACGCCAGCCGCTTCAATGGTGGGAATCACAAGATACTCATCCACCAGGTTCTGCCAGGTGGTCTCGCGGGTCTGACGCTGGATATCCTCGCTGGAAGCGGAGGAACCGGTAAGCATTTCACGAACCTCGGAGAATTCCTTCACCTTCTGGTCAAAGTCCGTGTAGCTGATACGTTTGCCATTGATTTTGCCCACATCATACTTGGTAGAAGCAGACTGGATGGTCTGGATGATGTCGGACGGGTTCACAAGGAAGAGTAACAGACCGAAGGCAATGATGAGGGAAGCACCAATGCCGAATTTAGTTCTGATGGTCTCGAGAGCTGCCATTTTATTATTGTTTTTTATAATTTTCGCTTAAGGGATGCAAAAATACGAATTTTCTTCCAAACAATCACTATTTTTTTAATAGAGGGCCGATAAAATTGACCGTGTCTATCACCACTTTGGTGGTATCGTTATCTATCAGGAACTCATTGTCGAACGGATGATGCAGGATGGCATTGCGGGCCTTTTCGTCGGAGCGCATGCCGATGCCCTGCATATACCCGGACGGAGACGACAGCTTGATATAGCAGTCGGTCCATATCTCGTGGGCCTTGTTGTCCCAGTAAAGGGTGTCCGTTTCCATGGTTTCCTGCTTGATGATATTGCGGATGACCACGTCCCCGAATACCGACCATTTCTCATTCTCTTCACGGCCGGGATATTTGTCATGCCGGGCCTTGCGTGCCACGATGGTAGTCTCCAAAGAGCCATCTTCTGCATAAGCGTACACGCGGATTCCCTTGGGGAAAAGGTCATAAGAGAGCGTGTCGTGCTCGTAAACCTCCATTCTGGGAGACTCGACCCGCATTTTCAGAAGACCATTCTCCGACTGCACAAAGAACATGTCGTCCACCGTCTGGAGAGGAGTTTTCGCCAGGTCCAGCTTCTCTGCCTCGGACAAATTGGATTTGCAGGAATAAACGACGAAAGCAAGCGCCACAGCGCTTGCCATCGTCGAAAGTATTTTGCTTAACTTCACTGCTACTGTACGCGAACCGTTGTGGTAGCGGACATACCGCTGCAGGAAACCGTGTAGCTCTGGCCCTTGGTGAGGTCATACATGAAGGCCTCGGATGCCTCGGGATAATAACGGGCTACGCTGGAGATGGAGGAAGCAGCCTCGTCGGAGAGGGAAGGATCCGTGTTACGAGCCTTCTGGTAGTAGTCTGCTGCCACCCAATACCGGGCCCACTTGTCTACGGTGTCACCGCAGGTTGCAGAAGCCCAAAGGTTACCCATGATAAGGTACGCCTTGCCGGCAAAACCGTTGTCCAGTTCCACAGCCTTCTTAGCAGCCTCGATAGCCTTGCTGCGCAGACCGTTCTTATAGCAGAAAGCGGCCATTTCATAGTTGTACTGGGCATCCAGGGCAGCATCGGACTCCTCGGAGTCAATAGCCTGCTGCAGGTACTCGGCAGCATCGGCCACATTGCCACGGGAAGAGTTGAGTTTGTAAAGACCGTAAGCGCTACGGAAGGAAGGATCCAGCTTATGCATGGAAGTAACGGCATTCAGATACAGGTCGTTGTCGGAGCAGTCGTCGGCCGAGTTCATCAGGCGAACGATGTTGGACACAACGGCGAGGTCGTTGGGATTGGCCTCGTAGCGGGGGCCGAAGATGGCGATGAGGTTTTCGCAGGAAGCCACCTTGCTGTCGGCAAAGAGGGACTCCACGGTAGCCTTGGTCTTGCTCTTCTCTTCTTCCTCGGAAGCATTCTTGGCCTCGGACTTTTCGATATCATCGGCAATCTGCTCGTACACGGCGATGACTTCGTCGGCACTGATCTGATTCTCCCTGTACAGGGCCACGGCGGCGGAGAAAGCGTTCACCAGCACCTTGGAGGACGTCTCGGGGCCCAGTTCGTTTACGATGGGCATGAGCATGTCGTAGAGGTACTTCTGGTTGTTGTCATTGAGGGCGATGTAGTTGAAGATGTAGGTGCCCTTGTTGTTGAGCACTTCCACCTTGTTCTCCACGATCACGCCACCCTTCTTGGCCGTAGGATAGTACTGGAGGCGTTCGTCCAGAAGCGTCAGGAGGGTATCATACTGGGCCTTGGCCAGGTCGAAGTTCTTGGCCTGGATATTCTTCTTTATCTCATCATTCATGAGTTTTGCGCCGTGAATGTAGATGTTCTGCTTGTAATGCTTGGCGCACAGGGCATAGGCCTTTCTCCAGTTGGGAAGGGCTGCCTGATAATTCTTCTGCTTGTAGTACTCCTGATAATAGGAGGCATACACACCGCAGTCGCCATCCTGTGCGGAAGCCTTCTGGAAGGAACCTGCAAAGACGGCTGCAACGGCTACTAAGAGTACACTTAACTTTTTCATATTGCTATTGTTTTATGTTTTATTTGTCAACTAACTACTATTCGTACGGGCGCTTCTGGAACCAAATGTCAAATACGTTAAAGCCAATGCTGAATCCAAAGTAATTCTCCTTGACCTGGGAGGTAGCGAGGCCCCTGCGGCCAAAGTCTACGCCAAACGAGAGACCGTTATACCAGCGGAAGACGGGAAGCGTCATACCCAGGGTAATGCCCACGGAATTCACATGGGCGCCGTCTACCAGATAATACGACTGGTCAAAGTAGGCGCCGGCCCGGTAGGTGCATCGGCGAAAGAAGTAGCGGATATCCGAACGGTTGGGTGTATATTCCATTCCGGCACGGAAACTCTGCCCTGCGCCGGGACTAAACGTAACGTCTCCCACATTGGAGAAGCCGGCTACCTGGTCCAGGCGGGTATTGGCCCACCCCTCGCGGGTATAGTCGAACTCTGCCATGAACTTGTCCCCGTACTTATAGGCAATACCAAGGCCCAGCTCGTCTCCCATGCGGAGACCGTGTTCGTCCAGGGTGGCCGATGAACGGGTGCGGTCATAGCTGCCCAATTCCCGGTAATGGATGCTGTATCCCTTCATGGGAGAGGAGAACTCATAGGTAGCACCAAAAGTAAGGGAAGAAGAATTGGAAAGCGGCTGCACATATTGCAGGCCCAGTTTGGCAGTAAAACTTCTCACCTGCAGGGAATCTCCGGAATTGGCGGAGCGGTACGACGCGTCGGAATAGGTAAGAGCCGCTTTCTTGTTGATATTGCCAAAATGGTAGTTGAACTGGGCACCAAGGGACAGACGGTCCCACAAAGTGATGCCCGCCGCGGCAAATAATTCGTAGATACCTCCGTTACCGGCCGATACAAAAGTTTGTGTACCCGTATCTACGTTAACCTCCGAAGCGGAAATCCTGTATCCTACATCACTCACGGGACGAATGCCGGCCATGAAGGCCGTATTCTTCCACATGGGGAAGGAAATGACGAAATCATCGATATTGAAAATGGTGTTGGCGGCCCGCTTGCTGCCTTCCTGAAAAACGGAAATGCGGCCGTTCAGGCCCAGATCCGACATAAAGGAAAGGGAGTCTCTGGCAGTGACAGATGCCGGATTCATGATATTCACGAACCGGTTGCTGCGGGCTGCAATACCTACGCCGCCCATACCCCGGTTCCATGCCGTTCCGCTCTGGTGCAACTGTCCCACTCCAAAAACGGAATAGGGAGAGAAACCGCCATAAGTGCCATCGGTCTGTGCAGACGCACTTCCCACGGCAGCAAACAGCAGCAGTGCAGCCATCCAACTAATTTTCTTTCTTCCTAGCATATTCGTCTGCCATTAAAGCCAAACCCATCAAAACTAAATTGCAAATTGCAAAGATGGAACTTTTCATCCGTTTTGCAAAATAATTTGCATCCCCACCCGTGAATACCACAATATTCTCGGGATAAAGATTCAGGTAGCCCTCCATTTCAAATATAATGCCTGAAACTACTCCGCTCTCAATGGAACCTACTTCCGAAATGCCCAGGACAGCCGGATTTTGAGGAATCTCCACCAGCGGAAGGGAACGGGAATAACGGCTGAGCGCCTTGAAGCGGGTACGGAAACCCAGGGTAACATTTCCACCCAGATACAACCCTTCCTTGTCGGTGAAATCCACGGAAAGCGTGGTTCCAAAGTCTACGATGGTACATCCGCGGCCGCGAAAAAGATACCTGGCAGCCAAAATGGCTGCCGCGCGGTCGTAGGAAAGGTATGCGGGAAGTCCATGGCCGATGAGCGGCTCCTTATGCGCACTGTCCAGAACCATCAGGTGGGTGCATTCCTTTTCAAGGGCCTGAATATCAAGCTCGGAAAGGGCCGATACCGAAGAAACCACCATCACCTCCGGTTTTTCCTTGTGGGTAAGGGAAAGGATGAACTCTATCACCTTCTCCCCCTGGTAGCGAAAGGTTTTGCCCAATGTCATTTTTTCTGACCAGGCAGCCTTTAAAGCGGTATTTCCTATTTCTACCAGCAAGTTGGACATAGCTCACAAAAATAACAATTATTGAAGTCTTTTCAAAATGCCAAGGGCCTTATCCAGCGCATCCACTCCCCTGGAAACGGTGCGGAGACGACCTCCGTCCTGATTGAACTTGAAAAGTGAAGGGTTCTCATTTACCTTGGCAAGCACCCGTTCAAATATCTTCGACTTGTAGTAAGGCGAAAGTGGATTGTTCACGAAGAACATAATCTGCATGCCATTCTTCACGATAATCTTCTCAAATCCGAGAGCTGTCCCCAAATTCCTTATTTTCACCACAAAAAGAAGGTTTTTAACCTCCTCTGGAAGCGGCCCGAACCGGTCCTGAATCTGCGCCCCTATCCTATCAATTTCCCTGTCTTCCGTCTGTACATCCAGCATCTTGTAAATGCGGATTTTCTCTGCCGTAATATCTATATAGTCATCGGGAATATGGGCCGGACGGTCTGTTTCGATAACACAGTCGTCCACAAACTTTTCGGTTCCCGGACGCAACTGGATTCCGGTTTCCATACCCAGTTCTTCCATGGCCTCCGAAAGGATTTTCTGGTATGTCTCATACCCCATGTCAGAGATGAAACCGCTTTGTTCGGCACCCAGGAGATTGCCTGCACCGCGAATGTCAAGATCCTGCATGGCTATATTGAATCCACTGCCCAGGTCGCTGAATTCTTCAATGGCCTTGAGCCTCCTCCGGGCATCGTCGGAGAGGGAAATAAGCGGAGGGACAATAAGGTAACAGAACGCTTTCCGGTTACTGCGGCCCACGCGTCCCCGTAGCTGGTGAAGGTCACTGAGGCCGATGTTCTGGGCCTGATTGACAATGATGGTATTGGCATTAGGGATATCCAGACCATTCTCGATGATGGTGGTGCACAGCAGCATATCGTAGTCTCCCCGCATAAAGGCCAGCATGCGGTCTTCCAGTTCATGGGATTCCATCTGACCATGGGCCACGCAGATTTTCATGTCCGGAACCAGCCTGTGCAGAATATCTGCGATGGCCGGCAGTTCCTCCACTTTATTGTGCATGAAAAAAATTTGTCCGCCGCGGTTAAGCTCATAGCTTATGATGCTCCTTATTTCTTCCTCATTGAAAAGGATAATCTCTGTCTGGATGGGAATGCGGTTGGGCGGAGGCGTCTGGATGATGGAAAGGTCCCTGGCCCCCAGCAGCGAGAACTGCAGCGTCCGGGGAATGGGGGTAGCCGTAAGGGTGAGCGTATCGACCGAATGTTTGAACTGGCGCAGCTTTTCCTTGGCAGCCACTCCGAACTTCTGCTCCTCGTCAATGATGAGAAGTCCCAGATCCTTGAACTCGAATCCGTTTCCAAGAATCTTATGTGTGCCGATGAGTACGTCGATAGAACCCTCCTTGAGCCGCTTTTTGATGTCGGTAATCTGCTTGGCGGTACGGAGACGGCTTACATACTCAACATTGCAGGGCAGGTTCTGAAGCCGCGCCTTGAACGTTTCATAATGCTGCAGGGACAAAATGGTGGTAGGAACCAGCACCGCCACCTGTTTGGAATCACACACAGCCTTGAAAGCGGCACGGATGGCAATTTCCGTTTTACCAAAACCCACATCCCCGCAAACCAGGCGGTCCATGGGGCAACTTTGTTCCATATCCTCCTTCACAGCCTTGGTAGCCCTTTCCTGATCGGGGGTATCCTCATACATGAAAGAAGACTCCAGTTCCTCCTGCAAATAGGTATCGGGAGAAAAAGCAAAACCTGGCGCTGAGCGCCTTTTTGCATACAGCTGGATGAGTTCCTTGGCAATATCCTTCACCCGCGACTTGGCAGCCTGCTTGAGATTGCTCCAGGTCTTGGATCCCAGTTTATTGATGCGGGGCACTTCTCCTTCCTTGGAACGGAAACGGGAAATCTTATGCAGGGAGTGGACGGAAACAAATACCACATCTCCCCCATGATACATCAGCTTTACCACCTCGTGTACCCGGCCAAAGTCGTCTTTAATCTTCACAAGGCCGCCGAATATGCCCACGCCGTGGTCTATATGCACCACAAAATCTCCCAGGTTGAAAGCACTGAGGTCGTTGATGGTGAGTTGCTCGCTCTTTTCCACCGTCCGCCGCATGCGCACGCGGTGAAAACGGTCGAATATCTCGTGATCCGTGTACCAGCAAACCTTATCCTCATTGTCAATAAAACCGGAATGAATGTTCTTTCCCTTCACAAACTCCGGCAAAATGGCATTCTCTTCCTGCAACATAATGGAACGAAGCCGTTCCAGCTGGTGTTCCTTTTCGCCGAAGATATATACTTTATAATTATTCTCAATCTTGGAACGGATATCCGATATCAGCAGTTCAAAGCTTTTGTTGAACACCGGCTGGGGAGAAATGTTGAACTTGACGGAAGGAACGTCCTGCCTCAGCAGAGGAATATCCAGGAAAACATGCTTGAAGGATAGGGCCGATGAAAAGAATTCCCTGTCCTTGTACATGTCCGACGAATCCAGCCAGACAGTGGCGTCTGAAGGAAGAAGGTTCAGGATACACTCCCCTTCCGTTTCATCGGCCTCCCGCGCTGCAATGTCCGGATAAATATCGGCCGATGGAACCTGCTCCACGGAGAGTTGCGTATTACAGTCGAAGGTATTGATCTTGTCTATTTCGTTACCGAAGAAACTGACGCGGTAGGGTTTTTCCAGCGAATAGGAGAAGATGTCAATGACGGCTCCGCGCATGGCAAACTGCCCGGGAGAACTTACAAAATCTACCTTTTCAAAACCTTCTTCGATGAGTTTGGTGCGAAGGGTGTCATGGGAAATCTCATCACCCACCTTGAGGGTAAACAGCGCGCCGGACAACTTTTGGGCCGATGGTATTTTCTCCTCCAGGGCTTCTGGATAAGTAACTATGAAAAGTTTGGATTCTTCGCCGCTGCGCTCCTCAGAATGAGTCATCCCAGGCGAAGCGAAGGATTCTTCCAGCAACTTCCCGATAGCAGCCGTTCGCTGCACACCCAGCGAAGATTTATAATTGCTCCGCTCGACGCTCTTTCCGGACTCCGGCAGATAGAACACGCAGTCCCCTTCCACCATATTATAAAGGTCGGCGCTGCAGTACTCGGCCTGCTCCCGGCCGGGAAGGATGACAAGGTGCGTACCTTCCCGGGCCACCTGGGAAAGGACAGCCCAGCGTGCCGACAAAAAAAGCCCGCTGCAAAAGGCTTCGTTTCCATTTTGAAGTTTCTTTTGCAGGAGCGCTGAGGAATTTTCACTTATTAACATTTCCCTCTTTTTCCCTGTTGAAAACCTGTTTACAACCCTGTTTATAACCATCCCACGTAAAAGGTGCCCGGCTTATAAACACTCCACCAACATGCTATAAAAAGGTTTTTAACACTTTATTATAATTCTAAAAAATTGATTTTTAAATACTTAATTGAATTATCAACATTTTAACAAGTATATAAAAACCATCAGTTTCTAAAAAATAAAAACTATATTTGTATCTGAATTAGAACCCAAGCCCGCATGTCTGACTTCGATCCACACGACACAGTAGAGCGCAAAGATAATGAATTTGAGGGAATAATCCGTCCGCAGGGGCTGGAGGACTTCACCGGTCAAAAGGAAATAGTTTCCAATCTTGGCATTTATATAAAGGCCGCCAAAATGCGCGGAGAAGCCCTGGACCATGTCCTGTTTCATGGTCCTCCCGGCCTTGGCAAAACCACCCTGGCCCATATTATCGCCAACGAGATGGGTGTCAACATGAAGGTAACCTCGGGTCCGGTGCTGGACAAGCCCGGAGACCTGGCCGGCCTGCTCACTTCCCTGGAAACGGGAGATGTGCTTTTCATCGATGAAATCCATCGGCTTTCGCCGGAAGTGGAGGAGTATCTGTACTCCGCCATGGAAGACTACGTCATCGATATCATGATAGACAAGGGCCCCGGCGCCAGGTCTGTGCGCATATCCCTCAATCCTTTTACGCTGGTTGGCGCCACCACCCGGAGCGGCCTTCTGACGGCCCCGCTGCGGGACCGCTTCGGCATCAACTGCGCTTTGGAGTATTATGATACGGAAGACCTTAAGAAGATAGTCCTGAGATCGGCCCGTATTCTTTCCCTCGATATAGATGACGATGCCGCCTATGAGATTGCCCTCCGCAGCCGCGGTACGGCCCGTATTGCCAATGCCCTTCTCAAGCGTGTGAGGGACTTTGCGCAGGTGCTCGGAGACGGCCGCATCAATCTGGAAATTACCCGTTTTGCCCTGAACAAACTCAAGATAGACAAACGGGGCCTGGATGCCATTGACAATAAAATCCTGCGTACGCTCATCCTTACTTTCAAGGGCGGCCCGGTAGGGATAGGAACGCTGGCAACCTCCGTGAGCGAGGATGCCGGCACGCTGGAGGAGGTGTACGAGCCTTTCCTGATCAAGGAAGGATTCATTATCCGTACGCAGCGGGGACGTGTGGCCACGGAATTTGCTTACCAGCATCTTGGCATGGAGGATTACCTTAACCAACGTAAATACACTCCCGATGAAAGCGGTACACTTTTTTAGCATTCTTCTCATTTTAGCCAGTATTCCTTCCCATGCGTGCACTTCATGCATTATCAGTGGTAATTATACGAAGGACGGAAAGGCGGTGATGTTCAAGCACAGAGACTCCAGTTGTCAGGAGGTGGCGGTGGAGTATTTCCAGGGAGAAAAGTACAGGATGATGTGTCTGGTAAATGCCGACTGGAGAACGAATCCGTTGGCGCATGTGCCGCTGGGAACCCGTGAGGCCTGGGCCGGAGAAAACGAGACCGGTTTTGCCATTATGAATACTGCCACCTATGACCTCAAGGACGACGACATCCCCATGGAACAGATGGACCGTGAAGGCGTTCTCATGTACAGAGCGCTGGAAATATGTGCCACCCTGGAAGATTTCGAGCATTTCCTGGACACCCTTTCCAGGCCGATGGGAGTGGAAGCAAACTTTGGTGTCATTGACGAAAAGGGAGGTGCCGCTTACTACGAGGTTAACAATCACAGCTGGGTAAAATATGACGTGAACCGTGAACCGCTGGGATACAGGGTGGTTACCAACTTTACCATGACAGGCCGCGTAGAGGACCGGAAGGGAGTGGACCGTTACGTGAAGGCACACCGGATTCTTGCCTCTACCGATGTTCCCATGAGCGAATGGGACCATGACTTCCTTATCCGGAACATTTCCTGCTCCGGTGCTCCCATCATGCGGGATATCACTTCGTGTGCCATTGTTTTTGAGGGAAAAACCATGTGGGCAAGTCTGGGTAAACCTGACAAGGTTCCCTGTAAACCCTATATATTATAAAAAGTCCTAAATAAATCCCGAAAAATACTTATCTTTGCAAATCTAAAGGAAAATCACAACAATAATTTACTTATATGTCAGATCCTAAATTGATTTCCAAGATTCCGGATGGACCGCTCAAGGACAAATGGTCCAAGCGCAAAGCCGAAATCCGTATTGTTTCTCCGAACAACAAGCGGAAACTGGAAGTGATTGTGGTAGGTACCGGTCTTGGTGGTGCATCCGCAGCTGCCTCTCTGGGCGAGATGGGATACAACGTCAAGATTTTCTGCATCAGTGACTCCCCCCGCCGTGCACACTCCATCGCTGCACAGGGTGGTATCAATGCTGCCAAGAACTACCAGAACGACAACGACTCC
>CAMODD010000010.1:0-43440 GCA_946611215.1 uncultured Bacteroidales bacterium | reverse complement strand
ATGCCGTCTTCAAGGACATCACCGTAGCCCTGTCGGACAACCTGGTGCTGGATACCACCCTGGCCGAGGAATCCCTCACGCTGGAAGGCGTGGTGGTAAAGGCCGAGGGCCGCACCTCCAACATGAGAAGCGACCGCGCCGGCGCCATCACTTCCATGAGCGCCAAGGAAATCCAGGTCCTGCCCACCGTAAGCCGCAGCATGAACGACCTCCTCAAGCAGACGCCTCAGGCCTATGTGAACGGTTCCAAGGTTTCCATCGGCGGCGGTAACTACCGCCAGTCCTATGTGACCGTGGACGGCGCCGCCTTCAATAACGCCTTCGGTATCGGCTCCAACCTGCCGGCCGGCGGCAGCCCTATCTCCCTGGACGCCCTGGAGCAGATGGCCATCTCCGTCACCCCGTATGACGTGCGCCAGAGCGGCTTCACCGGCGGCGGCATCGCAGCAACCACCAAAAGCGGTACCAACCAGGTAACCGGTACGGCCTACGTTTACTTCCGCAACCAGAACATGCGGGGAGACTTGGTGGCAGACTACAAGCCCCTCACCACAGACCCCAGCCGCTACTTCATGTACGGCGCCTCCGTGGGCGGTCCCATCGTCAAGGACAAACTCTTCTTCTTCCTCAATGTGGAGGCCGACAACAGCGTGACGCCCGGCCCCTCCCGCCGCTACTCCAACTACATCGATGACGGAACCGGCACGCTCGTGCGCGACGGCGACAAGGAAGTGTTCACCAACGGAAAGGACGGCGTGGCCCGTCCCAGCGCCGTAGTTCTCGATGCCCTGAGCAAATACCTCCTGGACACCTACGGCTACGACACCGACGTCTACAACGGCTACTCCATCCAGTCCCCGTCCCTCAAACTCCTGGCCCGCCTGGACTGGAACATCGGCCGCAACCATAAGCTGAACCTGCGCTACAGCATGACGCAGTCCAAGTATGCTACCAATCCTTCCGGTTCCCTCACGGGCTTCCTCGATACCAGCTACGCCCCCAAGGGCGGCCGCACCTCCATGTGGTCCAGCTACTACAAGAACGCCCGCTACTACCAGGAACAGAACTTCTACTCCGTGGCGGCCGAGCTCAACTCCCGCTTCCTGGACGGCAAGCTCAACAATACCCTCCGCGCCACCTACTCCCACCAGTACGACCCCCGCAGCCAGGAAGGCGGTTACTTCCCGGGCGTGGACATGGTAGTGGGCGTGGGCGGCGACCGCGCCATCTACACCGTCTTCGGCTCCGAGACCTTCTCCTACGGTAACCTCCGGGACGTGCACACGGTGCTGGCCACCGACGAACTCACCCTCAGCGCCGGTATCCACAACCTCCTCCTGGGCGCCCAGTTCGAGTACAACCACACCACCAATGGTTATCAGACCCAGGGCGGTGCCGCATACGTATTCGAATTTCCCACGGAGCAGGCCCTCTACTCGTCCATCCTGGACAAGACTGTATTCGACAACCCGTCCCAGTTCGCCGTCACCCACGGCAACAACGTGAACCTCTCCCAGGAATATCCCACGTTCCAGTACGAGCAGGTATCGGCCTACCTCCAGGACCAGATCAACTTCTCCAACAACTTCCGCGTCACCGCGGGCATCCGTCTGGAGTATCCTTTCTATCCTTCCATCGCCTACAACTACAATCCCAACGTGGCTGCGGCCACCTTCGCCCCCACGTTCACCAATCCGGAAGGCAAATATGACACCGCCGAACTTCCCAAGGCCCGCGTCACGGTTTCTCCCCGCGTAGGCTTCAATTGGGATGTGCTGGGTAACCGAAAGCTGGTCCTCCGCGGCGGTACCGGCCTGTTCGTGGGCCGTATCCCGTTCGTGTGGATCGTGGCCCAGGCCGGCAACTCCGGCGTGGTCCAGACACCCATTGCCCTCAAGGCCGGCGGCACTACGCCCATCCCGGCCATCGGCACAGACCGCAATGCCATTATCCAGTCCATCTACGGCGGCAGCTATACGCCCAAGATTCCCGACACCCTCACGCAGCTTACGCTCATCGACCCGGCCATCAAGAATCCTCGCACCTGGAAGTCCTCCCTGGCCGTGGACGTAGAGCTCCCTGCCGACTGGACCTTCTCCGTGGAAGGCGTGTACAGCAAGGAGATGTTTCCCGTCACCATCACCAACATCGGCCTCAAGAGCCCTGCTTCCCTGGACCAGGTTCCGGACATCAGCGCCCGTCCCTACTACAGCAACGGGTACTACAATAACAACATGAAGGACGTGTTCCTTCTGAACAACGTGAACAACAAGGCCCTGTGGGGTTACTATTATTCCATCACCGCCAGCCTCTCCAAGAAGCTCTGGAAAGGCCTCACCGGCAACATCAGCTACACTTACACCGACGCCCGTTCCATCAACGACGGCGTGGGAGACCAGGTGTCGTCGGCCTGGAAAGACCTCATTACCAAACGCGGCACCAACAACATGGAACTGGGCATTCCCAACTACGTGATGCCGCACCGCGTCATGGCCAACATCACCTGGACCAAGGACTACTACAAGTACTTTGGCACCACCATCGCCCTGCAGTACAACGGTGGCCCCCGCAGCCGCGGCAGCGTCAACTACGTGAACAACATCTACAATGACGGCGCTTACCAGTACAGCCTCATTGACATCCCCACCTACAATGACCTCTTCGGCCCCAATGGCTGGCAGTTCAACCCCACCAGCTACACCGACGCCGACAAGGTGTCCCACACCTATACGGCCGAGGAGCAGAAGATCGACTTCTGGAACTACATCCAGCAGGATCCCTATCTTCGCAAGCACACCGGCGAGGTGGCCGAGCGCAACGCCAGCGTATCTCCCTGGGTGCACAAGTTCGACCTCAAGATTGCCCAGAACTTCTACTTCTACACGGGCTCCAGACACCACAAGCACACCATCCAGCTGGGTGTAGACATCGAGAACTTCGCCAACATGCTCAATCCCTGGTGGGGCAACGTGTACGGCCTCAATCTGGGAGACGGTTACGGCAACACCAAGCCGCTCAACCTCACCAACCCTGACAAAGTGTATCTGGAAGGCGCCAAGCCTGTCTTCGAGTTCCAGCGTAACGGAACCGAGGTCCTCAAGGAGACCTATTCCCGTTCCGTGAGCACGGCCAGCACCTGGTCCATGATCGTGAGCGCCCGTTACATCTTCTAATCCCTCACGCCTTATGAAAATCAATAATATTCTTTGTGGAATTGCCCTTTCCCTGGCAGTAGTGGCCTGTAGCGAGGAAACTTTCAACGTCGAGGCCCCGAAGATTACTACCAGCACGGCTTCCATTGTCCTGGAAAACGCTGAGGCCGGTGAGGCCGCTTTCACCTTCATGGCCAATCTGCCCTGGCACATTGTCGTCAGCGCCGCCAACGCGGAAAGCCCGGTGAACGATATCAAAGTGTCGCCCATGGAAGGCCAGGGTTCCCTGCGCCCCATTGACATAACCATCACCTACAAGGCCAACAAGGACCTCAAGCGGGATGCCGTCATCTCCATCCTCACCGACGCCGCCAGCGCTTCCGTGCGCTTCACCCAGCCCGGCGCCAATGATCCCACGGAAGTGAAGGGTTCCCGTGAAACCCCGTACAAGCCCTCCGACATCGTGAAGGACGTGAAGGCCGGCAACGTGCCTTCCGGCAGCGTCTATGTGCGCGGTATCATGTACAAGGCGGTCGACATGAGTGCCAAGCTGCCCGACGGCAGCGGCTACGGCAACGCCACCTTCTGGATTTCCGACGACGGTACGGCTCCGGACAACGACAACGACGCCTTCGAAGTGTACCGTGCAAAAGATTACGGCCTGGTGGCATACACCGGTGTCGTGGAGCCCAAGGTAGGGGACGTCGTCACCATCTTCGGCCCCATTACCCAGTATAAGGAAACGGTGGAGACCAAGCAGAACGAGGCCCAGATCCTGGGCGTGAACGGCCTGGGCGCTCCTTACGGTGAAGGCACGGCAGAGTCCCCGTACAACGTGGGCAAGGCCGTGGCAGAGGCATCGGCCCTCGCCGATGGTGTCAACTCCGGCGAAGTGTACGTCAAGGGTATCGTGAGCAAGATCAAGTCCTTCTCCTCTTCCTACGGAGACTTCACCTACTACATCACCGACGACGGCGCCCATGTGCTGGACGACGCCAAGTACATGCAGGTATATGCCGGCAAGAGCTTCGGCGGAGAAAAATTCTCTTCGGAGGAAGACCTCAAGGTGGGTGACGAAGTCATCCTGAAGGGCACCCTTGCCAATTATAAAGGCAACACCCCCGAGGTGAACAAGGGCAGCGTGCTCATCCAGCTCAACGGCAAGACTGAATAGTTAAAAACATAATAACAACTGAATATGAAACTTAGAAAACTCTTTTTGGCAGTCATAGCCGGAGCAGCCCTGCTCACGGCCTGTGACAAGAAAGAAGTGGATCTTGGTCCCGCCAAGCTCGCCGTGAACCCCACGGACGTAAGTTTTGAGGCCGAGGTCTCTTCCCATGATATCAGCCTTGTCGCCACCCGCGACTGGGCCGTAACCAGCCTGCCGGACTGGGTCGCCCTCTCCAAGGAGGCTGGCTCGGCCAGCTCCGACGCTCAGAAACTCTCCATCTCGGTCACCGAGAACAAGGGCCACAACCGCAGCGCTACCATCATCTTCTCCATCGGCTTTGCCCGTCAGGCCATCACCATCAACCAGGTGGGCCCGGACGGCGAGATTGACAATGGAGATGGTACCAAGGAGAAACCGTTCACCGTGGCCGGCGCCATCGCCTACGTGAAGGAGCTGGGGGCCGATGTCGAGAGCCCCAAGAAGGTCTTCGTGAAGGGTATCGTCTCCACGGTGGAGACCACCTACGAGGCCAGCGGCACCTACGGCAACGCTACCTTCAATATTGTGGACGAAGAAGGCTCCTCCGAGGTCTTCAAAGTGTACCAGACCTACTATCTGGGCAACGTGAAGTGGACCAAGGGAGACAACAACCCCGACATCAAGGAAAAGGACGAAGTCATCATCTACGGTAAAATCTATAATTATAAAGGTAATACCCCCGAGACCGTTAGCAAGGGCGCATCCTTTGTCTACAGCCTCAATGGCGTGAACCGTGGCGGTGACGACAGCGGCCAGGGCGGAGAAGGCACCCCGAAGGGTACCGGTACCCTGGAAGACCCGTACAATCCCGCCGGTATTGCCGCCGTGGCTGCTGCCCTGGCCGACAACGCCGTGTCTACGGAGAGCTACTACATGAAGGGTAAGATCTCCAAGATTGCCGTGAGCAAGAACGTGGACCAGACCTTCGCCAACAGCGGAGACTATGGCAACGCCTCTTTCTATATCACCGATTCCGAAGATGCCACCGGCGAATTCTACATCTATCAGACGTATTATCTGGGTAACCGCAAGTGGGTTACCGGAGACACCGATATCAAGGTGGGCGACGAGGTCATCGTCTACGGCCCCGTCACCAAGTATGTGAGCAACTACGGCACCACGCTGGAGACTTCCGGCAAGGGCGCCAGCTATATCTACAGCCTCAACGGTGTCACGGACGGCGGCACCGTGGTCCCTCCCACTCCCATTGAGCACGACGGTCTCACCCCTGAGACCGCTTTCACCGCCTCCGAGGCCAATGCCTGGATCATGGCAAACATCGAAGGCAACAGCAATACGGGTGACACCAAGTACTATGTGAAGGGTATCATCCAGCGTTTCTATCAGAAGAGCGGCGTAGACCAGAACTTCGCTGCCGATGCCAAATACCACCAGGCTTCCTTCTACATCACCGACGACGGCAAGGAAGCCGCCGACAAGGAATTCGAGGCCTACCAGATCAACTACCTGGCCGGCGCTACCTTCGATGCCACCAAAGATACCGACGTGAAGGTGGGTGACGAGGTTGTCATCTACGGACCTCTTGCCAAGTACAACACCACGGCCGAGACGGCCGGCAAGGGCGCTGCCTATCTGTACAGCGTGAATGCCGGCGGCGAGGTTCCTCCCACTCCCGGTCCTGGCGGAGACGAAGTGGGCATCATGGAAACCAATGTTACCATGATTGCCGGCACCAACGCTTACGATGATGGTAAGCTCACCGTTACTTATAACGGAACCACTTACGAAAATGTCAAGCATATCAAGTACGGTAAGGGCAGTGCCTATGGTAATGGCTCCATTGTTCTTCCTGCCGGTACCGTAGAGATTGAATTCTTTGCCGTTGGCTGGAAGGGGAAAGATGCTACGCTCCAGTTCACCATTGGCGAGACTGTCAAGAAGGTGAATGTGGTCGCTAACGATGGCGCGACAAATACCTCTCCTTATTCCATGACGGTTGCAGATTCCGACCATTACACCGTATCGCTGGGCAGCGCTTTGGCCGTGGAGACCACCGTGAAAGTGGAAACCATAGCCGATGCCAATACCGGCTACCGTGCTTTCCTCTTCGGCGTGCATGCCAAGAAGACTTCTGGTGGCGACACCCCCGGCGGTGACACCCCCGGCGGTGACACGCCCGCGAAGCCCGTCAACGAAGGCACCCTCGAGAGCCCGTTCACCGTGGCCGATGCCCTCATCGCTGCCAAGGATGCAGACCTTACCGGCAAGGAGTATTACGTGAAGGCCGTTGTAGGTAAGGACATCGCCATCAAGAATGGCGCTGCTTCCTTCGAGCTCATGGACGGCACCACCGACGGCAAACTCACCGTGGTGAAGGCCAAGTCCTTCAAGGGCGCCGCCTTCGACGGCTCCGAGCCTCTTGACTGGCTGGACGAGGTTATCCTCAAGGGTACCGTCACCGAGTACAGCACGCTCCCGGCCCTCACCGAGGGTGAGCTGGTCCTCTGGAACGGCAAGAAGACCTTCAAGGATCCCGAGAAGGATCTCTCCAAGATCATCGCCCTTGCAAAGAATGCCGATGCCTACTTCGAGGGCCTGGTCTCTGCAGTTACCACCAAGAGCTTCGTGGTAACCGACGGAACCAACAACGTATATGTATATCAGCCTGCCACCATGGCCGCCATCGGCGACAAGGTGACGGTGATGGGAACGGCCGGTGCCTACAACGGCCTGTTCCAGATTAACAAGAACGCAGAGGTTGAGGTGATTTCCAGCGGCAACACGGTTACTTATCCCGACGCTACGGACATCACCGCCGACTTTGACAGCTACGCCGCTAAGGTGAACGCCTTCGTGAAGGTGCTTGCCTCCGTGGCTGTGGCCGACAGCAAAGTGACCGTCACCGTCGAGGGCGCTACCGCCGCTCTCCAGGTGACCGACGCTCCCGGCGCCCTGGGACTCGCTGCCCTGGATGGCAAGAAAGCTGTCATCACCGGTTATTTCGGCGGCTCCTACACCAAGAACAGCGCCACCACCAAGTACATTATCGCCACCAAGGCCGAAGAGTACAGCGAAGCGCCCAAGGACATTGTCCTCACCTTCCCGGATGAGAACAAGGACAAAAATAAGGTGGGTTCCTATACAGACACCTGGACGGCCAAGATCGGCGACAACAGCTGGAGCATCTCCAACTTCAACAACAACAACTGGAATTGGACCAACATCCGCTGCGGCCGTAAGAACAACGATTCCGTGGCCAGCATCATCCTGAACGAAGCCCCCACCTTCGCTGTTTCCGAGATTGTGGTGAATATCGCAAGCATCGTAGCCAACAAGGTAAACAAGGTTAAACTCTATATCTCTACGGAAGCCGATTTCTCGACGGATGCAGGCGGCGTAATCCTGACGAGCCCGAAAGCGGGAGACAACAAACTCACCATTTCTTCTCCTCAGGCCAACCGTTACTATAAGATCGAGTTTGACTGCGTTTCTCACACAGCCAACGGTTTTGTGCAGGTTAATTCCGTAACTTACAAAGTGGCCGAATAGTAAGTGTTTATGTCCAGAAAACTGTCCATTCTCGTCCTCGTCCTTCTGACAGCCCTCGCCGGCTGCCAGAAGAGGGACGAAGTGGCCATCAAGCTGCGGGAAAACAGTGAATATTTGTCGGCCGATGCTGGCAGCGTTTTCTTCGGTGTGATTGCGAGTGGCACATGGGCGTTATCTGTTGAGTTCCCGGAAGGGACGGCAGATTGGGCAAAGGTCTCTCCTTCGACTGGGAGTGGCAGTGTAAACAATGCCATCTTAAGTTATGAGAAGAACTCGGATGCAGAAGTTCGTAGGCTCACCATTATCCTTACGCCTGCCTCGGGCACCCCTGCCAGGGTGTCTATAGCACAGGCTGGAAAGGGAGTGGCTCCGGAATGGCTGGAGTTACCGGCAATGGAAGAAGATGACAGAAGAGAACTGCTTATCCACAACATGCAGGGTGGCAAGTACACCTCCAAGATTAAGGGTGATGCCCGCAATTGGTCCGGTTACTGGGATTATGATCACAGAGTTTCTCTGTGGGTTGCGTATCCTTTGAATAATAACCTGATTGGCTCGGGAAATAGAACAAACGCCTGGGGATATGATCCTCTTCTCTCTGCAGACAAGCAGTATGATATAACAAGGTCTGCTAGCAGATCGGCAGAGGGGTATTCTCGGTACTATAGTGATCCTGTTTATGATCGTGGGCACCAGATTCCCTCGGCCGACCGACTGAATAATGATGCGAATGTGTCGACTTTCTATCCTACGAACATGACACCTCAGCAAAGCTCTTTCAATAGTGGTATTTGGGCTACCCTGGAGGGGAAGGTGAGGGGCTATGCTAAGCAAGCCGACACGCTTTATGTAGTGACTGGGTGTGTTGTGGCTGGATCATCCACTTATGTCTACTCCGGAAATGGAAAGAGAATTACGGTTCCCACCCACTACTATAAGGCAATGCTTTATTCAGGAGGCCATGCTAGTGCTGTTAAAGCCAACCCGAGCGACAAAAAAGGATATATGATGGCGGCATTTTACCTGCCTCACAATGCAAGTATTTCTACGGCCAATCCGTCTTCTTACCGTATTTCGGTTGATGAACTGGAGCAGAAAACCGGCATTGATTTCTTTGCCAATTTTGCCAAACGCTATCCTGACCTATCAACCCAGCTGGAAGCCGCTGCACCCAATGCACAGTTCTGGAATTAATGATACTGAAATGAATATGAAAAGACTCGTAAACATAGCCCTTGCAGCGCTCCTTCTCCTTGTGGGATGGAATGCCGGTGCGCAGAACGGGAAATCCTACGTGATTGGTTTCTACAATCTGGAGAACCTGTTCGACACCTATCACGACGAGGGCAAGAACGACTACGAATACCTGCCCGACGGCGCCAATGAATGGACCGAGGCCAAGTATGCCAAAAAGCAGCAGAACATGGCCAAGGTGATTGCCGATATGGCTAAGGACAACAAAGCCTGGCATGCCGTGCTGGGCGTCTCCGAGATCGAGAACCGCCATGTGCTGGAAGACCTGGTGGTGGAACCCGCCATCGCCAAGGCCAACTACCAGATTGTCCACTATGACGGCCCCGACCGCCGCGGTGTGGATGTGGCCCTCCTCTATCGGCCCGAAGTCCTCAAGGTGGAGGCCAGTGAGAGCATCCCCTTCACCTTCGCTCCTTCCCGCATTGACTGGAGCGCCTGGTCCCAGGAAGAGAAGGATGCCTTCCGCACCCGTGACGTTCTCATGGTGCGCGGCACCATCGACGGGGAAATGTTCGCCTTCTTCGTGGCGCACCTTCCTTCCCGTCTGGGCGGCAAGGGGGCCGATCTGCGTCCCCGCGGCGCCGAGATCATCTATCAGCGCGCCATGGAGCTCCAGAAAGAGTTCCCGGGCATCAAGATCGTGGTGATGGGCGATATGAACGACAACCCCACCGACGTCTCCATGACGGAGTTCCTCCGCGGTAAGGAGACCATCGGCGAAACCACCGACGAAGATTTCTTCGATCCTTTCCTGAGCATGATCAAGGCTGGCTACAGCTCCCTTTACTACAGGGGAGAAGGCAACATCTTCGATATCGTGATGGTCAACAACGCCTTGGCCAACGCTGCCAAGGGTACGTTCCGGATCCAGCCCATCGTGAAGGGCAAGTACTACGGCCGCGTGTTCCACAAGCCGTACATGACCAATCAGACGGGACAGTACAAGGGAACCCCGTTCCGCACTTTCTCCAACGGTGCGTTCGTGGGCGGCTTCTCCGACCACTATCCCACCTACATTGTTATCAAAAAGTAACGCAATATGACTAAACGTATTATTCTGGCTTTTGCCGCCCTTCTTGGCTCCGTGGCCCTGTTTGCACAGGCGCCCACCGGTGGCGTGAAGGGTACGGTGGTTAACCGCAACGGCCGCGTGCCCGTGGAAAAAGCCCGCCTGGTGCTCATGAACGGCGCCGCCGAGGTAGCTACGGCCACATCGGCCCAGGACGGTACCTTCCTCATCCCGGACCTGCCGGACGGTATGTACACCCTCCTCATCCAGGCCCCCGATTTCCTGGACAGCCAGGTGCAGGTGACCGTGAACGACGGCTACGTCAAGAACATGTTCAACCTCTCCGTTACGGCGGTTTCGCAGGTGTCCGAGGTAGATGACGACTCCTTCGCGGCCTTCGACCTGGACGACAGCGGTTACAGTGACAACCCCACCATCCTGTTCGGCAGCAACGACGTGTTCAACAGCATCGCCGGCTTCAACTTCTCGGCCGTGCGTTTCCGCGCCCGCGGTTACAGCTCCGAGAGCCAGGACGTGCTCCTGGCCGGTGTCAAGCTCAACGACGCCATTACCGGTTACAGCCCCTTCTCCCTGTGGAGCGGCCTCAATGAGGCAACCCGCGCCAAGGAGAGCGTGGACGGCTCCGAGATCAGCGATTACGGCTTTGGCGGCTATAACGGCCTCACCAACATCTTCGGTACGGCCGGCGAGATGCGGAAGGGCCTCCGGGCCAGCGTGCTCACCAACAGCACCCTGTACCGTCTGCGCCTGATGGCTTCCTACGCTACCGGCGTGCAGGACAACGGCTGGGCCTTCGCCGCCAACGTGAGCGCCCGCCTGGGCGGCAACGACTGGGTGAACGGCGTGTATTACCGCTCCTTCGCCTATTACCTGGCTGCCGACAAAGTCCTGGACAATGTCAACACCATCCGCTTTGCCTTCTTTGGCACGCCTGGACAGCGCGGCGCCCAGAACTCTTCCACGCAGGAGGTCTACGACCTCATGGGAGACAATATGTACAACAGCAACTGGGGATACCAGAACGGACATGTGCGCAACGCCCGCGTGCGCAAGACGCACGAGCCCATCGCCCTCTTCCAGTGGGAGTTCAAGCCCTCCGACAAGTTTGAGGGAAGTGCTACGCTGCTCTACCGCTTTGGCAAGAACGGCTACACCGCCGTGGACTGGTATGATGCCCAGGACCCTCGTCCGGACTACTACCGCAACCTGCCCAGCTACTACTACGGCACCATTGACGGCGAGTACGTGGAGGACCTCAACCGCAACAACCCCGACAAGTACATGAGCGCCCTCAATGTGTGGCGTTACTCCGACATCTACTCCAACCAGACGCATCTGGACTGGGACCGCCTGTACAATGTGAACCGCGTGCAGGAAGACGGCCGTTCCAAGTATGTGCAGGAAGAGCGCCGCGTGGACCAGCGTGACCTCAACCTGGCCTTCACCTTCAAGGCCCGCCCTGCCAGCTGGGTTACCCTCACGGGCGGCCTGAACGGCCGCATCAACCGTACCGAGTACTATAAGGTGATTGCCGATCTCCTGGGCGGCCAGTACTTCGTGAACGTGGACAACTTCGCCGAGCGCGACTTTGCCACCTCGCCGTACAAAACCCAGAATGACCTTAATTACTACCTCATCAACGGCGCCGCCCAGACGCTGCATGTGGGGGATAAGTATGGTTACGACTACTATGCCCAGGTGCGCAACGCCGAGGCCTGGCTCAGCGGCAAGTTCGTGGCCGGTCCCTTCAGCGCCACGGTGGGCGGGCGCATCGGCTACGAAAGCTTCTGGCGTGACGGTCTGGTGCGCAAGGGCCTGTTCCCGGGCCTTGCCCCCAACGGCAGCATGATGACAGATCCCGCAACGGGAGAGACCATCGAACCCAGCTATGAGCCCGACGGCAGCGTCACCACCTCCTTCGGCAAGTCCAAGGTGGCCCGCTTCTTTACCTATGCCGGCAAGCTCAACCTCAACTACGTGATCGGCGGCAACATGCGCCTGTATGCCAACGTGGGCTACTTCAACGATGCACCCAAGTTCAATAATGTGTTCCTGAGCCCCCGCACCCGCAACTCCATGGTGCAGGACCTCACTACCGCCAAGACGTTCTCCTCCGACATCAACTGGCAGTTCAGCGGCAACGGCATCAATGTGCGCGCCACCGCCTACTGGACCAAGATGTGGGACCAGAGCAAGGTGATGAGCGCCTTTGACGACCTCCAGAATGCCTACTCCAACTTTGCCATCAGCGGCATCAACGAGCGCCACATGGGCGTGGAGCTTGGCTTCAAGGTTCCTACCTATGTGGTTCCCAACCTGTCCCTGCAGGGTGTCCTGTCGCTGGGTGAGTATGTATATACCTCCACGCCCAAGATGACCCAGACCGTGGACAACAGCGCCGAGACCGTGATGGAAAACGTGTGGGTTCCCTACTGGACCAAGACGCAGCTTTCCGACGGCACCGTGACGCAGAAGCACTATGTGCCTTCCACGCCGCAGACTGCCGCCAGCCTGGGTCTCTCCTATAATTACAACTACTGGTTCATCGATGCCGACGTGGAATACTTCGACCGCGCCTACCTGGATATGAACCCGCTGTACCGCACGGACTACGCCGTGGCGGGCCTTGACAATACCATCACCGACGAAGAGGTTACTTACATGACCACCCAGGAGAAGTTCAAACCCGCCTGGCTGGTGAACCTGTCCGTTGGAAAGAGCTGGTACATCCAGCGCAAGTACCAGATCGGCTTCTCCCTCAACGTGAAGAACATCCTCAACGACAAGGGCGTGAAGACCGGTGGTTACGAACAGACCCGCATGGTGGACAACACCGCCTCCAAGAGCCGTTACTACCGTTTCGATTCCAAGTACTTCTATATGGCCGGTACCAACTACATGCTTAACATTTACTTCAGATTCTAAGAGCACTATGAAAAAGTATTTATTTGCTATCGCCGCCCTTGCGGCCGTCGCTTCCTGCAAGAGTCTGAAGGAAGAGTGGGACCCCGTGTTCACCATCAACCAGCCCGACGCCGCCTACAGGCTGCCCTACACCGAAGAGCAGCTCCGTGAGGCCGAGGGCCTGGAGGAGATCACTTCCATCGCAGACCTCAAGGCCCTGTACAAGACAGGTCCCGTCACCATTGACCAGAACATCTGGATCAAGGGCAAGGTCATTTCCTCCGACAAGAGCGGCAACATCTACAACGAAATGTACATCCAGGACGGCAAGAGTTCCGCCGATGGTTCTGCCATCACGCTCAAGCTGGGCAAGAGCTCGCTGTATAACGAGTACCCCGTGGGCTCCTGGGTGTATGTGAAGTGCCAGAACCTCACGCTGGGCGCCTACAATGGTATGCTCCAGCTGGGTATGGGCGCAGACCAGACCGCTACCAACGAGTATGAGACCTCCTACATCAATTTGCAGGCTATCATCGAAGCGCACGTGTTCCGTGGCTTCCAGGACGAGCCCTTCGCTCCGGTGGTCCTCACCGAGGACGCGCTCAAGGCAGCCGTGAGCGCCGGTGCCTCCGACAAAATCTGGGGCAAGGTGGTCACTCTCAAGGGCTGCGTGTACGGAGACCAGATCTTTGCCCTGTTCTATCCCAACTCCAACATGGCCCACAAGAGCTCCAACCCCGAGAACCGCGTGTTCCTCTCCGACAACGGAACCTGGGGTGTAGATACCTGGGCCTGCACCAAGGCCGGTTACATCGGCTATCTGGAGAGCGGCGTATGGGACAAGGCCGAGGTAGGTTCCGGCAACACGCATTACGGTTCCATCCTGGGCACCCCGGACAAGTATCTGGATGAAGAAACCGCCGCCAAGTTTGGAGGCGACGCTTTCCTCAGCTATAAGGAAATCATGATCAAGTATGCGGCAGCCAACTACATCTCGCACTACTTCAAGCTGGGTGCGACGAATGTGCAGGTGAGAACCAGCGGCTTTGCCAAGTTTGCCGGCAACAAGCTCTCTTCCGGCATCCTGGAGAAGAAGCCGGTGACCATTACGGGTATCATTACCCTGTATGACGGCTCTGCCCAGATTTCCCTGGTGGACGATCCCGAAATCTCTGTTATCTTACAATAAATGAAACGAACCTTTAAAATTGCCAGGCCTTTGTGCCTGGCTTTGCTTATGACTGTAAGCGCCTGTAACAACACCCCCAAAAACATCTTCCTTCAGGAGTGGGACACCCCTTATGGTACCGCTCCGTTCTCTCAGATTACCCTGGACCAGTATGTGCCGGCCTTCAAGGCTGGCATCGAGGAACAGAAGAAAAACGTTGAGGCCATCCTGGCCTGCTCCGAGGAACCTTCTTTCGAGAACACGGTCCTGGCCATGGAAAAGGCCAGCCCCATCCTGGACAAGGTGCAGGGCGTGTTCTTCAACCTCTCCGAGAGTGACTCCACGCCCGAGATGCAGGCCATCGAGGAGGAAATTACCCCGCTCCTGACCGACGCCTCCAACGAAATCCTCATGAACGAGGCCCTGTTCGCCCGTGTCAAGGCTGTGTACGAGAATATGGACGGCCTCACCCGCGAGCAGCAGATGGCCACGAAGAAACTCTACCAGAGCTTCGAGCGCAATGGCGTGGGCCTGGACGAGGCCGGCAAGAAGCGCTTTGGCGAAATCTCCAACCGCCTGGCTGCCCTTACCCAGCAGTTCGGCCAGAAGCTCCTTGCAGAGAACAATGCCTTCAAGGAGGCTACGGGTATCACCGTGAGCGAGTACTACGACTTCATGGCTTCCTGCGACGACCGCGCCAAACGCGAGCAGGTGTTCAAGGCGTACTCTTCCCGTGGCAACAACGGCAATGAGAACGACACCAACGCCATTGTGCTGGAGGTCCTGAAGCTTCGCGCCGAGATGGCCCGCCTCCTCGGTTATCCCAACTTCGCCGCCTTCCAGCTGTCCAACAAGATGGCCGGAGACCCCGCTACCGTAGATAATTTCCTGCAGCCCATCATGGACGCCTGCATGCGCAGCGCGAAGGCCCAGATGAAGGAGATGCAGAAGATTGCCGGCCACAAGATCGAGGCCTGGGACTGGATGTACTATGCCGAGAAACTCCGCGCGCAGAAGTATGCCCTGGATGAGAACCTCACCAAGCCTTATTTCCAGGCCGACAGCGTCCTCAAGGGCGTGTTCACCGCCGCCGAGAAGATCTATGGCATCTGCATTGAGGAAGCGCCCGAGGTGGAGGTGTACAACCCCGAGGTGCGCGCCTACAAGCTCTCCGAGCCCGACGGCAGCCTCATCGGCATTTTCTACCGCGACTACTATGTGCGTCCCACCAAGCGGGGCGGTGCCTGGATGAACAACTTCCGCGAGCAGTCTACCGGTGTTCGCCCCGTCATCGTGAACGTGTGCAACTTCCCGGCTCCCAACGAGGATCCCACTGCCGCAGCACCCAGCCTCCTCACCATTGACAACGTAACCACGGCCTTCCACGAGTTTGGCCATGCCCTGCACGGTTTCCTTACCCAGTGCAACTATGCCAGCGTGAGCGGTACCAACGTGGCCCGCGACTTTGTGGAGATGTTCTCCCAGTTCAACGAGAACTTCGCCTTCGTGCCCGAAATCCTCTCCCAGTATGCCAACAACTGCTACACCGGCGAGCCCATTCCGGCTTCCCTCGTGGAGAAGATTCGCAAGTCCCTGCAGTTCAACCAGGGCTTTGCCGCCGGCGAAACCTGCGCCGCCTCTATCCTGGACATGAAGTGGCACGAGCTCTCCGTGGACCAGCTGGCTACCTTCAAGGGCCCCGAGGACATCCGCGCCTTCGAGGACAAGGTGTGCAAGGAGATGGGCCTGATTGATGAAATCATTCCCCGTTACCGCACGTCCTACTTCAACCACATCATTGCCAGCGGCTACAGCGCCGGTTACTACAGCTACCTCTGGAGCGAGGTGCTGGCCGTAGATGCCTGGGAGAAGTTCAAGGAAGACGGCATCTTCAACAAGGAAACTGCATCGGCCTTCCGTAAAACCTTCCTTGAGAAGGGTGGCAGCGAGGAGCCCATGGTTCTCTATAGACAGTTCAGAGGAGCCGATCCCGACCCCTCTGCCCTCATGCGTGCCCGCGGACTTCAGTAGCCGTTTTTGCTAACTCGTTAATACAGAGTACTTTATAAAATTTCCTCCGGGCGTTTTCACCCGGAGGAAATTTTATAATATATTGGAAATAAGATAAATAGCGAAAACGCTTACCGGATATAGCTGGTAAGAATCTTCATCCCTTCTTCGGGAATAAAGCAGATATCGTCGGCCGATGCGGGAATGAGAAGGGTTTCGCCTTGCTTCACGTCTACGGATTCGCCGTCCACTTCCAGGGTGCCGCTGCCCTTCAGGCACATGACCACCATGAAGGAGTCAATGCCGCTGAGGTCTTTGGCGTAGGGGAGGGTGAGGTCGTAGATGCTGGTGGTGAAGTAGGGGCAGCTCACTAACTCCATCTCTTCGTCCAGGGCCGGTGTGTAATGCGTCTGGTAGTCCTTGTAAACGGTATAGTCGATGGCGTCCTTGGCCCACTCGGTGTGCAGCTGGCGGGGTTTTCCGTCCAGGCCGGGGCGGTTGTAGTCGAAGATGCGGTAGGTGATGTCGGAGGTCTGCTGGATCTCCGCAATGTAGCAGCCGCCGCAGATGGCGTGGATGCGGCCGGCCGGCAGGAAGAACACGTCTCCGGGCTTCACGTTGTAGCGGCAGAGGGCGTCAGTGATGGTGCCATCGGCCACCTTTGCAGCGTACTCGTCGGGAGTGAGCTGCTCCTTAAGGCCTACGAGGAGGTGTGCATCAGGGGTGGCGTCCACTACGTACCACATTTCGGTCTTGCCTTTGCTGCCGTTGTGCCGTTTGGCGGCCAGTTCGTCGTTGGGGTGCACCTGGATGGAGAGGTCCTGCTTGGCGTCGATGTATTTGACCAGCATGGGGAACTCGTCTCCGGTGTTCTCGTACACGTGTTTGCCGATGAGCTGGCCTTTATATTCCTTGGTGAGTTCCGCGATGGTTTTCCCAGCGAGGGGGCCTTCGGTCACTACGCTCTCGTTACTCTTTACTCCGGAAAGCTCCCAGCTCTCCGTGCCCCATACAAGGGTCTTTAGGATGGGTTTGAATTTAAGAGGATGCATATGTTGGATTTTGTGGGTACAAAGTTACAAAGTTTTGTCGGGTTTCCTCGCGTTGCGCGCGCGAATCTTTGTAAGTTGCTGATTGTCAGCGTTGTTCCGTTTTCTCTTTAGGCTGGGCAGCCTAAAGAGAAAAAGTTAAGGTGTTGGCCGATAAGGTGTTAGGTGGGGTTCGGGCCGATGGAACCGGAAGCGGGTCGACTATTGGTGACGCCTATGAGGCTCTTCCATTTTATGGTCTGACTGCGACATTAGGTGTTTTTAATGACTATCATGTCATAAATAACATTGACCATCAGCGACCGCTATATGCCCGTGGCTTAAAACAGCAAGGCGGAGGGCATGCATGGGTAATTGATGGCTATAGAAAGCATAATTATACGGTTCGCAACGTATATGAGTGGTGGCTTGGTTATTCTCCCAGTCTGGGAGAAGGAGAGGGTAAGACGCATGCCGAGGCAAAAGAAGCGGCGACCGCAGCAGGATATGACAAGCCTGATGATGGCATGGTTACGAGAGAGTTCGCTTATAATGGTGCATATTATACCTATCACATGAACTGGGGTTGGGATGGTTCGAGTAATGGATACTATTCAGAGTTCACTGATAATATAGGATACTCCGAAAATAGGCAGTTATTATATGATTTCCGAATAAACTAACAAAGATATCGGGATTGAAAATAGACCTGGCTCCCATTCTTGATGTCTTGATGAAAAAAAACAGGCGGCTCTTTCGGGCCGCCTGTAAACAAGTATGATGTGAGAATTAGTCCTTGTCGGTATCCCACCAAACGGGGATGGTCCACACGTCAACGGCTGCGTTCCAGGAAGCGGCATTCATGTTGATGCCCTCGGCATAGTATTCAATCTTGTCCTTAATAGCCTGGAGGTTCGTTGCATTGTAGTTCACCTCGTGAGAGCACTGCTGTACACGTCTCCAGTACTTGCCGGCAGGAATCTTATCCATACCGGAGGCAGAAAGGGCGTGGTATGCAGGAACGTCCCAGCCGAAGAAGATATTCTTGTCGAAGTCGTAGCGACGCATGTCGTTCCATACCTCAGGCATGAACATCATGGCAATTCTCTTCTGGGTCATAATCTTACCCATGGTGAGGTTGCCGGCGGTACCGAGGGCACTATTGATGTAGTTGTTGATCTCGGTATCCGTGATGGTGGCGAAGGACGGGCAGGTTGCCAGATAAGGATAGGTGGCTACCCACTGAGGGAGTTTCTCATTCATGAGTTCCATGCTGGCCTTGACACCTTCTTTATAGGAGGCAAACGCCTGGGCCGTATTGCCCTGTTTCATGTAAACCTCGGCGGCGATGAAGCAAGCCTCAGGATAGATACCCAGATACATCGGGGAATCTACGCGGGTACCAAAAGTACCGGAGAGCATAGCGTTGTCATCAGACTTTTTCGCATCTCTTCTGTAGATGATGTCGATACCGCCATCGTAACCGGTCGAGTGAGAAAGCTGCTCCACATAAAGGGTATCACCCTTACGAGCCGGAGAATCGGAGTCAATAAACCATTTGCCCTCCTTGAATTCAGCTCTGATGGGACCGCCACTCAGCATCGGGGATTCCTGGGTGGTCATATCGACACCAAGGGAACGTCTCCAGTTACCAACCCATTTAACCTCGGCCGGCGTGCTGGCACTCTTGACAGACTTCTGCCAAGGGATGATTCTGTCTGCACGGGGATCTTCGATACCAAGGCCGCAGAAATTGGTGAGGTTGTCATACAGGGTCTTGGAGGCATACACGGCGCCATTGCTGCCGATAATGGAATACATCTCGCACCAGTTCACGGGTTCGGCCCATCCCAGTACGTCGGTGCTGGTAGTAGCCTCATCCACGGGGTGGATGATCGTGTTGTCGGCATTGCTCTTCTGAGCCTTGCTGAGAGCATCCAGAATAGCAGTGGCATCCCACTTCAGGGTGGTATAATTGCCTTCGGCGTCTACGACGATGGAACCTGCGCCCTTCTTGGTGAGCTTGTTCAGCCAGCGAGCCTTGAGCAGATACGCATATTTGATCCATTTGGCGGTGTCACCGTTATTGTAGTAGTCACCAACGGAGAGGGCAACGGCGCCTTCTTCCTGGGTACGGCTCAGTAACTCGATACCTTCGTCCAGTTCCTTGAGGCAACCCTGGTAGATCTCCTTACCGGTGTCATATTTAGGGGTGGTATTCTCACCGAGGGCATCGGAATAAGGCATTTCACCATACACGTCGGTCTGCATCATGAAGCCCAGGGCCTTGATGACCTTGGCAACACCAGCATAGTGGTAAGCGCCATCGGCCATAGCCTTGTCATACATGCCTTTGATGTTAGGGCCGGCGCCGACCATGAACCACTGATAGGGGTGAAGAACCTGCCAGTTATTGGCTGTGGGATTCCAGATGGAAGCCTGATACTGCTGACCGGAGGCTCTCATCCAGTCACCGGTGATGAAGGTGCTGATTTTACCGCTCATCTGATAAGAGGCACCCATATAGAATTCGATATGGGGAAGGAGCTGCTGATACTCGGCGCTCTCGGAGGTCGGGTTCTCGGGGTCAACGTTGACATCAAGCCACTTGCTGCAGGAAGCAAGCGAAAGACCTGAAATGACGGCGCTGCAAAGAAGAATAGATTTTATGAATTTCATAATATCATCAATGTTAAGTTGTTTAGAACGTCAGATTCAGGCCCACGGTGAAACCGGCAGTAGCGGGAACGCCGCAATAGTCGAAACCGACAGAAGAAGATCCGCCGACGCCGGCACCGGATGCGGCCATCTCAGGATCGCCATAGTAGTTGGTGAAGAGCAGCAGGTTGTTGGCTGCTACGTTGAAGGAAGCACGCTTGATGAAACCGGTCTTTTTCAGGAGCTTGGAAGGAACATCGTAGCTCACGGAAATGGTGCGGAGTCTCAGGCTGTTGACAGAGGTAATGTAGTTGCTCGTCTCCTTCTGATAATAACTGGTATAATAGTCTTTGATAATATTGTAACCCAGTTTCTTCTGACCGTTGAACTCATATACCTTATCGGCTTCCCAGGTCTTCGACTCTACTTCACCGTAGATGGGCTTGTTATTCTCATCCTTTCCGATCTCTTGTACGCCGGTGATGGTGAGAGGTTGGTTGCGCCAGTCGGCAGAACGCTTGCTTGTACCGGCAACATCCATGGCATAGAGAGTACCGTTGATGACGTCACCACCGATGCGATATTCCCACAGCATATTGAAGGTGAAGTTCTTCCACTGAACGGTGTTGTTGATACCACCGCTCACCTTGGCTTCACGGTTACCAACTTCGACAAGGTCGTTGGTATAGGTGGGGAAACCATTTTCATTGACAACGATGTTTCCATTGTCGTCGCGGGTCCACTTGGTACCTGCGATAGCCATGAAGTTACCACCGTTGAAGGAGGCAGCCTGGGCACCTGCATACTGTACGTCGGTCACATACATCACGTTGGTACCATCCGGCAGGCCGTCCAGCGTACCGCGGTTACCGGCAGCGTTGAAGCCGATATTCCAGCTGAGGTCTCTGGTCTCGATAGGAGTAGCGCTGATGCTTAACTCGACACCCTTGTTGTACACATTACCTGCATTGGTGGAGCAGAAGATGTAACCGGTAGACTGAGGACCACGAGGGCTCAGAATCTGGTTGAAGGAGTCGTTGGTATAGTAAGCGATGTCGAAGTGGAGTCTGTTCTTGAGGAAAGACAGTTCCAAACCGATTTCAGTGGAACGGGTGATTTCGGGCTTCAGATACGGGTTGCCACGGTTCCAGTAGTTACCGATACCGGTCATGCCATTGAGGTAGGTGTGAACCGGCCACAGGGAAGTTGCTGTCTCGTATACACCGGTGTCCTTACCTACCTGAGCCCAGGAAGCGCGTAACTTACCGAAGGAGAAGATGCTGTCGTCCATGACGCCCATGTCCTGAAGCATCTGGGTGAAGACGAAGGATCCGCTCACGGAAGGATAGAAGTAAGAACGATTCTCGACAGGGAGGGTGGAAGTCCAGTCGTTACGTCCCGTGACGGTGAGGAAGAGAATGTCCTTCCAGGAAGCACGCAGTTCACCGAACACGCCAATCAGACGCTTGGTCGATGCATTGTGCTCGAAGGACTTATAATCGGTGGAAGTGTTGGCGTAAGAATAGAAGTCGGGAACAGAGAAGTTCCAGGCCATCTTGTAGTTGCCGTCAGTAGTAATCTGATCGGTGGTAAGGCCGGCCAGCAGGTTGAAGTCGAAGTCCTTAATCTTGTAACTCCAGTTGGAAATGAGGTTGTGGTTGAGGTACTGGTAGTTAAAGAGGTTGTTGGAAGTCATACCATTCAGCCAGGCGCGCTGGATTGCGCCACCGGAGTGAATCAAGTTGGAGTTTGTCTGGTTATAGGTATCCACACCCAGACGGTAGGTAACCCACCACCAGGGAGCGATGTCAACCTTTACGGAAACGTTTCCGGTGAAACGCTTGGTGTTATCATAGAGCTTGTTCTTGTTGACAATCCAGTAAGGGTTATCTTTTTCTTCCCAAGGATCCAGACGGGAACCGAACATACGGAAACGGCTCCCGTCGTCGTTCAGGTAATGGGTCATGTTATCAAAAGGAGACCAGGTATAGGCGGCGCCAAGGGCACCGGTACCGCTGGATCCCCAAAGACCTGCAGAGGTGAGGGTCTTGTCCGTATGAGCGTCGGAATATGCGGCGTTTACGCCGAAGGTGAAGATTCCCACCTTCTGCTCACCATTGAAACGGAAGGAATATTTCTGATAACCGGTTCCGGGAACAACACCGGTCTGGTCATAGTAACCGCCGGAGAGATAGAAACTGCTGTTCTTGGTACCACCGGCGATGCTTACGCTCTCGTCAAAGATATTTCCGGAGCGGAAGAAGTTGCCGATATTGTCATATGTGGCAGCGCTCGATTCTTCACCCCAGGAGGTGTACGCAAAGTCGTTGAAGGTGGTTCCGGTATATTCGCCGGCAGTATACATGTCTTCCATGTAACCACGGGTGTACTGCTTCTGAACCTCGGGCAGACGGGTTACATGGGAGGAGGTGAACTTGGAGCTGAAATTGACTTCGACCGTTCCTTCCTTACCCTTTTTGGTGGTAATGATTACAACACCGTTAGCGGCGCGGGAGCCGTACAGAGCGGAAGCAGCGGGACCCTTCAGGATGGACATGTTCTCGATATCTTCGGGGTTGATATCCATCACACGGTTGGAAGTGGTCGTTGCAGACTTGGAAGTACCATCAAATGCGGAGTTGCCGATCAGGCGGGAGGAGTTATCGTAGATAACGCCGTCCACGATGAACAGAGGCTGGTTATCCTTGCCCTCGGAACCGGAGGTGCCGCCACGCAGGATAATCTGTGCGCCGGAACCGGCAGCACCGGAAGACTGGGTGATGTTAACACCGGCGATCTTACCGGAGAGGGAGTTGATGGCGTTGGCGCTCTTGTTACGCATCAGTTCCTCGGCCTTGAGGTCTTCTACGGCATAACCCAGGGATTTGCGCTCACGCTTGATACCCAGGGCGGTGACAACGGATTCCTCCAGGAATTCATTGTCTTCCTTGAGGACGATGCGAAGGCCGGTAGCTGCCGCTACTTCCTCAGTAGCGTATCCGATGCAGGATACTTCCAGGACGGCGCCGGAACGGGCGGCAATGGCGAACTGACCGTTGGCGTCGGTCATGGTTCCCGTTGTCGTTCCCTTGACGATCACGCTGGCGCCCGGAACGGGCTGGCCCTGCGCATCAACTACTACACCATTGGCGTTCTGGCCCATGGCTACTGCACTGACACCGACCCACAGGGTTAACGCCAGCAAAACTTTTTGTAGTTTTTTGAACATAGGTATTAATTGGTTAATAAATAGTGGAAATAAGGATTCCAGTTTGGTTATTAATGGCGACAAATATAAAAAGAAGAATCGGAATCGTCAATACATTTTTAAAATAATACTCTCTGGGCGAATACTTAATTAAAAAGGCGAAAAATAAAACGCGCCTCAAGAGAAAAAGTTAAGTGGTTGGTAGATGGCTAATTATTCGCGTTTCGCCGAAAACCGAGTCGCGGACAATTACTATCTTGTGTGCCGATACAAGATATTGTTATAATTTTTTATATCTTTGTGCAAAGTACACGCATGGGAAAAATCATTATCAACGTAGACTATACCGACAACTTTGCAGCGGTTCCTGCAAATGACAGTATTGCTTGTATATCCACAGGCCGTACACTGGAAGAGTTGAAGACTAACATGGAGGAGGCACTTCGCTGGCACATTGAGTCCATGCGCGAGGACGGAGAGCCTGTTCCGGTAGAATTTGACGGAGATTGGCAGTTGGAGTGGAATCTTAGCGTGAGGGCACTTCTACATTATATAGAGAAACTGGTTCCTAAGGCCGCAATTGCCAAAGTGACCGGTATCAACCAGCAGCAGCTCACTCATTATGCGTCGGGGTATCGTGAGCCTCGTCCCGCCATGCGTGCAAGAATCATTGAAGGCATTCACCAGATTGCTAACCAGCTTTCTGCCATTTCCTAGACCTATAACGCGTTTTCCCCCGTTTTCTGCGTTATTGCCCTTGCACGAATAAGACGTACAACGCGTTTTTGGCCCTTTTGCGCGTTGTTCGTCCCGCGGTCTTTGGGTCTAACCATTGTCGTCGGCGAACTACATGTAATACGTTGTTTATTAGCGTTTTGAGTTTTTCTCTTTAGGCCGAACAGCCTAAAGAGAAAAAGTTAACTATTTGATTCATAGGAGTTTTGCAAGGGTGCGACCGAAATTCAATCAGATAGGTATTTTTTTTAGTAAATCCTTTTATATCTATAAAAAAAGTAATAAATTTGCCTTGCGAAACAACTGAAACTAGACCTAAAAGACCATTTGAAAAACAACACTTCATTCCTATTCATTAACCAATTATTACCTATGTTCAAAAAGCTACAGTTAGTTTTGCTGACATTACTCCTTTGGGTGGGTGTCAGCGCGACTGCTTTTGGCCAAACGGCTAAGGGCGTCGTTGTAGATGCACAGGGACAGCCTATCCCGGGCGCCAGTGTCATCGTCAAGGGTACTAGCACTGGAACTATGACTAACGCGCAGGGTGCGTTCTCCCTTGCCGTACGTCAGGGTGCCACGCTTGAAATCTCCTGCATCGGCTATGTCACTGCCAATGTGGCTGCCGGCGACAATCTCAAGATCGTTCTCGAAGACGATGCCGAGATGCTTGCCGAGACCGTCGTTGTGGGTTACGGTGCACAGAAAAAGGTCAACCTGACCGGCGCTGTGGCCGTCGTGGATGCAGAGAAAGTGCTCGATTCCCGTCCTATCCCCGATGTAGGCCGTGGCCTGCAGGGTACCACTCCCGGTATGACCGTTCAGGTGGGCTCCTCCGAGGTGGGTTCTGATGCACGTATCCGTATCCGTGGTCAGGTGGGTTCCATCGAAGGTTCCGCTTCTCCGCTCATCCTGCTGGATAACGTGGAAATCCCTTCCCTGAACCTCGTGAATCCCGACGATATCGAGTCTATCTCTGTCCTGAAGGATGCTGCCTCTGCTTCCATCTACGGTGCAAAGGCTGCTTTCGGCGTTATCCTCATCACATCCAAGAAGGGTGCTAAGGAGGCCGAGAAGGTCAATGTTACTTATTCCGGCAACGTGGCTTTCCAGAGCCTGGCCAAGAAGTATGAGATGGCCGATGTCGAATCCCTCCACTACTGGGTAGAGGCTGCCGAACGCGTGGGTACTTATACTCCCGTAGGCGCCTTCTGGCAGATTGACCGTGCCGGTTACAACGCTGCCGTGGCATGGAAGGAGAAGTATGGCAGCACTGTCAAGCCCGACGATCCCATGGTCTATGGCCGTGACTGGTACATCGCCGCCAACGGTACTTCCAAGATCGGTGTCCGTACCTATGACCCTTACAACTACCTTATTCGCAAGAATGCCCCCGCCCAGACCCACAATGTGTCCGTGGCCGGCAGCAAGGGTAATACCAACTACAACATCAGCCTGGGCTACCTGAACCAGAAGGGCATGCTTAAGGTGACCGACTTCGACTTCTACAAGCGTTACAATGCCAATCTGCGCCTGGACACCCAGATAAACAAGTGGCTGGGCGTGCACGGAGGCATGATGTTCACCCACTCCAACAAGAGCTGGGCTTTCGCTACCTCTTCCACTACCGCAGACCCCTGGTACTATGCCTTCCGTTGGGCTTCCAACTATCCGCTCGTGGCCAAGGATGAATATGGCAATGACATGCGTAACCCTGTTTATGAGATGTCCGCCGGCCGTCAGGCTACCAAGGAAACGGATTACACCAGCGTAAACCTGGGTGCGACCATCACTCCTATTAAGAACTGGAGCATCAATTTCGACTATACCTTCGCCAACAACGACATCCAGGAGCGTCATCCCGGTACCGTGTTCGAAGGCGTTGACCTGTGGAACACCGCTCCTTCTCCCGTGAAGGATGAAGCCGGCAACATCGTTACCATGGCCAATGAGTGGTCCAAGTACAACGGCCTGGGTGAGACCTTCAACAAGTTGTATTTCCCTGTCACGCGTTACAGCGACAGCTACGACCTCATCTATCAGGATTCCTACACCGGAAAGCGTCACACTTGGAACGCTACTACCAATTATGAGCTCAAACTTGCCAATGCACATACCCTCGATTTCATGCTGGGTATGAATATCGTCGGCTATACCGAGACTGGTGTCTGGGGTCAGAAGAAAGGCCTGCTGGATTACAACAACGCCCAGTTCCCGCTGGCAACCGGTACCCAGACCTCCGGCGGTGGCTATACCTGGAATTCCACTGCTGGTTTCTTCGGCCGTATCAACTATAACTATAAGGAGAAGTATCTCTTCGAGGCTAACCTCCGCCGTGACGGTTCCTCCAAGTTCATGGGCCCGCTCCGCTGGCGCTGGTTCCCTTCCGCTTCGGCCGGCTGGCGCGTGAGCGAAGAGCCCTGGATGCAGAATATCAAGCACGTGATGAACTTCCTCAAGCTTCGCGCTTCCTGGGGTATGATCGGTGACCAGACTGTTCCTTCCAGCCTGTACATCCCTACCATCGGCTCTCTTACTCAGTACTGGATGCATAACGACCAGGTCACTTCGGCCTATGCCACTCCCGCCCTGGTAGACTCCAATATTACCTGGCAGGACATCATCACCACCGACTTCGGTGTGGACTTCTCCCTGTTTAACCAGATTGACGTTACCTTCGACTGGTATCAGCGTGACACCAAGAACATGATTGTACCGGCCGAGGGCCTGAGCTACAACATCGGCGCCACCGCTCCTAAGGGCAACTACGGTGACCTCCGCACTCGCGGTTGGGAATTCTCTATCCGTTATGGCAAGACCTTCTCCAATGGTCTCAGCCTCTCCGCCACCGCCGCCATCTCCGACGCCAAGACCGTCGTTACCAAGTATGGCTCTGCCAAGGGCATCGATGGCTGGTATAACGGTAAGGAATACGGCGAAATCTGGGGCTACCGTGTAGATCGCCTCTTCCAGAATGACGATTTTGCCCATGATGCCAACGGCAACCTCATCGAAGGCAAGGATGCCTACGGTAAGATTTATCAGTTTGCCGATGGTAAGGATTATGCAACACAGGGCCGTATCACCAGCGGCAGCTATATCTCCGGTCCTGGCGACGTGAAGTTCGTGGATGTCAACGGTGACGGTGTCATCGATTATGGCTCCAAGCTCATTGAGGATGCTGATGGAAAGCCTGCCTATGGTGACTACGTGCGTATCGGTAACACCACTCCCCGCTACGAGTACAGTCTCATGATCAATGGAGACTACAAGGGTTTCGACTTCTCCGTCTTCCTCCAGGGCGTTGGCAAGCGTGAAATGCTGGGCTCTTCCTGGATGACGGTCGCCGGCTTCCAGATGGGCGACGGTGGTATGCCTGCTACCTTTGCCAACGACTTCTGGTTCGAGGAGAAGGATGCCAGCGGCAATGTGGTTGCATCCAACTATGATGCTTTCTATCCCCGTCCGGCCAGCTGCGGTCGTTCCCTCATCTTCAACATGGTCCCCAGTGACCGTTACATGCTGAACATGGCTTACCTCCGTATCAAGAATATCACCCTGGGTTACACCCTGCCTAAGAGCCTCACCCAGAAAGTGAGCATCAGCAAGGCCCGCGTGTATGTTTCCCTGGAGAACTTCTTCACCTTCGATCATCTCCGTGGTCTCCCTGTAGATCCTGAAGAAATCGCCGGTTACTCCTCCTTCAATGCCAGCAACTACAACTCCGGTTTTGCCGGTGTAGGTACCCCTGGTTACAAGAGTGCATCCTTCGGTGTGCAGGTTACTTTCTAATATTAAATGGTTAGTATAGATATGAAAAAGATATTCAATATCATCGCTGCTGCCGCACTGGTCCTTTCCATTTCCGGATGCGAAAAGTTCCTGGACCGTCCGTCCAAGACAACCCTGGACGACAGCAACTATTGGTACTCCGAAGATATGGTACGCCTGTTCGTAAACGGCGCCTACGGAGCCTATTTCTATGGCTACGGCAGTGGCTGGGCCGATGCCGGTTCCCCGGCTGTGTTCAACAACGGCCGTCCTGAGTACAGTGACGATGTTACCACCAGCGGTCAGCTGGCTAATATCTGTCTGTCTCTCCCGGCCGATAACTGGTACCGCGGTGAGCAGGTTCAGGGTACTTATTCCGTTCTGGCCCGTCGTTCGGCCAATACCTGGAACTTTGCCTATGTGCGTAAATGGAACCTGCTGATTGACCGCCTCAATTCCATGAAGGAGGCAGGCACGCTGAGCGAAGAGGCTTTCAACCACTGGATGGGTGTGGCTCGTTTCTTCCGCGGCTGGGAATACTCCCGCCTGGTAGAGTCCTTCGGTGATGTGCCTTATTATGGAGAAAGCATCGATACCGGTGACTTCGACAAGCAGTTCAAGGACCGCGATCCCCGTACCAAAGTTATGGATGCCGTTCTGGAAGACTTCGAGTTCGCTATGAAGAACGTCCGTATCAACGATGGCGCTGACTTTGTCAACCGCTACGTGGTTGGTACCGTGGCTTCCCGCTGCCTCCTGTTCGAAGGTACCTGGTATGTCTATCACAAGAATGACGAGGCACTCAAGACCTGCACCGATGTGGACGGACACGCCAAGACTTACCTTACTAAAGCAATGGAGTTTGCAGGTTATGTGATTGATAACGGCAATTTCCAGTTCGATACCGACTTCCGCACCTTGTTCGGTTCGCTGTACAAGCGTCCTGCCAGCAAGGAAATCATCATGTACCGTGCCTACAACCGTAGCGTGAACACCGGCTACAGCCACTGCGTTGCCTCCTATTGCAATGGCGACGAGAGCCAGGGCGCTTCCGGTAACCTTGCTACTCTGAAGGCTTGGATCTGCAATGATGGCCAGCCTTATAGCTCTACCACTGTGGCTAATGCCAAGAGCTGGAGAATGCAGGATATGGTTGTCACCCGCGACCCTCGCTTCGAGGCTACCTATTGGGATGAGCCCAAGAACAGCCCTACCGGTATGTATGTGGAGAAATTCATTGACCGCGTCGGCCCCACCTATTCTTACAATGGTAAGGCCCGTCCTACCCAGTATGCTTCCAACACCAACGAAAACGGTTTCCCCGTGGTCCGCTACGCAGAGACTGTCCTTAACTGGCTGGAAGCCAAGGCTGAACTGGCCGAAAGGTTTGGCGGCGCAGCCGTGACTCAGTCCGACCTGGACAAGTCCATCAACGCTATCCGTAAGCGTCCGCTGGACGAGACGGCTATCGCCAAGGGCGTAACAAAGACTGCACCCCTTCAGATTAACAATCTTCCTAACGACCCTGAACGTACCGCTGCTCCTCAGAAGACCACTCTTGGCTACAAGACGGTTGGCGCTGTGTCCCCGCTCCTGTGGGAAATCCGCCGCGAGCGTCGTATGGAATTCTTCCTGGAGAAGGTCCGTTCCCTGGATATCCGCCGTTGGGGCCAGCTGGAGCTGATGCGTATTGCCAACAACCCCGATCTGGGTATCGGCGGCTATGTGGAGCTTGACCTTACGGCCACCCTCACTGCTTCCCAGGCTGCAGACCTGGCCCGTCCGGCTCAGACCACCAGCCTCAAGAAGACCAAGGACAACGTGGGCTTCAACATCCTCACCATTGCCAACAAGGGTGTCGTGAGCGTGATGCCTATCGACGGTTACAATGCCGATGGCACCCTCAAGCTCAAGGATCGTCTCTATTTTGACTGCACCACCACCGAGGTGATTCGTGATGAAAAACCGGTGACCGTCGTTACTGCATCCAACTATGACAAGATGCGTGGCTTCCTGGTACCCCAGAACATCAAGGACCGTGATGCAAGTGATGTAGAAGTCCGTAACTATCTGGAGCCCATCTGCTCCCAGGTCATTGATCAGTACAAAGAGAAGGCTGCTGCTACCGGTAAGGATTACAGCATTTATCAGAACCCGGGATGGTGATGTCTTCCTTAATTTTTAATCAGAGGCGGTCCCTGCCGTGGGGCCGCCTCTTTTCCCTTGTAGCCCTATTCCTGCCTTTTGCCCTGCTGGGGCAGAACAAACAACTGGAGTTTGAGGCTACTCTTCCCGATAGTGTCAAGTACTATGTTCCGGAGTTCACCGCGGGGAGCATTGTCTTTACCGACGGGGGCTTTTCTACCGGCAAACTGAACATCAGTGTGGTGGACCAGACGGTCCGCTTTGTAGATAAGAGCGGGGAAATCCTCTCTTTGAGCAATCAGGATCAGGTAGACCGTGTGGTTATCGGCAAGTATCTTTTTCTCAAGAACGGGAACGAGTTTGCTGCTGTGGTGCGTTCGGCCGACGAGGCATCCCTTGTGGTGACCCGTCGCTTCGTTTTCGAACGTGATAAGAAAAAGGGTGCGTTCGGCGCCCGCTCCGAGACCACCAATATATCGTCGATTGCTTCTGCATCGGCCGAAAGCGGGATGCAGTTCAATCTTTCTACAACGTCTGAATACCGGATAGACACGGTGCCTTTCCTTTATCGTAAGAAGCGATTCTATCCTGTTACCCGGAAGAACCTCCTCAAGTTTTTCCCGGAAAAGAAAGATGCTGTTTCTGCTTATCTGGACAGCCACAATGTGGATCTCCAGCGTGTGGAAGAGGTGGAACTGCTTTTCCAGGAAGTTTTATAGCAGATGCCCGGCTAGGTTCTGTAGATACTGCTGTGATTCTTCCCGGTTAAACATGAAATAGTAGCCGGTGAAGTCTGGATAGGTGTATTTGTCTCCGTTTTCGTCTGTGTGCTCCTTCTCGGGGATATCCACATCGGAGGGAATGTAGTATATGCCAGTCTGTATGGTTTTGTCAAAGATACTCTTGGGAGGGAACCAGTTGTAGGATGTGGCATAGACATACCACCCGTCCTGCAAACTGTGAAAGTCCAGTTCCACGGTTGTGATGTCCTGGTGGCCTCCGGCTTCATAGGCGAAGGTCATGAAGCAGGAGGTCAGTTGCCGCGGGCTTCTCAGTACCACATATTGGGACTCAAAGGACAGATCCATGCACCAGAAAGGTTTTTTTGAATCCGGTGTCTTTCTTACGGGAAGCACCATCCCTTCTTGTGTAAGGACAACCTCTCCAAACTCCAGGGGTGTTTTGTGAGTGGGATTGCATCCGGCAATGACCAGGATAAGTCCAATAGTGGCAGTCAGAATCTTTTTCATAGAACAAAGATACAAATTATAAGCATGCGAAACCTAGTAAAACTAACCTTTCTTTTTCCCCTTCTTCTTTTCTGTGCCTGTCAGAAAAAGCCCGTTCAAATTCTGGTAGAGCGCATAGAGATTACTCCTTCGCCTGTCACGTTTTTTGTGGGAGACCAGGTGGATGTTTCCATCGAGTGTTATCCCCAGAATGCCACCAACCTGAAGGAACTCACCACCCATATCACCATGCCATCTGTCGCATCGTTTCAGAATGGAAAACTTGCGGCACTGGCCCCCGGCACTTGCTATCTCGTTGCGGAGTGTGGGAAGCTGTCTCATCAGGCCAAAATCCTGGTCTACCCCGGCTACTTCACCAAAGCCGGCACCAAATACGGCGTCGATGCCGCCACCGGCTACCTCTTCTACATGGGCGAATCTACGCCCCAGGAACTCCAGCTGACGCTAACCTACAACGAGCCCAACGGCGAAACCCAGAACTTCTGGATCCACCTCAGCTGCAGCGACCTTGGCAAAACCATCAACTTCATGGAAAACATGGGCGGCAACATGGTGGCTATCTACAAAAACAACAACGAAGACGGCTACACCGTAGCTTATCCCGCCGAGGACGGCACGCCCGTTATCAAACTGGCCGATTGGGGCGACACCGATGCCCGCCTCACAAAGGGCACGCTCAAGGTAGAAGACCTGGGCGGCAGCACCTACAGCGTTGAAGCCGACTTTTCCCTCTCCAACGGCTACACCTTCACCGCCTCTTGGGAAGGCCCTGCCAGCATGAAAAAAGAATAGACCATGATACCGTTTCAATCAGTCTACACATCCCATTAACAATAACGGAGATCTAGAAGGATTTTGTAATAGAATCGACATCAATGATGAGATGAAGACCTCTCTCAAACACGAATGTGAAAGGTTCGTAATTGCAGTATTTCATGGTGTATTTAACGCCGGGAGTCAGTCCTTTAACCAGGGAGGTTATCTCGTCCACCGTGCAACAACAATTTGCGGTGGGACCATCTTTTTCATAGACATTGTATCGGATCGTTGTTCCCTCCGATGAGACTTCGCAGGCAATCCCGCCGTTTTTGATGGAGCAGTTCATAACTGCGTTGGTATGGGTGACGCGAAGGTCCCCGCCCTCAAACTTAAGTATAAGCAGTGAAGGGTTGGTCTCGGATTTGGTGAATCCACTGCCATTGCAGCCGGTGTCGGTAAAGCCTGTGTTGGTGACGTTTGTGGGGGTATCGGTTCTGTCACATCCAGCGAGAACCGGCAATAGCAGAAATAAGTAAAAAAGTTTTTTCATGACTGTGGTTATTAGTTAGAACTTTGAAAAATTGTTGCGTCTCGTCCTGGTCGAATAATAAGGACAACCTCTCCAAACTCCAGGGCCGTCTTCTTTTCCGTCTTGCACCCTGTCAGGGCAAGGAGTAGGCAGTGCTTTTTTCATAGAACAAATCTACGAATCTTTGCGCTCTATTCAAAGAAATACCAGGCCGTTTCATTGTTCTGCCCTAATAATTCTCCCTCAGCCAGCAATCGAAATACTTGTCCGAGACGAAGTATTCTTTATCGCCATTATCGGCGCTGAAACTTATTAATTGCCAATCCAGCAAAGTGGCTATGGCTTTCTGTACGGAACTGGGGGAGCCCAGAGCGTGTCGCTTGACAAATGAGCCTGATGTCGGATGCCGGGCTACTTTTTCCCTGGCGATAGCGGCCAAAGTCTGTTTTTGCGCCAGGGTCAGTTTCCCCATTAGCTCTTTGTAAGTATGGCTGTTTTCTTCCAGAATGTTGGCTAGCGTCTTCTGAATGATATCAATTCCCGGTTCGTCACTGGTATCGAAGGCAAAGATGTCATGGAAGATATTGTGGATATAGAAGGTGTACCCGTCAAAGAGGTCATAGCAATATGCCACGGTTTCTTGTGGCATTTCTCTGCCGGCCAGAGCGAATTGGCGAACAGTAAAGTCGATATAGCTTTCTTTAGGAATTCTGTCAAGGAACACCGGCTTTGCACTATTGTAAAATGGCTTGGCATAGGATTGAAACATCTGCTCCAAAATGTGTCTGTCGCTGCCCGAAAAAATGAAATGGCAGTTGTTCATTTTCTGGATGTGCGTGCGTAGCAGTTCTTCGACCATTCCTTCTGGATATTTCGCAATCTGCTGGAATTCGTCGATGGCAAAGATACAGGGTTTGTCGGCCTGCTCCAGATAGGAGAAGATCTCTTCCAGCGTCAGTTCCGGGAAATGGATGTCTCCTAGTTGCAGTTGTGCGATGGGCGCTCCGGTTATGGGATCTACTCCAAAGTTGGCGGCAATGGATTTGACGGTGGAAAAGAAAAGCTCCCACGAACGTTTCTTGCTGGGAACCAGGGATCGATAGATTTCTTTCCCCATAGAGTAGGCCATTTCCCGAATCGAAGAGGTGGAAAACAGGTCTACGTAGAAGGTGTAGTATTTTTCTTTGACGTCCGTTTGCTCGAAGATATGCCGGATGAGTTGCGTCTTGCCCATCCTTCTGTATGCGGTAAGAAGCACGTTGCTTTGGTTATCCAGCAAGGTAGTAATCTTCCGGGTCTCAACCTCCCTGTCGCAGAAGTATTTCTCGGGTATGGTTCCGGTTATATAGAACGGATTTTCCATGATTTGTTTTTTGCAAAAATAATGTGTTTGCTGCAATTATCCAAATCGGATTATCCAAAATGGATAATTATTTCCCCGTTCTCCTTTTTGCAAAAAACAGCTAACTTTATAGCATAAAAAAAGAATGAGCCATGAAACCGTTCCTTGCCCCCCTCCTCGCACTTTTTCTTTCCCTTCCCCTCCACGCCGAAGGCTGGATCCGTCACAACCAGCTGGGCTACCTCCCGCACGCCACCAAAGTAGCCGTGTATATGGGAGACACCGCCCCGGAATCCTTCCAGCTAATAGACGCCTATACGGGCAAGATCGTTTTCGAGTCGGCCGCAAAACCCACGGGCCCGCTGGGCCGGATGGCCGCCACCGCGCGGCTGGACTTCAGCCCGTTCCGGACGCCCGGCGCCTACAAAATAAGAACAGCGGACGCGGAGAGCGAGACGTTTCCCATCGGCCCGCACGTTTACGACGGCACCGCCGACTTCGTCCTTAACTACATGCGTCAGCAGCGCTGCGGCTACAATCCATTCCTCCGCGACAGCTGCCACACGAAAGACGCCATTATCATTTACCATCCCACCAAAACCGGGCAGCACCTGGATGTGCGCGGGGGCTGGCACGACGCCTCCGACTGCCTGCAGTACGTAACCACCACCGCCAACGCCATCTACCAGATGGCCTACGCCTATGAGCGCAACCCGAAGGCCTTCGGGGACGCTTTCCGGGCCGATGGTACCCCTGGCGCCAACGGCATCCCCGACATCGTGGACGAGATCCGCTGGGGGCTGGACTGGCTGGACCGCATGAACCCGGAGCCGGGAGAGTTTTACAATCAGCTGGCCGATGACCGCGACCACGTGGGCATGCGCCGTCCGCCGGAGGATCAGGCCGACTACGGCTGGGGCAAGGGCGGCGCCCGTCCGGTGTACTACGCGACAGGGCAGCCGCAGCAGCAGGGACGCCACGGCGGGGTGAACAAAACCACCGGAAAGGCGTCCATCGTGGGAAAGTATGCATCGGCCTTCAGCATCGGCAGCCGCGTGCTGGCGCCCTACTATCCGGAACTTGCCGCCCGCATCCGGGAGAAGGCGGCCGATGCCTGGGAAACCGGCGTAAAGTACCCCGGCTTCCACCAGACGGCTTCCGTCGTGAGTCCCTACATCTACGAGGAGACCAACTGGGTAGATGACATGGAGCTGGCCGGCGTGGAAATGTACCGCCTCACCGGAGACCGCAAGTTCCTCCTGGAGGCCGTGGAGTATGGCCGGCAGGAGCCCGTCACGCCCTGGATGGGGGCCGACAGCGCCCGCCACTACCAGTGGTACCCTTTTATGAACATGGGACACGCGCACCTGGCTGCCCAGGGGAGGGAAGAGTTCGTACGCAACCTCCGCAGCGGTATCGCCCGCGTTTGGGACCGGGCGCAGGGAAGTCCTTTCCTCTTCGGTGTTCCCGGGACGTGGTGCTCCAATAACCTCACCGCCGCTCTCCTGTCGCAGTGCATCCTGTACCGGCAAATCACCGGAGACCGCACCTACGAGGAAATGGAAGGTGCCCTTCGGGACTGGCTCCTTGGCTGCAATCCCTGGGGCGTAAGCATGATCGTGGAGCTGCCAAAGGGCGGAGTGTACCCCACGCAGCCGCATTCCTTCATCATCAATTACAAGCTGGGCAACACCACCGGCGGCCTGGTGGACGGCCCCGTCTATGACACCATCTTTGGCTCGCTCCTGGGCGTGAACACCGAAGGAGGCATCAACTACGAGCGCTTCCAGCCCGGCCGCCTCGTCTACCACGACTCCACCCACGACTATTCCACCAACGAGCCCACCATGGACGGCACCGCCAGCCTCACCTTCCCGCTCTCGGCCTATGAGATGGAAGGAAAGGCCCAGGGGGATGGTGACGGCCCGGCAGCGGGGAGCGCCCAGGCCTCCCGGAACGTCTGCTTCCAGGGCGGCATCGTGCGCACGGACCCTTCCCTTAAGCGCATCTCGCTGGTTTTCACCGCCGCCGACAAGGCCGATGGCGCCGCCTCCATCCGCGCCACCCTGAAACGGTTCGGCATCAAGGGCGCCTTCTTCTTCACCGGCGAGTTCTTCGAGAAGTACCCCGGCGTAGTGCGAGCCCTTCTGGCCGATGGCCACTACGTAGGCAGCCACAGCTACGGCCACCTGCTCTACGCCCCCTGGGGCAAGCGCGATTCCCTCCTCCTCACCCGCGAGGAGTTCGAGGCCGATATCCGCCGCAGCTACGAGGTCATGGCCCCCTTCGGCATTACGCCGGCATCGGCCCCTCTTTTCATGCCTCCCTACGAGTACTACAACGCCACCATCTCCTCCTGGGCCCGCTCCATGGGTCTGCAGCTGGTGAACTACACGTCCGGCACCTATACCAACGGCGACTACACCACCCCCGACATGCCCCACTACTACAGCAGCCGCTTCATCCTGGACAAACTGCTCTCCGTTGAGGCATCGGAAGGCCTGAACGGTCACATCCTGCTCATCCACCTGGGCACCGACGACGCCCGCACCGACAAGTTCTACACCCACCTCCCGCGCCTCATCCGCACCCTCCAGCGCCGTGGCTACTCCTTCGTTCCCTTGCAGGAAGCCCTTTGATATGTTCAGTATTTCTTCTAACTTTGTATGAACAAACTCAACCACTCGTCAATGAAAAAAACATTCCTTGCGGCAGTCGCCGGCCTTGCTTTAGCAGTTTCCTGCACCGAAAACACATCCTGGAGCCCCGTAGGGGACCACATCCGTACTCGCTGGGCCCAGGATGTTTCGCCTTCCAAAGCCCTACCCGAATATCCCCGTCCCACTATGGTGCGCCAGGAGTGGAGGTCCCTCAATGGGCTTTGGAACTATGCCATCACGTCTTCTGAAGCGGTGGAAATGCCCGCTCCAGAGGGCATGATCCTGGTTCCGTTCTGCATAGAATCATCCCTTTCCGGCGTAGGCAAAACCGTAGGAAAAGACAGTGTGTTGTGGTATGAACGCACATTCGCCGTTCCCCGTTCCTGGAGGGAAGACCGTACGCTGCTGCACTTTGACGCCGTAGACTGGAAGGCCGAGGTCTGCCTCAACGGCCAGCCCGTTACCGTGCACACGGGCGGCTACACCCGCTTCTCCGTGGACATCACCCCTTACCTCGTGCCCGGCAAGCAGCATCTGACGGTCCGTGTCACCGACGGCACCGACAACGATCTCCAGCCGCGCGGCAAGCAGGTGACCCACCCCGGCGGCATCTGGTACACCTCTGTCACCGGCATCTGGCAGAGTGTATGGATGGAGCCGGTACCATCGGCCCATATTACGGGTTATCAGGCCGATGCAACCCTGGACGGCACCCTCTCCCTCTCGGCCAGCGTAGAGGGGGAGGCCGATGAACTCGTCTACCGCCTCTTGGCCGATGGCACCGGCAGCGTGCTTGCCGAGACGTCCGCTCCCGTGGGAACATCGGCCTGCATCAAAGTAGAAAACCCCGAACTCTGGAGCCCGGAGCACCCCTACCTGTACGGCCTGGAGGTCGAGCTCCGCAAGGATGGACAGACCGTTGACGCCGTGAAGGGATACACGGCCATCCGCGAGAGCGCCGAGGTACGCGACGCCAAGGGATTCCGGCGCATCGGCCTTAACGGAAAGCCCTACTTCCAGTTTGGCCCGCTGGACCAGGGCTGGTGGCCCGACGGCCTGTACACCGCCCCCACCGACGAAGCCCTCAAGTTTGACATTGAGAAAACGCGCGACTTCGGGTTCAACATGATTCGCAAGCACATCAAGGTAGAACCCGAACGCTGGTACTACTGGGCCGACCGCCTGGGTATCTGCGTGTGGCAGGACATGCCTTCCATTGCCGACAACATGAAAGGGGAGTGGGGGCAGCATGCCTACAACACCGGCTCCGATTACCCGCTTTCCGACGAAGCCAAGGCAACGTACTACAAGGAGTGGAAGGAGATCATGCTCCAGCTCCGGAACCACCCTTCCATTGTGGTGTGGGTTCCCTTCAACGAGGCGTGGGGCCAGTTCGACACCGAGAAAGTGGTGGACTATACGCGGAGCATCGACGCTACCCGCCTCATCAACTCCGCATCGGGCGGCAACTCCCGCCTTTGCGGAGATATCCTGGATAACCACAACTACCCCAATCCCGTCATGAAATTCCGCAGTGGCGGCGCTCAGATTGACGTGCTGGGCGAGTACGGAGGCATCGGCTATGCCGTCCCCGGCCACCTGTGGCAGGAAAACAACAACTGGGGCTATCAGGGCCTGGCCAAGGACTCGGACGAAGTTCTCCGCATCTATTCCGGCTATGTCGATGAATTCATTCCCGAGATTCTTTCCGGCGTGTCGGCCGGCGTCTACACCCAGACCACCGACGTGGAGGGCGAGGTGAACGGCCTCATGACCTATGACCGTGCCGTCATCAAGATGGACGAGAAAGCGCTCCGGGCCATCAACGAAAAAGTGATTGCAACGCTGAAGTAATATGAAAAGACTGTTTTCCCTTCTTCTTGTGCTGCTGGCCCTTCCGGCCTTTGCGCAGAATAATCCCAAGGCCAATCCTTCCGCCGTGGTGGAGTTTGGCAATGCCCGTTTCACCGTTCTCACTGACCGCCTCGTCCGTATGGAGTGGGCTAGTGACGGCGTCTTCGAAGATAGAGCCTCGCTGGCCATCGTGAACCGCGATCTGCCGGTGCCGTCCTTCACCTCCTCCGTGAAGGGCGGGGAGCTTGTCATCAAGACAGGAAAACTCACCCTCTGGTATAAGGGGGGACGTTTTTCTGCCGATAACCTGAGCGTCCGTCATGGCATGGGCACCTGGGTGCCGGGCCTTTCCGATGCCGGAAACCTAAAGGGCACCGTGCGCACCCTGGACGGCAGCCTGGGTTTTGAGCAGATTGCCTACTCGGCCTCGGAGCTGGAAAAGGGCATCCTCTCCCGCGACGGTTGGGCGCTTGTAGACGAGTCGGAGCGGCATCTTTTCTCGGCCGATGGCTGGGTGACGGAGCGTCCCGCGGGAGACCGCCTGGACTGGTATCTCTTTGCCTACGGCCACGACTACACGGCTGCCCTCGGAGACTTTGTCAAGGTGGCCGGCCGCATTCCCATGCCCCCGAAGTGGACGTTGGGATACTGGTGGAGCCGCTACTGGATCTTCACCGACGACGAACTCCTGGCGCTGGGCCGCGAGATGAAAGAGCACGGCGTTCCCATGGACGTGATGATTGTGGATATGGACTGGCACTACACCTATAAGGATATGGGCCGCCGTCTGGGCCCCGACGACTTTGGCCAGGGACGCGGCTGGACGGGATATACCTGGAACCGGGACCTGTTCCCGGACCCCGAAGCCTTCCTCGGTGAGCTCCATGCCATGGGTTACAAGACGGCCCTCAATCTGCATCCGGCGTCGGGCATCCGTCCCTACGAGGAGTGCTATCCCGCCTTTGTGAAGGATTACCTTTCCCGCACGCAGGATTACGACGGCCCCAAGGACTATGTCTTCGGGGAGGGCGGCTACCTCTATGCCGGCAACGGAAAGCCGGTAGGGAAGGCCGGCTACAAGGCCAGCGTCCCTTACCGCATGACGCAGAAGGCTTGGGCCGATGCTTACTTTAACAGCGTGATTCGTCCGTTGGAGAAGCAGGGCGTGGACTTCTGGTGGCTGGACTGGCAGCAGTGGCTGGAGTCCCGCTATGTGAAGGGCCTCAGCAATACGTTCTGGATTAACCATGCGTTCTTCAACGACAAGGACGCCCATGGAACCGAGCGCCCCCTCATCTACCACCGCTGGGGCGGCTTGGGAAGCCACCGTTATCAGCTGGGCTTCTCCGGAGACACGCACGACGAGTGGAGCGTCCTCAAGTTCCTTCCGTACTTTACGGCCACGGCTTCCAATGTGGGTTACGGCTACTGGGGCCATGACATTGGCGGCCACATGCAGAAAAGAGGGCACGAGCGCCTCACCGACCCCGAAATGTACACGCGCTGGCTGCAGTACGGCGTATTTACGCCCATCTTCAAGACGCACTCTACCCAGAGCGCCAACCTGGAGCGCAAGATCTGGGCTTTCCCGGAGCATTTCGAATACATGAAGGCCGCTATCCGGCTGCGTTACACGCTGTCTCCGTACATCTATACCTTCGCTCGGGAAGCCTACGACACCGGCGTATGCCTGTGCCGTCCGCTCTACTATGCCTACCCGGAGCGCCCCGAGGCCTATTCGTACAATGAAGAGTATCTGTTCGGAGACCGCATCCTCGCTACGGTGATTTGCGAGCCGGCCGGCGCCGACGGAAAATCGGCCCGCGAGGTCTGGTTCCCTTCCGGAAACGACTGGTGGGACATGGCCACTCACACACTGCACAGGGGTGGCAGCCGCAAGACACTGCGCTATGCCATTGACGAGAACCCCTGGTTCGTAAAGGCGGGCAGCATCCTGCCCCTGGCCGGACAGGGAATCCGTAACCTGCAGGAACCCTCCGACACCCTGGGTATCCTGGTAGTGCCCGGTGCCGGCAAGTCCTCCTTCCGCCTGTACGAGGACGACGGCACCTCCAAAGACTACGCTTCCAACTGCGCCTTCACCCTGATCGAGAAGCGCCTTAGCGGGAACAAGCTTTCCATAACGCTCCACCCCCGCGAGGGCTCCTATGATGGTGCCCCTTCCGAGCGCCATGTGTACCTTGTGCTGGAAGGCCGCACCGCCGTTCGCCGCGTCCTGGTGAATGGCGAAACGGTTGAGGCTGCGGCGTATGGTGCTGGTGCTGGTGCTGGTGCTGGTGCTGGTACTGGTACTGGCGCTGGTACTGGCGCTGGTGCTGGTGCTGGTTCCGGCGCGACGGCGTATGGTGCTGGCGCTGGTGCTGGTGCCGGCACGACGGCGTACGGCTCCGGCTGCGTTGTAGTGACGCTCCCGGCCCTTTCCGCCACTTCTCAGAACCGCATCGAGGTGCTGCTGTAGCGCATCCCCTTCGCGGAACGGCGCCTGGCACTGCCGATGTGGCCGTACCCATTGGAGTTGCTTCAGTGGCCTGTTCTTTGGACCAGGTCCAACGCCATCCCCTGGTTTAGGTCTGGTACATTTCACGGGCCGTGGCGCTTAAGTCGTTGAATGAAAGCTGGTTAGCACAACTGACGGGTGCGTTTCTCATACCCGTCAGTTGTGCTAACTCATTGACTAAACGGTGGTTAAGCGCCACGTGCAGCTGGCGGAACGCCTTCTTGTGGCTCATTACGGATCACCGGGAAAAATATGTGTTTTACCATTAGCCCCAATTTTTGACGTGCTGGCTACAAAAAAAAGCACCGCAGCTGCGCTGCGATGCCATTCGTTGATTTGCGGAGAGACCGAGATTCGAACTCGGGATACCCTTTTGGAGTATACACGCTTTCCAGGCGTGCCTCTTAAGCCACTCGAGCATCTCTCCAAGGTTACTCCCTAAAAATCGGGACTGCAAAGATAAGCACTTTTTCGCTTTTTGCAAAAAAATCTTTGGTATTCCGGGCTTTTATGGCCATCTTTGCACGCTATGAAAATGAAAAGGTGCATTTTGACAGTTATCATGGCACTTTCCATCTTGGATGCAAGTGCCCAGAGCGCCCTTCCCTTTATCAGGATAGACCGTAACCCCAGGTCATCGGCCCTGGCCGGTGCCGGTATGGCCAGCGTGAATAACGGGTGGTACGCTGCTTTCGGCAATGCCGCCCAGCTTGGTTTCCAGCCCGTGAAAGGGGATGTAGGCGCAGCTTTGCAGCTATGGGAAATGTCCAACGACGTAGACAAAACCACCAATATCCAGGCCGGAGCCGGTCTCCGTTTCGGAAGCTTTGGCGTGGCGCTTGGCGGCGCCTATCAGATGGGCGTGATGCAGGGCACTTACACTCCCAGTGACCGTCTGGTATCCCTGGGCCTGGCCTACAACATGAAGGAAATCGTGAGCATCGGCCTCAATGCCCGATACGCCGCGCAGAGCTTCACGCAGGAAGCGAAGGTAAGCGGCTTCAGCATGGACATATCGGCCCTCGGACGCATCACGCCGGAGCTTACCGTCGCGCTGGGCGTCGGCTGCCTGGGCAGCCAGGTGAAGGGGTCAGCCGATGCCTACCCGCAGCCGGCCTACGCCCGTGTCGGGGTCGCGTGGAACCACGCCATCGGCCAGGAACATGCGCTGGAGCTGGCGCTGGACGGCGAGTACAACTTTGACGGTTCGGCGGCAGGTACCATCGGCCTGGAATACGCATACAACCATACTTTATACGCGCGCGCGGGATATCGCCTCGCGGGAAAGAAAGCCCTCGTCCCGTCTCACCTGGGGCTGGGTCTGGGCCTGCAGTTCCAGGGATTCCGTCTGGAGGTGAGCTATCTTACCGCGTCGGAGATGCTGGGAAACACCCTCAATCTGGGCGCGGCCTACAAGTTCTAGAAGACTATGGAAATTACATTAAATAAACCGCAAGTGCCGGTGCTTCTTCTCACCGGTTACCTGGGGAGCGGTAAGACTACCCTCCTCAACCGCATCCTTACCAACAAGAAAGGAATCAAGTTCGCCGTCATCGTCAACGACATCGGCGAAGTGAACATCGACGCCAGCCTCATCGAGAAAGGCGGCGTGGTGGGAGGCACCGACGACAGCCTCGTCGCCCTCCAGAACGGCTGCATCTGCTGCACCCTCAAGATGGACCTCGTAGCCCAGCTGGCCGACCTCACATCGGCCCGCAAGTTCGACTACATTGTCATCGAGGCCAGCGGCATCTGCGAGCCGGCCCCCATCGCCCAGACCGTGAGCACCATGCCGGCCCTGGCTCCCCAGAGCGTGAAGGACGGCGTCCCGTACGTGGACTGCATCGCTACGGTGGTGGACTCCCTGCGCATGAAGGACGAGTTCGAAGGCGGCGCTGCCCTTCAGAAAGAGGACATCGGCGATGACGACCTCGAGCGCCTGGTGATCGAGCAGATCGAGTTCTGCAACATTGTGCTGCTGAACAAGGCCTCCGAACTCACTCCCGAAGAGATGGGAAAACTCAAGGGTATCGTCAAAAGCATCAACCCCGGCGCCAAGGTACTGGAATGCAACTACGGAGACGTAGACCTGGACGAACTCATCTACACAGGCATGTTCCGCTTTGACGAAGTGGCCACCTCCGCCGCCTGGATCGCCGCCATCGAAGGTGAGGGGGACGAGGACGAAGAGGCCGAGGGCGAAGCGCTGGAGTACGGCATCGACACCTATGTGTATACCCGCCGTCCGGCCTTCGACCTGAATAAGTTCGACAACATGGTAGCCAAGTACTGGCCTTCCAATATCATCCGCGCCAAGGGCCTGTGCTACTTCTCCTCCGATATTGACAAGTGCTACCTCTTCGAGCAGGCTGGCCGCCAGAAGTCCCTCAAGGACTGCGGCCTGTGGTTCGCCACCATGGAACCGGACGAACTTGCCGAGATGATGGAGCGCGACCGCAAGCTGCGCGAAGACTGGACCGAGGAATACGGAGACCGCATGCAGAAGATTGTCTTCATTGGCCAGCATCTGGACAAGAAGGGCATCGAGCGTATGATGGACAGCTGTCTGGCCGATTAAGGTCTGGTGCTCGTGGCGCTTAGATAGTTGAATTCCAAGCGATTAGCTTAACTGACGGGTGCGAAAAACACACCCGTCAGTTGTGCTAACCTGCTGATTATCGGAAACATAAGGGATCAGCAGCAAAACTATGTGTCTATGCGTAGATATTCTGTAGCCTAAAG
>CAMODD010000009.1:0-43490 GCA_946611215.1 uncultured Bacteroidales bacterium | reverse complement strand
CCTCTTTAGGCTACAGAACATCTATGCATAGACACATAGTTTTGCTGCTGATCCGATACCACAGCAACAGCCACTATACAAAAAAAGTGGCCGGGAACTAAGTCCCGGCCTCCAGAAGTTTAGTGTTTCAAACGGTGGTAGTAAGAGCTCTGGGGAAAAGAGAGGTTCTGGGCCGTTATCGCAGGGTACTGGACTGCGCAAGATATTTCCTCGGCGTCTTTCGATAGGGTAACGGCCAGAGCTCCATTCTTTTAGAGATTACCACACGCTTTCCATAGCGTTGGGTTTAGGTGTTTGAAGTATTCGTTAGTTTAAGTTACTTTTCTGTCTCCAGTTTTGTTTTCCGATACTCCAGCGGATTGCATCCATAGCGGTTCCGAAACTGAATGCGGAAGTTGGGCAGCGTAAGTCCCACGAGCTCGGCAATGGCTGTAATGGACAAGTCCGGTCTTTTTGTCATCAGGGCCTCGGCTTCTTGCAGGCGAATGCTGTTGATGTATGCAGGGAAACCTTGTCCGCTGGCATACGCATTAAGGATAGCATTCAGGTGCTGGCGGCGAAGGCCAAAACGACGCATGATATCCTGGCGTGTAAGGTCCGGATTCTTGTACAGTCTTTCACGACGCACCGCCTTGTCAATAAGACGGAAATAGTCGAGATCCGAGAGCTTCTTATTTGCGTGCTTAACTTCCATGGTGCAAATTTAGAACAAAAAACCTATCATTTACCGATTTTAACATTGAAAATTGGTACAATGAACCAAATTTACAGTTTTCGACAAATTTCGATTTCGAAACAAACTGCGTTTCAAATCAAAAATATAGGCCATGTAGCAGCGCAGGATGCCGTTTCTATGCTTAAAATTTATGCTTGCTATAACACATTATAAAACGGTAACATCATTCAAAGCTGTGCACGGGATGAATAGTTGCAGCCCACTCGCACCAAAAGCTTGGTACATCCTTATGATGTCTGCAATGGTAATCACAGACGCACCGGTGTTAAGCGGTTGATTACCAGCGGTATAGGTTTTTCTCTTTGGGCCGATCAGCCTAAAGAGAAAAAGGTAGAGCGCTGGTAGTCAGCGGATTAGGAGAGGAGCGGGCCGATAAATAAAGTGGCCAGGAGGGGGTCCTGGCCACAAAATGCCATTAATGTAAATGTACTCGACTTCGCCTTTATTCATACTCCGCGTGTTTCATTTTATAAAATACACTCCTTTGAAAGACTCGGTTATTGAATATACCCAATGAGATGGCGTTTGTCACAAAGAAAAGAAATTACTAACTTCGCCACCATAAATTAAACTGTACATGAAACGCTTTCTCCTTCCTGCCTTGGCTGCAGCTGTGCTTGCCGCATCCTGCTGCCAGAATGCAAACCAGAACACGGAAAACAAGAACTCCGCTAATGTAAACCCTTCAGAGTACACTTCCCCCAACCCGGAGAACATGCAGAAGGCCTATGAGTTTTTACACAAAACTCATACGTATTTCCTGGCAACGGCCGATGGTGACCAGCCGCAGCTGCGTCCCTTCGGAACAGCAGAGATTATCGAAGGAAAACTCTACATCCAAACCGGCCACGTCAAAAATGTCGCCAAACAGATAGCCGCCAACCCTAAGGTTTCCATTGTGGCCCTGGACGGACCGGACTGGCTCCGTATCACAGCCACGCTGGTGGAAGACCCTCGCGTGGAAATAAAGAAAGCAATGCTGGATGCCAACCCGGGCCTGCGCGGCATGTATGACGAAAACGACGACAATACCGCCGTCTATTTTTTAACCAACGTCAAAGCCAGCATCAATTCCCTGGTGAAAGAGTCCGTAGCGATTGATTTTTAAATGCACTTCATCCATTCCTTCCTCACCGTAACCGGCGAAATGGCTCCTTACCTGCTATTAGGCTTCCTGATAGCAGGAATTCTTCATGTATTCGTTCCCAGAACGTTCTATAACAGATACCTTTCCAGCGACAACCCGCTGTCTGTTCTCTACGCCGCCCTTCTGGGCATTCCCCTGCCGCTTTGTTCCTGCGGCGTCATACCCACCGCCATCGGCCTCAAGAACGAAAAGGCATCAAACGGCGCAGTCGCCTCCTTCCTTATTGCAACGCCCCAGACGGGCGTCGACTCCATCCTCGCCACCTTCTCCATTCTGGGTCTGGGCTTTGCCGTCATCCGCCCGGTGGCGGCACTGGTGACGGGCGTCTGCGGCGGCCTTCTCGTAAACCGTTTTGCGAGGGAATCATCGGCCCAAAGTATGGAAGGCGGCACCTGCACGGTGGAAAGCGGAAACAAACTTTTCCGCGTTCTCCGCTATGCCTACTTCGAGATGATCCAGAACATCGGCGGGCGTCTGGTGATCGGCCTGATCCTTGCCGCACTCATCCAGGTAGCCGTTCCCGACGAATTCTTCCTGCACTTTGGCTCGGAGCCGCTGCTGCAGATGCTCATCATCCTCATCGTGGCCGTGCCCATGTACATCTGCTCCACCGGCAGCATTCCCGTGGCGGCCGCCCTCATGCTCAAGGGCCTTTCCCCTGGCGCCGCATTCGTAATGCTCATGGCTGGCCCGGCCGTGAACCTCGCATCCATCCTGGTAGTCCGTAAGGCCCTGGGAACCCGGTTCACCGTCATTTACCTAAGCGTAATCGTGGTGTTTTCCGTACTCTTCGGCCTTGGCATCAACGCCGCCGGCCTCAGCGTCAATCCCCTCAATGAGCACATGCACCATCACGAAGGGATGAGCACATTCAAGCTCATCGCATCCATCGTTCTTTTTATCCTCATTGCATTTGCCCTTATCATGAAATTCCTCGAGCGATTCCATCACACACCCACCTCGGCCGACACCACCGTCTATACCGTAGAAGGCATGCACTGCTCCCACTGCGAGGCCGCCGTCGTCCGGGCCGTCGAAAATATCCCCGGCGTAGAGAAGGCCGATGCCAGCGCAGCCCGCAAAACCCTCACCATAAAAGGAACGGCGGACGAATTCATGATCCGTGCCGCCGTCGAAAATGCCGGTTATACCTTTAAAGGATCCGAATAGACACCGACTTGATTTCCTGCCAGCCGGAAGCATCCGTCACCCGGATCATAAAGTGATACTCGCCCGGATCCACATCGAGCGGAATAGGAATATTCCGGGACGCTTCATACACCCTGCTGCCGGCCGGAATCTCATAGGACTGGTTGAAGATCCACGCATTCACCGGCTTTTTCACCGGTTCCTGCTCGCACTCCCCCGCCTCCGTACTGTGCGTATGGTGTTCAAAATTGTTGTGGATTTCGAGGTTGTAAGAGCCCAGTTCCACATCGTCTGAGAAAGCGTAGGCGAACGGCAGCACGGAGCCGCGCTCAAACACCTGGCAGTTAACGGGTGAAGCATAATCCCCCTGCGGGAGAATCTCCGGGGGCGTAATGTCTTTTGAAGGGCTGCTGCACGCGCCCGAGAGCACGCAAAGCAGCACAAACAGTTTACTCCTTTTCATCTTCTTTATCTGGATTAAATTCAATGATTTCATAGCAAATAATTTTTTCATGGTTGTCAGAATTCGAGTCCCAGCATAAGGGATGCATTGATCCCCGGCTCCGGGACGCCGATGAGCCTGTAATAGCTCGTATGATCATAATAACGCCGGTTCAGGAGATTCTCCACCTGAAGACCGGTCTTAAAAACAGTCTTTCCAAGCGGGAACGACTTTCCCGCGGAGAGGTTGAGCGTATACCATCCGTCCGTAGACTTCTCTGGCGGGACAATATCCCGCTGTGCGCCCGCGACCCTGACGTCAAAGGTCACGTAGCCATCTTCCAGAAAAGTATATTTGGCCGACAGCGTCGCGCGCCACGGCGGAGCAAAGGGAAGTCCGTACCCCTTCTTGGCGCCGGACATCTGCCGGGCAAAGAGGTAGTCCCCTTTTGCCTCGAGCTCCAGAAAACGCCAGGGCTTAAAGGCGGCCTGCAGCTCAAAGCCCGTACGGAGCACCTGACACTGGGTATACTCGTACATCTGAAGTCCTTCGAAGTAACTGCTCTGAGGATTCAGGTAGATATAGTTTGGAAACCAATTGAAAAAGGGGTCCCAACTAAAGTGAAACTTCTCCCCTGTCCAGTGAATTCCCAAATCCATCTGGTACGATTCCTCCGGATTCAGCTCCGGGTTGCCCTTTTCGTAACGGAAGATATGATAGTTTACGCCATCGGCCCCAAGTTCCTTGGGAATGGGGATGCGGAAGCTTTTGCCCACGTTGCCTTTAAGCACCCACCGGCCGGCACTCCACGCCACGCCGGCACTCCAGGTAAAGCTGTCAAAATGACGGCGGCTCTCTGCGGAGCGCAGACGGTACTCCTCGAAGCCATCGGCCCGGGGCGTCAAAAACCAATCGCGGTAGCTGTGGATGGCCGTGAACGCGTGGTCATAACGCACACCGGCGTTAAAATTCAAGCGCTCGGAGAGGACATGCTTGTCAATGAGGAACACGCCTCCCTGCACCGTCTCGAAATCCGGGATGATGAACCCCCATCCGTCGCGACGGTTGTGCTGAAATTCAGCGTCCAGGCCCGTCTGAAGAATATTTTGGGCCGATAAATGAACCTTCACGCCCACTTTTCCCGTTAGCGTGTGCTTGCGGAAGATGCGCTCGCGGGAGTCCTCCGGGGCTGGCATATATCCGTGAGACACGGGCTCGGACTGTTCCTCACGATGGTTCAACTGCCAGGCAAGGTCGGCATCCACTACATAGCCGTCCCCATGCACATGCGCGTGGTCGTGCACCCTGAGGTGACGTACGCTCTGCCAGGGAAGGTCGATGTCCCTTCTGGAAGCATCATAGTCGATCTCCGAAAGGCGCACCTCCAGGCCATGCGCATTGGCAAAAAAGCCGGACTTGGCGTAGGTGTGCGAGACCTTGAAGTCGTTCCGGAACCGCTTTCCCACATAGCCCAGCGTGAGGGAACCATCCAGTTCCTTCCCGGCGGTATTGCGAAGCGTACCGTTCAGGAGTGGAATCTCGTAGGAGTAGTACTCGATATGGTCGACGGGAACTTTATAGTCCGCATAGTCCTGCCCGGTCACGTGCAGCCGCCAGAAGAAGGCGCCGGAGCGTCCTTCCAGGCGGGCCGATGCTCCTGCCTGCAGATTATTACTGCGGCCAAAGAGGTTCACCCGGCCCTGGAACGGCGCCGTGGGCAGGTAGTTGGTATAAAGACCGATGACACCGCCAATAGCGTCGGAGCCGTACATGAGGGCGCCGGGGCCTTTGATAACCTCTACTCTGTCAATAGAGAACTGGTCTATCTCCAGACCGTGGTCGTCTCCCCACTGCTGGCCCTCATGTTTGATGCCGTCCATAGCCACGGCCACACGGTTAAAGCCCAGGCCGCGGATGACGGGTTGGGACTGACCGGAGCCAATCGAACGCGCCTGTACGCCCGGAATGGCGCCAAGGCTCTGCATGAGGGTTCCGGTGAAATGATTTTCAATGTAATTTCGGCCCACTTCCACGCTCCCCAGCGTAAGGTGCATGAGCTCCTGATGACGGGAGTCCCCCACAACGGTGGCGGGTCCCAGCACTTCGGTCGTGTCCTGCACTGGAGACAGCATGAAAGCAGCCACGATAAGGCTTGCTATCATATTTTCTGAATGAATTTTGTTTTAAAGGGACAAAAAGCATTCAGATACGGGCGGGGCGCGGGAAAGATTTAAACCTGAAAACGCAGAGACCGTTTTAGCAGTCTCCAGAGAGTCGATCGACTTATATACAAAAGCCGGCAGCAAAAGTGCTGCGGTCTGTGTATATACGTAAGGAAGGCCCATAAAATGGCACAGCACGCAGTCTGAGAGACCACCGCTGAAGGCATTGAGGTGCCCGGCATGCGGCAGGTGGTTCACGCACTGCTCGCACTCCGGCTCATGGCTCCGGTCTGCGGACTCATGCCGGTGCGAGAACACTCCCGCCAAGGCCGTCAGGTAAACGGCGAGGAGGAAGGTGGAAACTATCCGTGCTCTTTTTTCCATTCTGGTGGCGCAAAGATAATGTCTTTTCTCTAAATAACCAACTTCACCCGGCGGCCGGCAAAGGTCAGGCGCAGCGTACGCGGCCGCATGGCTTCAGGAGCGCGCTCCTACGGGGAGAACCCATTGCAAAAAATTTTACTATCTTTGTTGGAATCTACAAGTAAACCATTATGCAAAACTTTGAATACAGGACCCCTACCAAACTGGTGTTTGGACAGAATGTCATTCAGAAACTGCCGGCAGCCCTGGCGGCATACGGCAAACGCATACTACTCACCTACGGAGGCGGCAGCATCAAGAGAATCGGCCTTTATGATAAGGTGAAGGAACTGCTGAAGGATTTTGAAATTGTTGAACTTCCGGGTATCCAGCCCAATCCCAAATACAATCCCAGCGTGCTGGACGGCGTACGGCTTTGCAAGGAAAACAATATCGAGGTCATTCTGGCAGTAGGTGGCGGCAGCGTACTGGACTGCTCCAAGGCCATTGCTGCCGGTGCCTGCTACGACGGAGACCCATGGGACCTCATTTCCTATAAGGCAAAGGCACAGCGGGCCCTTCCCATCGTGGACATCATCACCCTGGCCGCTACCGGCAGCGAATACGACGCCGGCGGCGTTATTTCCCGCACAGAGACCAACGATAAGATAGGTTACATTGACCCGTTGCTGTACCCGGCAGTGTCGTTCCTGGACCCTACGTACACGTTCTCCGTCTCTCCCAAACAAACCCGTGCGGGCATTGCCGATGCCATGAACCACATCATGGAGCAGTACTTCTGCGAAGACACTACGCTCATGAACGACGGGTTCTGCGAGGCTGGTCTCAAGAGCCTTATGATAAACGGAAAGGCCTGCCTCAAAAACCCCACGGACTACAGGGCCCGGGCCGAGATGATGTTCGTGTGCACCCTCGCCTGCAATGACATCATGTCCCTGGGCAACAGCTCCTCCGGCTGGCCCATGCACGGCATCGAGCACGCGCTCAGCGGCTATTACGACATTACGCATGGTGAGGGCCTGGCCATCATCACGCCCCGCTGGATGCGCCACATCCTGAGCGAACGCACGCTGCCCCGCTTTGTCAAGTACGGCGTCAACGTGTTCGGCATTGACGCATCGCTCCCGCCCATGGAGATTGCCACAAAGGCCATTGACGCCACCTACGCCTTCTTCGAGGAGATTGGCATTCCCATGCACCTGCGCGAAGTGGGCATCGGCCCGGAACGTCTCTCCGAAATGGCACACCACGTTGCCGTGAACGAGGGACTGGAAAACGCCTATGCGCCCCTGCATGAAAAGGATATCCTGCAAATACTTGAGGCTTCGTTGTAACCAATTAAGAATTAATTTGTAACTTGCAGATTCAAAACCTGTAACCCATGACTGGAGTACTCCTGATGGAAACCAAGCGCCTGCGGTTTCGCCTCTGGGCCGACACCGACGCTGAAGCGCTGTTCAAATACGCCTCGGACCCCGACGTGGGCCCGCGGGCGGGTTGGCCGCCGCATCAGTCGCTGGAAGAGAGCCTCAAAGTTATCAGGGACTATTTTTCCAACGGCCGCACCTGGGCACTGGAGCTCAAGAAAACCGGGGAGGCCATTGGCTGCATGGGGTACTACGCTTATGGCGAGAGCAACATTCCCATCGGCCTCAATGACGCAGAACTGGGTTACTGGATTGCCAAGCCCTATTGGAACAAGGGCCTTTGCACGGAAGCCCTCAAAGCCATGATTGGCTACTGCTTTAATATAAAGGGGTTTGACACGCTTTGGTGCGACTTCTTCGTAGATAACCCGGCTTCCGGTAAAGTCATGAAGAAATGTGGCTTCAAAGATACCGGAGAAGTCAATTACTGCAGCCACTTATATAAAGGAGACGAGCGCCCCGTCAAAATCATGCGCCTCATTCCCAAAAAGTGATGCCGTATTTGCATTTTTAAAAAATATTAGTTTCCTTTGCAAAAGTTATGACAAAGACCATCGCATACGCCGCTTGTTGTTGTGCCAATCACTTCGATTGGTACTGCTACTGCTGTGTATAGTCCGTCAAAGCCATACAGAAGTTTATAGCCCTGCCAATCGCACAAGATTTGACAGGGCTTTTACATTAAATGATTATGATTTACAATTCTCTTACTCAACTTATCGGCCGCACCCCCATGCTGGCCATCAAGGGCCTCGAAGGCCAGAAAGCGAACATTGTACTTAAACTGGAATACTTCAACCCCGGCGGTTCCGTAAAAGACCGCGTGGCCCTGTCCATGATTGAAGACGCCGAGTCCCGGGGCCTTCTCCAGAAAGGCGCCACCATCGTGGAGCCCACCAGCGGCAACACGGGCGTGGGCCTGGCCTGGGTGGGCAGCGCCAAGGGCTACAAGGTTGTTCTCACCATGCCCGACACCATGAGCCAGGAGCGCCGGAGCCTTTTGCGTGCCCTGGGTGCCACCCTGGTGCTCACGCCTGGCGCCGAGGGCATGAAAGGCGCCATTGCCAAGGCCGAGGCCCTCCGCGACAGCACCCCCGGCGCCGTTATCCTGGGCCAGTTCGTGAATCCCGCCAACCCCGCCGTCCATGAACGCACCACCGGCGAGGAAATCTGGGCCGATACCTCGGGGAACGTGGACATCTTCGTGGCCGGCGTAGGCACCGGCGGCACCGTGAGCGGCACGGGAAAAGCCCTCAAGAAGCACAATCCGTCGGTGCAGGTGGTGGCAGTGGAGCCGGCGACATCGGCCGTCCTCTCTACCGGGAAAGCGGGCGCGCACAAGATCCAGGGCATCGGCGCGGGATTCGTTCCGGAGACGTACAGGGCCGATGTCGTAGACCGCATCCTCCCCGTAGCCGATGACGACGCCATCGCCGCCTCCCGCCTCCTGGCCGCGAAGGAAGGCCTCCTCGTAGGCATTTCCTCCGGCGCTGCCTTTGCTGCCGCGCTCCAGCTGAGCTGCGAACCGGAGAACGAAAGGAAGACCATCGTGGCACTCCTCCCCGACACCGGCGAGCGCTATCTTTCAACGGTTCTTTACGATTTTGAAAACTATCCCCTATGAGCCTCTCTCTGAACCGCACCATCGGCCATCTTAAAAGCATGATGGCCAGCATGAAAGACCTCGTCTTTCCCCTCTACTCCGACGTCAAGGAAGACGACGCCCAGTGCGAAGTATACAACAGCCTGCGCTCGGCAACCGACTACATGGTGGCCGATGCCTTCCTCCCCCGCATCCCCGAAATCAAGCGCCTCCTGGAGCTGGACGTGAAAGCCCTGGCCCAGAACGACCCCGCCGTGAAGAGCGAGAAAGAAATCATCTACTGCTACCCGGCCGTGACCGCCATGCTCTATTATCGCACGGCGCACGTGCTTCTGGAGCTGGGCGTAGAGGTGATTCCGCGCATGCTTACGGAGTATGCGCACAGTGTGACGGGTATTGACATCCACCCCGGAGCAAAGATCGGTGAAAGCTTTGCCATCGACCATGGAACAGGCGTGGTGATTGGAGAGACAGCGGTGATCGGGAATGGGGTGACGCTGTATCAGGGCGTGACGCTGGGTGCCAAGAGCTTCCGCTACGACGCAGAGGGCAGGCCGATGAACGTTCCCCGCCACCCTATCCTGGAGGACGGCGTCACCGTTTACTCCAATACGTCCATTTTGGGACGTGTCACCATTGGTGCAGAGTCGGTGATTGGCGGCAACGTCTGGCTCACGCACTCTGTCCCTCCCCACTCGTTCATCGTGCAGGGCCGGGCGCAGGAAACCTTTGCCGATGGTGCCGGCATCTGACCCTGCATCCCCATAAATAGGGATTTTCCGAACCCGAAAACTGCCGTACCTTTGCAACGTTGAAATTGATTTATAGTTATCTTTTTATTGTTGTTGTGGCGGGTCGCCGGCATAGAGCCAGGCGGCCCGTATTTTAAATTATTATTGTACCTTTGCGGGCATGAAAAAGAGAATCCTTTTTGTCTGTCACGGAAACATCTGCCGCAGCCCCATGGCCGAGTTCATCCTCAAGGCGCTGGTAAAGGCCCGGGGGCTGGAAGAGGAATATTACATTGAATCGGCCGCCGTGTCTACGGAAGAGATCGGAAATTCCATCTATCCCCCGGCAAAGCGCTGCCTTACGCAGCATGGAGTCTGGTTTGACCCTGGCAAGACGGCCCGACAGCTGACACGGGCCGATTACGACCGCTTCGACTGCATCATCGTGATGGATGCGTCCAACCTCCGCTGGATCCGGCGCATCATTCCCGAAGACCCCGAGAGCAAGATTCACATGATGATGTCCTACACCGGCGTGGGCCGGGATGTAGCCGACCCGTGGTACACCGGAGACTTCGAGGAAACGTTCCAGGACCTGCTGGAGGCCTGTGAGGCCATGCTATAGCATAACACACCTTCAGTTAGGCGTAGTTTGCCAGTCCTATTAAAACGCCCACCCCGGCAAGGCCTCTTTCCTAATGCAGCGTGGCGCTTAAACAGATGAATACTAAAGGATTAGCACAACTGCCGGGTACCGAAAACACACCCGTCAGTTGTGCTAACGCATTAATAACTAACAACATAAGCGCCACGGCTATTTTGCCCCTGCCATGTGTCTTTCCACCTGCAACGCTTCACGCTTCCATCTGCAACGGCAAACAGGGCAGAGCCACACTGAAACCACGATATAAAGCAGTAGCAGCGGTTGTGCGGAGGAGGGAGACCCTCCCGGGAGACTCCGGTCGCATGGGAGGCCAGGTCGCTTCGCGCCCGTCATCCCATTGCTCCCTCCGGCCCCTCCGTATCCGGCGTCCCTTGCTTCGCGCGGGACTTGTCTCCGGCGGGCCCCTCCCCCTTCCCTTGCGCGGGGGTGCGCAAGCCCCCGGGAGGGTCTCCCTCCTTCGCACAACTGCTGCTGAACCACGGGCGCCATTGCCGCGTTGACACGCAGAACGCACAGACTGGCATTTTCCTGTCAACGCGGCAGGGTTTTGCGCCGTTTTTGCCAAATTGCTTGCCGCGTTGACACGTAGAACTCACAGAATGCCATTTCCCTGTCAACGCGGCCAAGGTGTTGCCGGTGGGAAGCACAAAACGTTGCTCCACCTGCTACGTTTCGTCTTTTCACCTGCGACAGTACGCTGCAGCGTGGCGGCTAAATAGCTCATAATCAACCAAATAGCACAACTGACGGGTACCAAAAACGCACCCGTCAGTTGTGCTAACGCATTAATAATTAACAACATAAGCGCCACAGCCGTTTTGCCCCGCCATGTGTCTTTCCACCTGCAACGCAAAACGGCTACTTGCGCGTTCTGTCGCTACAGGTGGAAGTGCCACTCCACACCCCACACACACCACCACCAGCGGCGCCCCTCCCAAAAATCCCCATTAATTGGGATTGCCTGCCAGCGCGCCAAGCACTAATTTTGCAAAAAATTTAAGAATCAAAATGAAACGCATAGTAGCACTGCTCACTTGCATCACACTAACATTAAGCCTTAGCGCTCAGCGCCTTACGATTGGCGGATACGGCGAAGCCACCTATTCCCGCAACTTCTACAGCGACAACGTGTACCGGTATTCCCGGCCGGCCGAGTATGCGAACGATCCTTCTCACGGCCGTTTTGACATTCCACATGCCGTCATTTATGTAGGCTATGACTTTGGCAAAGGCTGGAGCATGCAGACAGAAATCGAGTTCGAGCACAACGGCACCGGCAGCGCCGTGGAAAAAGAGTTCACGGAGGCCGGCGAGTGGGAGACCGAAATCGAGAAAGGCGGCGAAGTGGAGCTGGAGCAGTTCTGGATTCAGAAATCGTTCGGAAACGCCTTCAACATCCGCGCCGGACACCTGGTTGTTCCCGTGGGCGGCCTTAACTTCGCACACGAACCCCTTAACTACTTCTCTGTCTACAGAAACGAGGGCGAATACACCATTCTCCCCTCCACCTGGCACGACACCGGCATCAGCCTTTGGGGCCGCGCCGCAAACTGGCGCTATGAAGTTCTCGTCACCGCCGGCATGGACGGCTTCATGTTCGACAGGGATCACTTTGTGCATTACGGTGCCAAAAGCCCCTATGAATTTCGAGTAGCCAACAAACTGGGCTATGCCGCGCGTGTGGACAATTACAGCGTCAAAGGCCTCAGGGTGGGTCTCAGCGCCTTCTACGGCCAGGCCATGCACAACTCCTACCCCAACGACTTGCACAACACCCGCTATGCCAGTGTCAGGGCCCATACAGTTCTTGCCGCACTGGATTTCGACTACCATTCCAACAGACTGAGAATCCGCGGCAACGTAGACTTCGGCTACGTTGGAGACGCCGCCACCCTCTCTACCGTCAAGCGCAACCTCTCCTCCAACAACGCCCCTTACAAGAAAACGCCCGTGGGGCAGAACGCCGTAGCCGCAGGCATCGAGGCCGGCTATGCCGTTCTCAAAGACTTTTACCTCTTTGCCCGTTACGACTACTACGACAGTTACATCCCCGCAGCGGACCAACAGGACTACACCTATACCGACAAGCAGCGCGCCGCCGTGGGCATCAACTGGTTCCCCATCCCCCAGATTGCCGTCAAGGCCGAATACGCGCACCGCTTCCTCAAGGCTCCCTACAACGACGAGCCCGCCATCAACGTCGGCATCACCTACATGGCATTTTTTAAACGCTAAAAACCATATGAAAAACCTTGTCAAAATTCTAATCGTCGTGGCACTTGCTGCATGCAGCAAGACCACAAGTGAGGGCCTCACAGACAACCAGGCCAAAATGGCCCAAGCCGTCAAAGCCTATGTCCCCCAGGTCGTCTACAGCACCTACAAGGCTCTTGCCGACGAAACGCAGAACCTTTACACCGCCCTTGCTGCCGCTACCGAAAAAGACCATCTCACGCAAAAGGACATCGACGCCATCTGCGAGACCTTCCTGAAAGCCCGCAAATACTGGGAACAGTCCGAAGCCTTCCTCTATGGTCCCGCCACCACCTTCGGTATCGACCCGCACATTGACACCTGGCCGCTGGACGCCGAAGCCCTGGCTACAGCCCTGAGCAATGCAGACCAGGTAGCCATGCTCGAAGGCGAAGACGGCATTGCCTATGCCGGAGCCAAACTGGGCCAGGAACTCCTGGGCTTCCACGGCATTGAATTCATCCTCTTCCGTAACGGACAAAACCGCACCGCAGAAGCCCTCAAGGCAAAAGAAACCGACGAAGCCTTCGCCAAATACAACGTCACCGGTGAGCAGGAACTCATCTACGCCACCGCCGTCGCCGGAGACCTCCGCGACAACTGCTACCGCCTCTACGCCGCCTGGAACCCCGACGCCGAGGAAAAGTACACCGCCCGCATGGAAGAAATCGAGGCCGAGCTTGAAATCAACGGCAAAGTCTACGGCGCCAATATCCTGGGTGCCGCCAAGCTGGGCAGTTCCTTCGAAACCTGGGAAGAGGTCATCTCCAATATCCTCGTAGGCGGCTGCTCCAACATCTGCGCAGAGGTGGCCGATGTCAAGATGGGCAACGCCCACTCCGGCGAAGACATCAACTACATCGAGTCTCCCTACAGCGAAAAGTCCTTCCAGGATTTCATCGACAACATCCTCTCCATCCAGTTCTCCCTCTACGGCGCGCGCGACACGAAAACGGCACAGGCCAGCTCCATCCTCACCCTCCTGAAGGAGATGGGATACACCGGGGCCGATGCCATCGTCGCCAAGCTGGACAGCGCCATCGCCGCCCTCAAGGCCTGCCAGGCCAAGGGAGCCTTCGTGAAGATTTATGCCGATGCCAGCGTACAGGATGCCATGGACGCCGTCTCGGCCCTGGACGAAGAACTCAACAAGGCCGCCGACTGGATTGTAAAACAGTAACACATGAAAAAAACGCTAACCCTCATTACTCTGGCTTCGGCCCTCGTCTCCTGCGCACAGCAGTCCGGCGAAGGGCCGGTGCCTGCACCCAAAGAGTCCGACGCCAAGTATGTCGGAGAGGCCGTCGGGAACTTTTCGGCCGATGAGTGGTACCCCGGCGGACAGCTGGGCACCACGCTGAACGTCGCCCCCGGCTCGTACGAAGACCCCACCCCCGCCGTCGTCCAGATGGGACTGGAGACCGCCTTCAACCGGGGCGAAGCCTTCTTTGAAAGAAACGTCACCGTAAACCAGGCCCCCTTCAAGGGCCGCGGACCGGCATCGGTGAGAAAATCCTGTCTGGACTGCCACCCCGGCTACGGCCACGGCCAGTGGCAGAGCTCCTACAAGGCCAACGGCTCCGAGTCGTTCGGCAACGGCTATCTCCTCGTCATCTACCACCAGAGCGCCGAGAACCCCAACGACGGTCCCTATGTGGCCGAGGTCACCGGCATGCCCCAGACCATGGCCGTGGACCCGTTCCTTCCGCCCATCGACGAAGACCAGATCCATATCAGCTGGATCCCGGTATCGGCCATGGAAAGCGGTCTTCCCATGACCTTCCCCGACGGTGAAAAGTACGATCTCATCTATCCGGAAGTCACCATCCCCGAAACCGCCTTCAATACCGTCCCCAACCCCTACGAGACGGCCCGCGCCCAGGGTAACAGCCTCGGCTTCCGCCTGGAAAGCACCATCGGCATACCGGGGACAGGGCTTCTGGATGCCATCGGCCAGGAAGATATCAAAGCGCAGTATGCGCGCGAAGCCCGTTTCGCGCACCTCAATCCCGCCTTCTGGGACGCAGAGGCCGGCGATTTCGCCGCCGGAGCCTTCTACCACAACTGGCAGAAGGGTGAATACGGCGCCGGCTACGACGCCGAGGGCAACTTCTATCCCCGTGACACGTACATGGACGGCAAACTCCTCAAGAAGTTCACTTACGCCATGACGCGCGGCACGCTGCAGGACGGTGCCGGCTCCAACGCCATCTGGAACATCACCAACGTCTCCCGACCGGACCGTCCGTTCCTCTACACCACCGAGGCCTGGGCACGCGCCATGTCGCAGAACGTGCAGGTGCTCCTCTCCATCCGGGCCGATGCGGAAAACTCCCCCTACTACGTAGACGTGGACGGGAACGGAGAGGTAACCGACGCCGAGATTTCGGAAACCGTCTTTGCGCTCCTGAGCCCAGGTACCAACCAGTTTGACAACCCGTACCACAACTTCGAGCCGGAAATGGACGCCGACGAGTTCTACTCCTTCATGGTGTGGCACCGCGGCCTGGCCATTCCCCGCGCCCGCAACCTCAATGACCCCGACGTCCAGAAAGGAAAGGAAGTGTTCACGGAAATTGGCTGCGCCTCCTGCCACAAACCCTCCTGGACCACGGGAGACGACAACTACTGGTCTCCGGCCATGAACGGCACCAAGCCGCTGCCTCGCTACTCCCGCCAGACCATCTGGCCCTATTCCGACATGATCCAGCACCGCCTGGCCATGAAAAACGATATCCACGGCAGCTGGTGCCGCACTACCCCGCTCTGGGGCCGCGGCCTTTCCACACTCAACACCGGCCGCAGCGACCGTTTGCACGACTGCCGCGCCCGCAATGTAGTAGAGGCCATCATGTGGCACGGCTACTCCCGTAACAGCGACGCCTTCCATGCCGTAGAGAAGTTCTACAACCTTTCCAAGGAGGAGCGGGAAGCCGTCGTTAAATTTATCGAATCCATTTAATGAATAAATCCTTCCTTCAAGTCATTGGTTTTGGGACGATGGCAGTCAACATCCTTCTGATGATGGCTGCCACCATCCTTGAAAAACTGTACGGCAGCTACACAGCCCTCTCCTGGGTCTATCACAACCCGGTATTCTTTGTCCTCTGGGCAATAACGACGGTCTGCGGGCTCTATTCCCTCAGCAGCATGAAAGGCCTTTTCACGAGGTGCATCCATGTGGCGTTCACCCTCATTCTGGGTGGCGCGTTCCTCACGCATGTCTCCGGTGAAGAAGGCAACGTGAGACTCCCGAAAGGGAAAACGGTAACCACCTGGACAAGGGAAGACGGCACCGAACAGGCCCTTCCCTGCCCGCTGGTGCTGGAGCGCTTTGAGATTGAGCGCTATTCCGGCTCGGAGGCAGCTGCCGACTACAAGAGTTTTGTGGAGGCCGATGGCCGCAAGCTGGAGATATCCATGAACCATATCGCCCGCATAAGCGGATACCGCTTCTTCCAGTCCCGATTTGAGGAGAATGCATCCATCCTGTCCATCAACCACGACCCGTGGGGCATTGGCGTTACCTACACGGGCTATGCGCTGTTGCTGCTGTCCCTCATCGGCTATTTCTTCCAAAGAGGAACCACTTTCCGGAAGCATCTGAACAAGCTCCTGGCGCTGGTCTTCCTTCTCTTGCTCCCTTCCGTGAAAGGATTGGCGCAGAACCAGCCCAAAGTGCTCCCGAAGGATGTAGCCGATGCCTTCGAGGAGCTCTATGTCTACTACAACGACCGCGTAGTCCCCTTTGAGACCCTGGCCCGCGACTATACGCTAAAAGCCTATGGAAAAACGCATTGGAAAGATTACTCCGCTACACAGGTAGTCACCGGCTGGCTTTTCTACTACGACTGGTGGAAGGACATTCCCTTCAAGGTAAAAGCAAAGGACAAGGGCACGCCCCGCGAGGCGGAGAAGTCTTACATTGTACAGCAGGTAGCCTCCGGAGACGCCTGGAAACTGTATCCGATTGCCGACAGCACCGGTCACGTCAAATGGTACAACTCCAACGAAATGCTGCCGCAGGAGGTAGTGGAGGACTACGACCGCTGGGTGTTCATCCGCAAAGTGATGGACCTTGTGGAGCGTTCGGTACGGGGCGAGGACTGGGCCGAGGTCACCCATATTGTAGAAAAGATAGGCGCTTATCAGAAGAAGGAGGCCGCCGAAGTTCTGCCTGCTCCGGCTAAAGTGCGGGCCGAAAAACTCTACAACCGGCTCATGCGGCCGATGGTACCCTTCATGCTCGCCATCACCCTTGGACTCATTCTGTTTGTGCTGCTGGGCATCCGCCTGTCCCGTGGAAAGGAGCTGCCTTACGGGGTATCGAAGGCATCGGCCCTCATTGCCCTTGTGCTGCTTCTGTACCTGACTCTCACCCTGGGCCTTCGCTGGTACGTTTCCGGCCACGCCCCGTTTGCCGGGAGCTACAGCGTGATGATGCTCATGGCGTGGCTATCCGCCTTGGGAATCTGTCTCCTCTGGAAGCGCTTCCCCATGGTTCTTCCCATGGGATTTCTCATCGGGGGCTTCACCATGCTCATGGCATCCATGTCGGGGGCCAATCCGCAAATCACGCACCTGATGCCCGTCCTGCAGTCTCCCCTGCTGTCGCTTCACGTACTGGCCATGATGCTCTCCTACACGCTCTTTGGCATGGTGGCGTTCACGGGTATTCTGGGTCTGGTGGTACCGGTTCGCGCGGCTATACGGCTCCGTGACATGAGCCTTGTCATCCTCTTCCCCGCCGTATTCCTGCTCATAACAGGCACCTTCCTCGGCGCTGTCTGGGCCAATATCTCCTGGGGCACCTACTGGAGCTGGGACCCGAAGGAAACGTGGGCCCTCATCACATTCCTGGTGTACTCCTACGCCCTTCACGCCGACCACCTTCGCTTCCTCCGCCACCCCCGCACCTTCCACGCCTTCTGTGCCCTGGCCTTCCTCATGGTCCTCGTCACCTACTTCGGCGTAAACCTGGTGCTGGGAGGCATGCACGCCTACGCCTGAGCCGGCTCCTGACGCGGAATCGGGCAAAAACGCGGAAAATGCCCGATTTCGGGGTGGCGGGAGTGAAGATAAATGGCTATCTTTGTGCGAAATTTTTGAAACGTATGTACAAACTCATCATATTTGACTTCGACGGCACGCTGGCCGATACCCGCGAACTCATTATCCGCACCAATCAGGAATCGCAGAAGGCCATGGGCCACGAACCGGTTTCGGAAGACATTATTCAGGGCACCATCGGCCTGCCGCTTGCCGAAGGCATCATGGCACAGATGCCCGAGCTCACGCCTGCTGACATGCCGGCGTGGTGCGCGACGTATCGGCGCATCTTCGATGTGCTCAAGTCGCAGTATGTGCCCGCAATCTTCCCCCATGTAAAGGAAACCCTGGAAGCGTTGCACAGCCAAGGCTGCGTGCTCTCCGTAGCATCTTCGCGCCTGTCCGTCTCCCTCAATGACTTTTTACGGCAGATGGGCCTTGCTCCCCTGTTCACGCTGGTGCTGGGCGCCGATAACGTATCGGCCGCCAAACCAGACCCGGCACCGGTTCTGCAAACCATGCAGGAGCTGGGCTTTACCCCCGAAGACACTCTGGTTGTGGGAGATATGCCCGTAGACATTCTCATGGGCTCCCGCGCCGGAGCAAAAACCTGCGGCGTCACTTTCGGCAATTCCTGCCGGGAAGAGCTCACGGCGGCCGGTGCCGACTACGTGATTGACGATATGGCTAAACTGCTGGAGCTATGAGCCCTGTCCTGACCGCCCTTCTCATACCGCTTCTCGGGACCGCCCTGGGGTCGGCCTTTGTGTTCTTCATGAAAAAGGACATGCCTGCCCTCTTGCAGAAAGTGCTGCTGGGGTTCGCGTCCGGTGTGATGGTGGCTGCCTCCGTGTGGTCGCTCATCATTCCCTCCATCGAGATGGGCGAAGGGACATCGGCCATCATTCCGCCCACCATGGGGCTGCTGGCCGGCTTTGCGTTCCTGCTTCTGATAGACTACATCACGCCGCACATTCATGCCAGCGGCGAGGCCGAGGGCCCCGAGAGCCATCTCTCCCGCACCGCCAAGCTGGCTCTGGCCGTGACTATCCACAATTTTCCCGAGGGAATGGCCGTGGGCGTCGCTATCGCCGGAGCCCTTACGGCCGATTTCAACATGGCCGGAGCACTGGCTCTGTCGCTGGGTATCGCCATCCAGAACGCACCCGAAGGCGCTATCATCTCCATGCCGCTCCGGGCTGCGGGCAACTCTCGCTGGAAATCCTTCGTGATTGGCGCACTGAGCGGAGTAGTGGAGCCGCTGGGAGGCGCACTGGTCCTCATGCTGGCAACGTCCATCTTGGGCATCATGCCGTATATGCTGGCTTTCGCCGCCGGCGCCATGCTCTACGTAGTGGTGGAAGAACTGGTCCCGGAGTACTCCCAGGGCAAGCATTCCAATATCGGAACCATAGGCTTTGCACTGGGTTTCGCCCTCATGATGGTATTGGACGTCGTACTGGGATAAAGAACGGAATATCCTAATCAATCACGGTTTAATCCTACACTTTTTGACCGCTTTTTGCGAAATTTGCAGCCAAATTTTAACGTATGAATTTCAGTGGTATCATCATAGGCGCAGCCGTGTTCCTGAGTATCGGCGTATGTCATCCCCTTGTCATCAAGATGGAATACAAATGGGGCAAACAGAGCTGGTGGATCTGGCTCGCCGCCGGCCTCGTCTTCTCCGCCATTTCACTGATCGTTCCGAATGACCTTCTTTCCATCATCATCGGCGGTTTTGCCTTCTGCTGCTTCTGGGGTATCGGCGAGATGTTCATGCAGGAAAAGAGAGTCCTTCGCGGCTGGTTCCCGGAAAACCCCGCCCGCCACGAGTATTACGAGGAGCGCCGGAAGAGCGTGAAGTTCTGAACCAGCCTCGTGGCGCTTAACACTCTGATTTACAGTATATTAGATTAACTGACGGGTGCCAAAATTGCACCCGTCAGTTAATCTAACTGGTTATATTTCAATCACTTAAGCGCCACGTATACCAAAGTCATGTTTTGTCCTAATAATTGTATCGTTAGTTCTGAAAATAATTTAAAAATATATCGACCTTTGTGTCCGAAATGATTACAAAAGTTCTCATACTCTCTTTACTCGTAAACGCGAGCGTCATCGAAGGCCCCGACGGTCCCGAACCTGTCCTTGTAGACACCCTTCAGGAGTCGCACGTTACGGCGCTGAAGGAGGCGCTGCCGCTCAGCCGTACCGCTGTAAGTGCTACTACGCTCCGGCAGGACGTACTCAAGGCAACAGGCACATACCGTCCGCAAGCACTCAGTGCACAGATGCCCGGACTCTATATCCCCGATTACGGCGCTTCCCTCACCTCTACCATTTACCTCAGAGGCCTGGGGTCCCGCATGGAGAACCCCGTCATGGGCCTTTACATAGACGGCATTCCCATCCTGGACAAGAACACGTATGACATGGACTGGGAAGCCGTCCGCAGCGCAACGCTGCTGCGAGGTCCACAGGGCACTCTCTACGGCCGCAACGCCATGGGCGGGGTGCTGGCCCTGAGCACCCTCTCCCCCTACGACAACGCCCGTCCGGTGGTTTCCCTCGAAGCCGGAGTGGCTCCTACCGCCACAAAGCCCGGCCTCATCCTCCGGGCCAGCGCTCACTACGCCACCGGTGCCAACGTATTTTCGCTCACGTACCGCCACAGCGACGGCTTCTTCTACAACGCCTACAAGGAAACCAACTGTGATCCCTACGACGGCCTAGCGGCCCGCTGGAAGTGGGAAAAGCCGGCATCGGAAAACCTCTTCCTCTCCAACGTACTCATGCTGGGGCTCAACCAGGAAGGCGGTTTTGCCTACGGTCAGGTAATAGACGGCAAACGCCAGGAACCCGCCTACAACGACGAAGCCGGTTACAAGCGACTTTCCTTCATCGACGGCTTTCGTCTTCGCTACCGCAGCGAGAAATACACCCTGGACGCCACTGCTTCGGCCCAGCTCCTCTTGGACGACATGCACATGGACCAGGACTACACGCCGGCCTCCATCTTCACCCTCGAGCAGCGCCAGCGCAGCGCCGCCCTTACGGCAGAGGCCATCCTCCGAAACACCGTCAGCGACAACTGGCACCCTTCCACCGGCCTTTTCGCCTTCTATAAGTTCAACAATCTGTTCGCCCCCGTCACCTTTAAACGCGATGGTATCCAGACCCTCATGCTGGACAACGCCAACAAGAACATTCCCAAGGACATCGGCTATCTGGAGATCAACGACAACAACATGCCCGTGAACTCGGACTTTCTTATCGGCACCTGGAACGTGGCCTTTTTCCATGAGTCCGTCTTTGAACTGGATAAGTGGATTCTCACGGCCGGCCTGCGCCTGGACTACGAAGGCGCCCGCATGGACTACGACTGCCTGGCCCGGCTGCACTACCGCTTTGTGCCCACCATGACCGCCGACAAGCCCCTGGACGTTCCCTACAAAGGCGTTATCAACCACGGAAGGGTTGTGCTGCTGCCAAAGGCATCGGCCCTCTTCAACGCCTCCGACCACCTGAAACTCTACGCCACCGTAAGCAAGGGCTACCGCGCCGGCGGATTCAACACCCAGATCTTCTCCGATATTCTCCAGAACATTACCATGACCGCCCTCATGAAAGACCTGGGCGTGTACTTGGACCGTCCCGCCGTGCGGGTAAATGCCGGCAACACAGAATATGCACCCGAAGAAGCCTGGAACTTCGAAACCGGTTTCCGCTACCATAAAGGCGACTTCAGGGCCAGCGCCGCCCTCTATGCCCTTACCGTGAAAAACCAGCAGCTTACGGCCTTCCCTCCCGGAAAAAGCACCGGCCGCATGATGGTGAACGCCGCCCGCAGCCGCAGCCTCGGTGCCGAGGCCGAGCTCTCCTGGACACCCGGCAACTGGAATTTCAGCGCAACCTACTCCTTCACCGACGCCCGTTTCGTGAGTTACAACGACGGCAACGAAACCTACGACGGCAACCGTATCCCTTACGTTCCGGCCCATACGCTCTACATCAACGCCGGTTACGACTGGATGCTCACGAGCAGCGCTACGCTTAAACTGAACACATCCCTCCAGGGCACCGGTCCCTTTGCCTGGAACGAAGCAAACACCCTCGAGGAGCCTTTCACCCTGCGCTGGAACGTCCGGGCCGCTTTGGAACTATCCCGCAAATGGGAGATTTCCTTAAGAGGAGAAAACCTTATGAACACCTCATCCAACGTCTTTTACTTCAAGTCCATGGGCAACGAGTTCCTTGCAGCAGGCAAGCCACTCACCCTTATGGCAGGAATCACTTATTACTTAACAAATATTTAAATCATGCAGTTCAAACACATGCTCATGGCCCTGGCCGCACTTGTCGCCATCGGCTGCCACAAAAACAACCCCGAAGAAACAGCGGGCCCCAAGGAAGGCTCCTACGTGGGAACCGTCACCGTGAACTCCACCAGCGGAGATGTCTTTGACAACGAGAATATCGAGGTATCTTTCACCCCTTCCGAGGACGGCAAAACGGCCACCCTGGTAATGTACCAGATCAAGTTCACCCCCAGAATGCCCATGACGCTGGACGTCACCATCCCCGACGTGAACATTTCCGCCGAAGGCGAGGACATCAAGCTCGTGTGCGCAGAGGTAGTTCCCCTGGCCATGGGTGGTCCCTTTCCCAACTACACTGTGACCAACCTCATCGGTAAAATTTCCGGCGACAATCTCACCTTCTCCCTGAACTTTGGTGCCACGCCTGCTTCCTTCAGCGGAAGCATCAAAATATAAGGACCGCAAGAGCGGCCAGAAAAAATGCGGTTATGCGTTTCATAGTCGTTTTAAATGGCAGGGGAAATATAAGAATAATTTTTGTACCTTTGCACCCGCGATGAATACCATTTGGATTGTACTCCCCATTCTTACCTTACTGATGTTCGACCTGGGCCTCAGCCTCCGGCTCGAAGATTTCTCCAAAGTCGTCCGTCATCCCTGGCCCATTGCCGTCGCCCTTGCAGGGCAGCTCGTCCTGCTTCCCGCCATTGCGCTGGGCCTCGCCTTCCTTTTCCATCTTCCACCGGTGTTTTTCATCGGCCTGGTGCTCATTGCCTGCTGCCCCGGCGGCAGTTCCTCCAACGTATTCTCAAAACTGGCCGGAGGAGACGTAGCCCTTTCCGTGACCCTCACCGCCCTCAGCAGCGTCATCACGCTCTTCACCATTCCCTTCGTCATGACCTGGGCCACACAGCTGGTGGGTGAGAGCGTAGGCATCACGCTTCCCGTGGGCAATCTCATCAAACAAAACCTGGTGCTCATGCTGCTGCCCGTACTCCTGGGCCTGGGCATGCACTACGCCTGGCCCGTTGCCGCCGCGAAAACCGACAAAGTTCTTGGCAAGCTGGCCTTCCCGCTCCTTCTTACGCTCATTACCGTCTTCTATATCCAGCACCATCGCACCATTCTGGAGAACATCGGCACGCTGGGACTCAGCGTCACCGCCCTTATCCTCATTGCAATCGGCTGCTCATCCCTGCTGTCCCGTCTGGTGAAAAGCAACGCGCAGCAGCGTCGTACCGTAGTTATCGAGGTGGGCATGCAAAACGCCGCCCAGGCCATTGCCATTGCCTCCAGTCCGCTCATCTTCGCCAGCGAGGAAATGGCCATTCCCGCCATCCTCTACTCGCTCATGATGAATATCGTGCTGCTGATCTACGTATTTATTGTAAGGAAAAAATAATGTTGCAGAACTTCCTCATAGCACTGGCTCTTGCCATGGACTGCTTCGCCGTGTCTGTGGTTTGTGCCGTTATCCTTCGCCGGAGTGCCACGGGGGTTATGCTGCGCCTTGCCTTCCTGTTTGGTCTCTTTCAAGCCCTGATGCCGCTGGTGGGCTGGGCACTTACCAGCACGCTCCAGGAAGGCATTAAGGCATACGACCACTGGCTGGCATTTGGAATGCTGGCGCTTATCGGTGGTAAAATGATTTGGGACTCTTTCAAAGAGGAGGAAGAAGCCACCATCAAGCCCGAGACCTGGTCCACGGCCCTTTTGCTGGCCGTGGCCACCAGTATCGACGCCCTCGCCGTGGGTATCACCTACGCCTGTACGGGGTATTCGCGCATCGGCAGCCTCACCGCTCCGCTGTGCATCATCGGGCTGGTGTCCTTCCTTATGAGCATCCTGGGGTACAGGCTGGGTGCCCGCTTTGGAGAGGCGGTGAACCGGAGGATGCGCCCCGAGCTTCTTGGGGGCATCATCCTCATTGCCATCGGCCTGCGCATTCTGGCAGAGCACCTGGGCTTTATATCTTAAAGAGCATTCCGCCGATATTGTCGCGTGCGGCCCCGGTCACCGATTTCAGGCACGAGGGCTCCCCAATCATATACAGCACGCCCAGGAAGGCAAAGATGAGCGCCTCCTTGTATTCGATGATGGCGGGCTCGGGAATTACGATGTCGCAGCCGCTCAGCGCCCGCATACGCTCGATGAGGAACTTGTTGTAGGCGCCGCCGCCCGTTACGAGGAGGCTCTTCCCAGGGGCAGTCACCCGCGCAAGCTGCTGCGCACAGTGCTCGTAATACGTCCGGAGCGTATCCTCCAGGGAAAGACCGGCGGCATCCAGGAGCGGGAATACGTATTTCTCCACCCATTCGCGGCCCAGTGATTTGGGATAGGGCCGATGGTAGTAGTCCAGCGCGTTCAACGCAGCCAGCAGCGCCCCGTCAACGTGTCCCTTTGCGGCAATTTCGCCGTCGCGGTCCATTTCCAGGCCGATGGAGCGGGTAAAACGGTTGATCACATAGTTCACCGGCGAGATGTCGAAGGCGATGCGCTTTTCCCCGTCCCGGAAGGAGATGTTGGAGAAACCGCCGATATTGAGGCAGTAGTCATACTGGCCGAAAAGCAGGTTATCCCCCACGGGCACGAGCGGTGCGCCCTGCCCGCCCAGCATGATATCCAGGCGGCGGAAGTCCGACACGGTGGGCACTCCCGTCACAGCGGCGATGGCGGCGCCATCCCCTATCTGGTACATCACCTTCTTCTGTGGCTCGTGGAACACGGTGCTGCCATGAGAGGCGATGATGTCCGGTTTTACGCCAAACTCTTTCATGAAATCGTTCACCCGTTCTCCCAGGAACTGGCCGTAGGCGCTGTGGAACGTGACAAACTCCAGGGCGCTCATCTTCTGGACATCTGCGCCCAGCGTCTTTTTGAGCGTGGCAGGATAGTCGTACCCGCGGGCGCAGTCAATATGGAAAGACCACTGTCCGTCCTTACGGTCAAAGGTGGCGCAGCAAACGTCCAGGCCGTCTACGGAGGTTCCGGACATGAGTCCTATACACTGGATAGGGAGCTGGGGATTTTGAATATTCATTACTATCTATACAATATTTTCGTAAATTTATATAAAATTCGGGATAAAAACGTAAATTTGTACGATTATTATCACCTGCACCAATGAAACACTTAACCACTAAATTCCTTACGCTGGCAGCCTTGTCTGCACTAACTGTCTCCTGCGGGAGCAACACTGCCAAAACCAAAATCGACCCGGACCTCATTGAAAATCAGCTCAAAGAAATGACCCTGAGAGAGAAAGTGGGCCAACTTTTCTGCGTGCGTCCGGAGGCCTTCGACGTAGCCCTGGAATGGGATACATACAGCAAAATCGCTTCCTACGAACTGCAGGAAGTAAACGAGCAAATGGTAAAAGTCAATGCGGAATACCCCGCAGGCGGCATCATCCTGTTTGCCCATAATATCAAGGACGAGCCCCAGCTGGCTGCGTTCTTAGAAAAGCTCAAGGCTTTTAACGGAGACCCTCTCTTCTATATAGACGAAGAAGGCGGCCGCGTCGCGCGCATCGGAAACAACGAGCATTTCCCGGTGGAGAAGTTTCCCCCCATGGGAGAAATCGGCAAGACCGGTGACGCAAAGAATGCCCTCCGCGCGGGCAAGGTCATCGGCGAATATCTCCATCGCTATGGATTTGACGTAGACCTGGCACCTGTGGCCGATGTAAACACCAACCCTAAAAATCCTGTCATCGGCCCCCGTGCCTTTTCCGAAGACCCTCAGCTGGCCGCCAAGATGGTCACTGCGTTCCTGAAGGGCCTGGACGAGTCCGGCGTAGCAGGCTGTGTCAAGCACTTCCCCGGTCATGGAGACACCCAGACCGACAGCCACTTTGGCTATGCCCAGACCACCAAGACGTGGGAGGAGATGCTTTCCTGCGAGATGGTCACTTTCAAGGCTGCCATCAAAGCCGGCGTTCCCATGATCATGACGGCCCATATTGGAACGCCCGCCATTACCGGAGATGAAACGCCTGCTACCCTGAGCCCCGTCATTCTTACGGACAAGCTGCGTAACGAGCTGGGTTACAAGGGCATCATCATTACCGACGGCATGGCCATGGGCGCCATCACCCGCCAGTACTCCAGTGGAGAGGCCGCTGTCCTGAGCCTCCAGGCCGGAGCCGACATCATCCTGGGTCCCAAGAACTTCATCGAAGCATTTGACGCCGTTGTCAAAGCCGTGGAAGAAGGAGCCATCTCCGAAGAGCGCATTGACCAGAGCGTCCGCCGCATCCTCACCCTCAAAGCCCGTTTCCGTGAATAAGACCATGAAAAAAATCCGTATTTTCCTTATGGCCCTCTGCGGCCTCACCGCCCTTTCCTGCGGCGCCCGTGAAGAGGGCCGCGTGGTACTGGGAGACGAACAGTTCAGCGAATACCTGCCCCTCCTGGAAGGCCAGCGGGTAGCCATCTTCTCCAACCAGACCGGCCTTGTGGGCGGCGGAGAGGAGCACGTGCTGGACGCCCTCATTGCCAAAGGAGTCAACGTCACCGCCATTTTCTCGCCGGAGCACGGCTTCCGGGACCTGGCCGATGACGGTTCCCATGTAGGTGACAGCGTGGAGCCGCTTACCGGCGTTCCCATCCTGTCGCTTTACGGCGGTGCCGGCGGCATGCGCCCCACCGACGAGTCTATGGACATGTTCGATGTACTTGTCGTTGATATCCAGGATGTAGGCCTTCGGTTCTACACCTATTATATTACCATGTGCCACCTCATGGACGCCTGCGGTGCCAAAGGCAAGCACGTGGTGCTTCTGGACCGTCCCAACCCCAACGGCCACTACGTAGATGGTCCGGTGCTGGACATGTCCCTCAAAAGCGGGGTGGGCCACCTTCCCATTCCGGCCGTACACGGCCTCACGCTGGGAGAACTGGCCCTCATGGCCCAGGGAGAGAAGTGGCTCAATGAAGGCAACGAGTGCAAGCTCACCGTCATTCCCTGCAAGAACTACACGCACCATACCCTGTACGAGCTTCCGGTTCGTCCCAGCCCCAACCTGCCCAACATGCAGGCCATTTACCTCTACCCTTCCCTGTGCCCGTTCGAAGGTACGGTGGTGAGCCTGGGCCGCGGAACCGACAAGCCTTTCCAGCAGTACGGCCATCCGGCCCTGAACGTCAAGTACACCTATTCCTTTACCCCGGAGAGCGTCAAGGGCTCCACGCATCCCCCGCTTCTGGGCCAGGAATGTTTTGGCGTAGACCTTTCCAAGATGCCCAAGGAGGAGATTTTTGCCCGCGGCATGGATCTTTCCTATGTCATCGACGCCTACACCTGCCTCAAGGAGCAGGGCATGGAGACGGGCTTCTTCCGCCGCTTCTTCGACCTTCTCCTGGGTCAGAAATGGGTACGGGAAATGATTGAGGAAGGAGCCACCGCCGATGAAATCAAGGCGCGCTGGGCTCCCGACGTAGAAGCGTTCCTTGTTGCCAGAAAGCCTTATCTTCTGTATGAAGAATAAGACTATACAGGATCTACATCTATGACGATATGGCCGGTATACTTCCGGCTCACTTCAAAGGCGGCCACGGTTTTACCGAGGGCCGCTTTCTTTTCCAGAAGGGTTTTGTCCCGGGGCAGAAGGAGACGGATTTCGCAGGCGGATTCATCGGAGGCGACGAGGGGGCCTTCCACTCGAATTCCAAGTTCGGCGACAGCGGCTGCGAGCTCCTTTGCCAGGAAATGGAGGCGCTTTTCGTTTTTGTCTTTCACCAGCACTTTGACCATGCGGGCATAGGGCGGATACCCTACGAGACTGCGTTCTGCCAGGAGGGTATCTACCGGACTATCACCGCTTAAAATGGCCTTGAAGACGGGGTGTTGCGGTTCTCGGGTCTGGATCATAAGCCGTGGGCTCATGCTGCGGAACTGCTCCAACAGCTGAAACGCGCGTTCATCGGCCCTGAAATCCTGCCGCGAAAGCATGCCGTCCCAGCTCACCAGGCCCACTAAGCCCAAATTCCCGCAGCGGAACCCGCGCGTAGTGGCCGTACTGGCAATGTAGATATCGTATTCGTCGTCGGGCTGCCCCTGGTCCAGATTCGCCACCCGCGCCGCAGGGAAATACTCCAGCACATTGTCCTCTACCTTCCGGCCTGCTTCATAAATACGCCGGGGTGCTACCAGGAGCACCTGCTGGCCGGCAGCCAGCGTGTCGCTCATTTGCTTCAGCAGCTTGAGGGAAAACACACCGGCCATGCCGTTTTTGCGATATTCCGCAGAGATATTGATAACCTCCGGAGATCTGTTCTCTGCGGGTTCATCCCCGCTCAGCCCTATGTAGCGGCCGCACCGGGCGTTGTAAATGGATTCAAGGGAAGGGGTGGGGCTGGTAAGGATGACGTGCGCGTGGTGAATGGAAGCGAGCATAATGGCGCTTTCGCGGGCGTGGTATCGCGGAGCGGGAGCGTCCTGTTTATAGGCCGGGTCATGCTCATCTTCCACGGCAATGAGGCCCAGGTTCCTGAAGGGCAGGAACAGTGCACTTCGCGTTCCTATCACAAGGCACGGGTCTCCGGTACGGACACGCTCGGCAATCGCCTTGCGCTTTCCGGCTGTAATCCCGCTGTGGTATACAAGTGCGCCGGGGATGGCGGCAGTGGCATCGGCCCGGCCTGTCTCCGGCACCAGGATGAGCACGCTGCGCCCCTTCTCCAGCACCTCCCTGGCCAGTTCGACGAGCACGGAACGGTTGGTTCTTCCAGCAAGAAGGATGGTCTTGCCGGCATTCCCGGAGCTTTGCTGCCAGCTGTGGCGGATGACGGCCGCCTGAGCACCGTCATGGGCGTTCAGGGCAGGCTGAGGCGGCATGCCGGTCTCAGGCACCTTGAGCCTGGACTGATGGTTGTACAGGGCGGGATATGCCACCTTGTAGACTTCCCCGACCGTGCACAGATAATACTGCGCGAGACTTCTCCAGAAAGCAATTTCGTGTTCCGATGCGGCCGGGAGAGCGTCTTCCACGGCCTCGATGGCCATGATGCGTTCCGGTTTCATCCGGGGATCTGCGTCTACCCGGCTCACACAGCCTGTATAGAATGCATTGGCAAAAACAACGCGCACACGGGTCCCCACTTCCACTGTCACCCCCTCCGGAAGGCTATAGAAGGGCTCCCACTCCAACTTGAGCGGCAGAATGACCTGTATGAAGCGTTTCTGTGCCATAAACTTCACGCGAAAATACAAATATTCCCCCGAAATACCAACCTTCCCTACACGGCATGTGAAGAAACTTTTTTTGCGTGGATTACGGGGAATTTACTATATTTGTAAACTAAAACTGACAGTAATTATGGGTAAAATCATAGCCATAGCCAATCAGAAGGGCGGCGTGGGCAAAACCACCACGGCCATCAATCTCGCTGCGTCCCTGGCCGTTCTGGAAAAGAACGTCCTCATCATCGACGCAGATCCCCAGGCCAATACCACTTCGGGACTCAACTTCGACCCGGACAACGGAGACCACCGCACGCTCTATGAGATACTCATCGGCCAGCTTAAAGCAGAAGACGCCCTCATCCAGACAGAGCTCCCCAAGCTGCACATGATTCCCTCGCATATCAACCTTGTCGGTGCAGAGATTGAACTCCTGAACACCCCGGAAAGAGAGTGTATCCTCAAAAAGGCCCTGGCTCCCATCAAGGACAACTATGACTACATCATCATAGACTGTTCTCCGTCCCTGGGGCTCATCACCGTCAACAGCCTCACCGCCGCAGACTCGGTCATCATTCCCGTCCAGCCGGAGTTCTTTGCCCTGGAAGGCCTTGCCAAACTCATCCAGACCATCCGTCTGGTCCAGAACGGCATTAATCCTTCCCTTACCATCGAAGGTTTCGTGGTCACCATGTATGACGGCCGCACCAAGGTACACAACCAGGTGGTGGCACAGCTCCGGGACCACTTCCAGGATATGGTCTTCAACACCGTCATCACGCGCAGCATCCGCCTGAGCGAAGCCCCGTCCTACGGCAAACCCATCATTCTGTACGATGTCATGAACAACGGTACTTCCAGCTACTTGAACCTGGCCAAGGAAGTACTGGACAAAAACCAGAACGCCAATGGCTAAAAATCAACCGCGCGGCCTGGGAAAGGGACTGGGCGCCCTCCTGGGCGGTGAAGACCTCACCGAAATCCGCAAGCCCGTAGGATATATCAACAAAGAAGTCGTATCTCCCGAAGGCAAACCGCAGGACACATCCGACGTCCTCCGTATCCCCGTAGACCTCATCGAACCCAACCCCTACCAGCCCCGCATGAACTTCGACACCGAAGCCCTCGAGGAGCTGGCCCTCTCCATCCGCACCCTGGGCCTCATCCAGCCCATCACCGTGCGCCGGAAAGGAGACAAATACCAGATCATCAGCGGTGAGCGCCGCTACCGTGCCTCCCTTCTCGCCGGCATGGACATGATCCCCGCCTACATCCGGGATGCCTCCGAGCAAGGCATGCTGGAAATGGCCATCGTGGAAAACATCCAGCGGGAAAACCTGGACCCCATCGAGGTTGCCCTGAGTTATCAGCGCCTCATGGAAGAGTGCAACCTTACCCAGGAGCAGATGGCAGAACGCGTCAGCAAAAAGCGCGCGTCCGTCGCCAACCAGCTGCGCCTCCTCAAACTGCCCGCCAAGGTCCAGCACGACCTCAAGGTGGGGCTGGTGAGCGTAGGCCACGCCAAGGTTCTCCTCGGCATCGAAGACCCCGCCGTGCAGGAAGCCCTCTGTGACCTCATCGTCAAGAACGGCCTCTCCGTCCGTCAGCTGGAAGAGAAAGTGAAGTCCCTCGAAAAGGGAGAAAAGCCTTCTTCCCGGGAAGAAGATCCGCAGGAGCTTCCGGACATGTACTACCGTCTTCTGGAAAATGTCGCCCGATACTTTGGAGAAAACATTTCCCTCAAGCGCAACAAAGACGGAAAAGGCACTCTCACCATTAAATTCGACTCCGACTCCCAGATGGAGCAGTTTCTCCAGGCTCTGGACCAGCGATGAGGAAACTCTCCGTCATAATTACATGCCTGCTTCTTGCGGTCCTCCCCCTGCATGCGCAGTACCGGGACGACCAATTCAAGCGGGATGCTTTTACGCAGACCTACGCAGACACCACGCAGGCCAATGTCAAGGACACGTCGTCCCTGTTCAACATCAAAGCCTTCTTCGGGGGTCTGGCCCACAAGCAGTCCACTTCCCTGAAGGACCTTACGGTGGGAAGTGCTGTATTCCTTGGCGGCAACCAGATTTACCACAAGCAGTACTGGAAACTGCCCATCATCTACGGAGGCATGGGTGCGGGCATCTACGGAGGCGTTCACTTCAACCAGAAATTCCAGAGCACGGGAGAAGAGAAATACCGCACCTGGAGAGACTTGTCCCTGGCGGGAGCGGGTCTTGTCTGGTGGGCTTCGCTCATGGACGGTGTGGTTCAGTACAAGGGGCTTCGCAGTCCGGAGCCTTCCAAGTCCACGTTCTATTCCATCCTCCTTCCCGGCCTGGGCCAGATTTACAACGGAGAAGCCTGGAAGGTGCCCATTTACTGGGGCCTCATTGGCGGCACCCTGCACTTTGCCCATGACAACAACGTGCAGTACCAGCGCTGGAGATGGATCTACAACCAGGCCACCACCGACGAAGAAGGCGTGGAGCGTCCCCCGCAAAGCGCCGAGACCGCCAAATACTACCGCGACTCCTACCGACGCATCCGGGACTACTGTATCCTGGGCATTGCCCTCTCCTATATATTACAGGTGGTAGACGCCAACGTCTTTGCCTACATGCAGCAGTTTGAGGTAGACGACAACATCACCCTCAAGGTGTCCCCCACCCTCATGCCGCCCGCCCAATATGCAGCGGCTCCTGCCGTAGGCATGTCCATCGGCCTAAAATTCTAAGAAAATGAGAAGATACCTGATAACCGCCGCCTGTCTGTTTCTCGCAGCCGGCATCATGACCGCCGCCCCCGACGGGCGCAAGACCAGGAAGCAGCTGCAGCAGGAAAACGAGCAGCTTCGCGCACGCCTGGAAGCCCTGGAGGCAGAGATAGCCACATACAGGGCCGAGGAAGCCGAGCGCGAAGAAATCGAAGAAGAGCTCTCCGGAGAAAACGAGAACAAGGTATCGGCCGGCCTGGAGGACTATACCACCCTGAGTACCGACACCCTGCTGGGACAGTGGTACATGCACCGCCAAAGCCGCATCCCCGGCCGCGAGCAGTACAACATGGACTCGGTACGTTTCACTACCGACGTCCCCGATTCCGTTCTCATGAACCGCCTTGCCAGGATGAATTCCTTCATCTCGCTCCCTTACAACGAGACCGTTAAGAACTACATGATCCTGTACTCGGAAAAGATGCCCACCAAAATGGGAGAGATGCTGGGACTGGCTCAGTACTATATGCCCATCTTTGAGGAGACGTTCCGCCAGTACGGCCTTCCCATGGAGCTCAAATACGTAGCCATCATCGAGAGCGCCCTCAATCCCCGGGCCGAATCCCGCGTGGGTGCCAAGGGCATGTGGCAGTTCATGTACCGCACGGCCATCAACTACGGCCTCAAGGTAGACTCCTACACCGACGAACGCATGGACCCCATCGCCTCGGTGGATGCCGCCGCACGCTACTTCCGGGATGCCTACCGCATCTTCGGAGACTGGGCGCTGGCCATATCGGCCTATAACTGCGGCAGCGGCAATGTGAACAAAGCCATCAAGCGCGCCGGCGGCCGCACAGACTTCTGGTCGGTCTACGATTACCTTCCCCGCGAGACCCGCGGCTACGTTCCCGCCATGGTGGGCGCCATGTACGCCTTCCGCTACGCCAGCGAGTACGGCCTGCGCCCGGACCCTATTTCCCTCCCCGTCTACGTGGACACGTTCCACATCCACAAGAACCTGCATTTCCGTCAGGTGAGCGAGATCCTGGGCATTCCCCTCGACGACGTCAGGGACCTGAACCCGCAGTACTACACCGACATCGTCCCCGGTGAGGGAGGAGACGAAGTCATCCGCCTTCCCTTCAACTACACCAGCGCCTTCCTGGACCTGCAGGACTCCATCTATCGGCACAAGACCGATGTCCTTTTCACCGCCAAGGTGCAGGACGGCCGGGAAACCGTAGCCGGACGTCCCGTCCCCACCTCGCGCGGCGCAACCGGGCAGTGGATCTACTATAAAGTAAAATCGGGCGACTCCCTTGGGAAAATCGCCCGAAAATATCACTGCACTGTCAAGCAGCTCAAAAACTGGAACAACCTCAGGAGCGACCGCATCAACATTGGTCAGCGCCTCAAGGTTGGCAAGCGCTAAGCCATCATTTTGAAAATACGGTCCCGCACCTCTTCGATGGTGCCGACACCGTCAATCTCGCAGTACAGACCCGCAGCCTTGTAGTAGGCAATGAGCGGTTCTGTTTTGCTGTGATAGTTCTGGATGCGGTTGCTCACGACCTCGTCGCGGGCGTCATCGGCCCGGCCTTCCAGTTGTGCGCGGTGAGCGATGCGCTCGTGCACAAGGGCGTCGGGGATCATGAGGGATACGCAGGCGGTGACGCTTTCGCCGCGTTTTTCCACCATGGCCTTCAGGGCATCGGCCTGAGCGATGGTACGGGGGAAACCATCCAGAAGGAAGCCGTCTACATCCTTTACGCTGTTGAACTTGGCTTCGATCATTCCTTCTACTACGGCGTCGGGGACCAGGTTTCCGGCGTCAATGAGGGCCTTGGCCTCAAGCCCCAGCGGGGTGCCGGCGGCAATTTCACTGCGAAGGAGTTCTCCGGTAGAGATGTGGCACAGATGGAAGCGCTCTGCCATTGCGCCGGCCTGGGTGCCTTTACCGGCGCCGGGAGGGCCAAACAAAACGTAGTATTTCATTTTATTCGTCTAAAACATAAATGTCTTTTATGTTGCGGCCCAGCTCGTCGTAGTCCAGGCCGAAGCCAACGATGAAGCGGTTGGGGATGTCCATGGCCACATAATCCAGTTTCACGTCCTTGTCGTAGACTTCGCTCTTGAGAAGGAGCGTGCAAACGCGGGCGTCCTTCACTTTGTGCGCTTTGAGCTGCTGCATCATAGCCACGATGGTGTTGCCGGTGTCCACAATGTCCTCCACCACCAGGACGCGCTTGCCTTCCAAGTGCGAGGGCAGCGGAACTTCGGTCTTGATGACGCCGGTAGAGGCGGTGCCCTCATAGGAGGAAAGCTTGCAGGCCTTCAGGACCAACGGGAAAGTGATGCGTTTGAGGAGTTCGGCCGCATAGATGATGGCTCCGTTCAGGGTGCAGATCATCACCACGGGATCTTCGTCGGTAGCACCGGCATAGTCCCGGTTCAGGCGCTCGGCTACGGCGTCGATAGCCTTCTCGATGTCTTCGTTGGGGATGAACATCTTGAAGGTTTTGTCGTGAAGACGGATTTTATGTTCCATTGAAATCGGTAAATTTCTACAAAATTAATAAAAAACATGCAATAAAATCGGCTAAAACATATAAGTTTTCAACAATTTTTGGAGAATAGCCTGGCTCGTCCGTAACTTGAGGCATGAAACGAATGTTACTTTGCCTTGTCGCAGGACTAGCCGCCTGGTCGCTTCCGGCTCAGGAAGACGCCATCATAAGGGCAGCCCTGTATCTCTCGGGTGCGGCGTCTGAGGAGGAAATTCCGGCCGATCTCCCGGACCGCCTCGAAGCCGAGCCTACGGTACGCATCAACAATCCCCGCCTGCGCGCCGGTCTCCTCCTTACCGACTACCAGGTTGCGTCTATCCGTGACTATCGCGCTACGTACGGGGATATCCTTTCGCCGGAGGAACTCGCTCTCGTGGACGGATTCGGGGCCGGTGCCGTCTCTGCGCTCGCACCCTTTTTGTCGTTCAGTTCCGGCAGGCTTCCGGGACAGGCCGATACCGTCCGCACCCGCGCCACCGCGCTCCTTCGCGGGGACCTCAGCCGCATGGGAGGCAAAATCAAAGCCAGCGGAGAGTCCTACGGAAGCGGACTGGACTGGCGTGTCGGCGGGGCCCTGCGCAAAGGCTGGAGCACGCCGCAGGCCGATGGTTCTTTCTATGCCGATGCATCCCTCGGGCCCTGGCGCCTGCTCGCGGGCCATTTCAACGCCCGCTGGGGAGAGGGCCTCGCCGCCTGGTCCGGCTTTTCCATGGAGAGCCTCTCCACGCTATCGGCCTTTATGAAGCGCCCCACAGGACTCTCCCCGGTGTGGTCCTACGCCCCGTCCGGCATACACCGCGGCCTGGCCCTGGAGTACTCAGGCATGCGTATGCGGGCATCGGCCTTCGCCGGCATGGGCCACGACTACGGCATCCACAGCGATTTGCTGGGCCGTTCCTCCCAGCTGGGTTTCACCTTTTTATGGGCCGATGGCTCCCCCACTCTGGCCCTCGACTCCCGCCTCACCATACGCGCCACCCTCCTCACGGCCGAGCTCGCCTACCGTTCCCGTTCCGTCGCCTTCAAGGCTGCTGCCACAGGCCGATGGAACGACTCCTGGAAATGGGCCACCCTCGCGCGCGTCATTCCCTCCCGCTTCAGCGGCAAGAAATATGGCGAGTACGGCGCCGCCCTTGGCCTCGCCTACGCCTCCCGAAGGGCCGGCAACACTGCTTCATCAACGGCAACGGCCCACCGCGGAACCGGCATAAACGGCGGGACGGGCCCGGCTGGCGGGACCCACACGGCATCACTGACGGTCGACGCCACGCTCCTGCCCATTCCAGGCACCGATCCCCGCCGCATCCAGATCCGCATCTACTCTCAGTGGCAGTGGCAGATTACACCGTCCTGGCTCCTCGACACCCGCGTCACCGAGCGCCACCGCAACTACGAATCGCCCCGCACCAGCCTCCGCGCCGACCTCAAGTTCACCTCCGCACCCGCCTCGGCATCGGCATCGGTCAGCCCGGCCTATTGGCTCCTCACGGCACGGCTGGAGGCAGTCCGCTGCAGCATGTGGGGCTTCCTTACGTATGTGGAAGGCGGCCGCAAGAACGAGTCATCGGCCCTCTACCTGCGTGTAACCGGCTTTTCCATTCCTGTCTGGGATGCCCGCATCTACTGCTACGAGCGCGATGCACCCGGCACCTTCTCTGTCCCTGCCTACAACGGCCGCGGTATCGCCTTCTCTGCCGTCGGCTCCCTGAAGCTCCGTCCATTCCGCAACCTAAGCAAGAGGCACCCACTGCGTTTCTTCAGCCTGAAGGGTAACCTCCGCGCCGCCTGCCAGCTCCGCACCGACCGACGTCCTTCCTACACCCTCGCCCTGCAACTCCAGACCGACTTGTAAAGTCATGCCGCGTTGACGAGTAGAACGCACAGAAAGCCGTTTTCCTGTCAACGCGGCCGGGTTTTGCGCCGTTTTCGCCAAAATGCTTGCCGCGTTGACACGTAGAACGCACAGAATGGCGATTTGGCGTCAGCGCGGCAAGGGCGAAACATTCCCAAAAAAACACTATATTTGTAAAATTTATATTCCAAAACTGCTATGCACAGGATATTCCTTCCCTTATACAACTTCTTCCAGGACCATAAGGCCATGATGTGGATTCTCCTCATCACCAGCACGGTGGTATTTGCCTGGTTTGGACTCAAGCTCCGCTATGAGGAGGACATCATGAAACTTCTGCCGGAGACAGAAGAGTCCACAGAACTGGCATTCGGCGAAATCGACCTCAAGGAGAAAGTCTTCATCCAGGTAACCTCGCGGGACACCCTCAATCCGGTGAATCACCTCATTCTGGGACAGGCTGTAGAGGAATTCTGTGACATGCTTCAAAAGCGGGATTCGTCCAGTCACCTCATCAGGGGCATCCTTGCCAGCATGGACATCGAAGCCGGCCTCTCTGCCATGGAATACGGCCTGGCCCACATTCCGTCCTTCATGGACACCACCTGGTACCCCCTCATCGAGAAAGCCCTGACCCCGGAAGCCATCCAGGCCCAGATGCTCGAAAACGCCCACTTCATCATGGAAGATGAAACCGGCGACGATACCCAGCTGGTAGCCATGGACCCGCTGGCCCTCAGAAAAATATTCCTGGAAACTCTTTCCCAGGATATGACTGGCAGTTACAACATTGTAGACGGCCATTTCTTTTGCCTGGACAAGAGTGTTGCCCTGGCTTTCCTTGCACCTTCGTTCATTTCCACCGACTCCGGCAAGGGCACCCGCCTTGTCAAAATGATCAACAAGGCCCGCAAGGATTTCGAGATCCAGCACCCGGAGCTTCGCGTCCTCGTACACGGCAACCCGCAGGGCAGCGTGTCCAACGCCAGCACCATCAAGCGGGACCTGGTATGGACCATCGGCCTGTCCCTTCTTCTCATCCTCATTATCATGGTGCTCAGTTTCCACAGCGCGGGATTCATTCTGCACCAGATCCTCCCCGTCATCTACGGCGCCCTGTTTTCCATGGCCTGCATGTACTGGATCAAAGGTTACATGTCCCTGATGGCCCTGGGCCTCGGCGCCATCATCCTGGGCGTAGCCATCAGCTACTGCCTGCACGTACTCATCCACTTCTACTATGTGGGAGACGTGAAAAAACTCCTGCGGGATGAGAGTACCCCCGTCGTCCTGGGCTGCATCACCACCGTGGGTGCCTTCATGGGCCTTCTCTTCACGGAGAGCGACCTCCTCAGCGACTTCGGCCTCTTTGCCACCTTCGCCCTCCTGGGCAACACCTTCTTCGCCCTGGTGTTCCTGCCCCACTTCCTCCATCCCAGGCAGATCAAATTCAAGCGTACCCACGGCTTCCCTCTGGTAGAGCGCTTCAATTCCCTGCCCTGGGACCGCAACTACTGGATTATCGGCTCGCTCATCGTCATCATCGTGGTGGGTATCGCCTTCAGCCCCCGCGTCAAGTTTGACAGCGACCTCATGAACCTGGACTACGACGACCCCGACCTCGTGGAAAGCCAGGAACTCTACAACCGCACCAACGCCGACGGCAAAACCCACATGTATTTTGCCGCCTGGGACGACGCCAGCCTGGATGCCGCCATCGAGTACAACAAGGCCATCTTCCCCGCCCTGGATTCCCTGAAGGCACAGGGGCTCGTTTACACTTACAGCCCCGTCACCCGCCTTCTCCTGCAGTCCCGGGAAGACCAGGAGATTCGCATAGATGCCTGGAACAAATTCTGGAGCAAGGCCAGGGTAGCCCGCCTCAAACGGGACCTCGGGGCCGCAGCCGCAGAAAACAACCTGCCCTACAACCTCTTCGACCCCTTCCTGGACATCATCTCGAGGCAATATGAGCCCGACAACCTGTTCGAGTCCGGCATCGTTCCCCCGGGCCTTCTCTCCAACTTCGTGGAGAAGCAGGAAAGCGGCCGCTACATGGTCTTCACTGACGTCTCCTATGCCCATGAGAACCAGACGGCCGTCTGGGATGCCCTCACTACCCTGCCCCACGTCTTTGTCCTGGAGCCCTTCTACTACTGCAAAGACTTGGTCCAGGTAATCCACGACGACTTCAGCACCACCCTCTGGATCTCCAGCCTGTTTGTCTTCATTGTCCTTTTAATCAGCTTCCGCAACCTCTGGATTGCCCTCGTGGCCTTCTTCCCCATGTTCGTGAGTTGGTACGTAATGCAAGGCTACATGGCCCTCCTGGGTCTTGAATTCAACCTGATCAACATTGTCATTGCCACCTTCATTTACGGTATAGGCGTTGACTACAGTATCTTTGTGATGGAAGGCCTGCTGGCCGAAGCACGGAAAGGCGAAACCCGCATGCTGGACTATCACAAAGCCGCCATCTTCTACAGTGCCCTCATCCTGGGCATCGTTGTCTTCTCCCTCATCTTTGCCACGCATCCGGCCATCCATTCCATCGGCCTCATCACGCTCATCGGCATGGCTTCCACCATCCTCATCACGTACTCCCTGCAGCCCTGGATCTTCCGAATGCTCACAAAGATTCCCTTCTTCAGAAAAACCTTCCGAATTCCCGAATGAACTTAGACGCAACACTTTACCTGAACCTCATCCGCGGCGGCGCCGCCCGTCTCAGTGAAGACCGCGAGAGCATCAACGAGCTCAACGTCTTCCCCATCCCCGACGGCGACACCGGCGACAACATGTACATGACCATCGAGGCCGGCACGCACATCAAGGCCGATGGTACCCTGTCCGAAGCCGCAGAAGCCATCTCGAGGGGCATGCTCATGGGCGCCCGCGGCAACTCCGGCGTCATCCTTTCCCGCATCTTCGCGGGCCTCACCAAAGGCTTCCAGGGCCTGAAGGAGGCCGATGTCCCCGCCTTCACGCAAGCCATGAAATCGGCCGTCAGCGAGGCCTACCACGCCGTCTCCCAGCCCGTCGAAGGCACCATCCTCACCGTCCTGAGGGAGGGCGTCGCCGCGGCCGAAGGATCGGCCAGCCTGGAAGAATACTTCGACCTCTGGATTGCCGGCATGGACCTGAGCCTGCAGCACACCCCCGAACTCCTGGACGTCCTCAAAAAAGCAGGCGTGGTGGACAGCGGAGGTGCAGGCCTCCTGAGCATTGCCGAGGGCATGCGCGACGCCCTGCACGGAAAATCCCCGATCGAAGTCGGAGAGGAAAAAGCCGTTAAGGCAGCCTCCGTCAACCTGGACGCTTTCACGGAAGACAGCGTCCTGGAATTCGGCTACTGCACGGAGTTCCTCCTACGCCTCCAGCGCAGCAAAGTAGACCTGGAGCACTTTGACGAAAACGTAATCAAGAACTGGCTCCAGGAACAGGGAGACTCCCTCGTGTTCTTCCGCGACGGCAGCATCATAAAAGTCCACGTCCATACCAAAGACCCCGGCGCCATCCTCACCCGCTGCCGCGAGTGGGGAGAGTTCCTCACCATCAAGGTGGAGAACATGACCCTGCAGCACCATGAGAACCACATGGACGAGCGCTATAAACGTGCTCCAAAGGACCTGGCCACCGTCACGGTAGCCGCCGGCAAAGGCCTCACCCAGTGCTTCAAGGACATGGGCGTCGACGCCGTCATCGAGGGCGGCCAAACTATGAATCCCTCCGTAGAGCGTTTCTTGGAAGCATTCAAGGAGGTGAACGCCCGCACCATCCTGGTGTTCCCCAACAACAGCAACATCATCCTTACGGCCCAGCAGGCCGCCTCCTTATATGCCGATTCCACCGTTGTCGTCATTCCCACCAAAACCCTCGGCGAAGGCTATTACGCGCTCGCAAACCTGGACGCCAGCCTTCCCGTGGAGGAAATGACCGCATCCCTGACAGAAGCCGCCGCAGCCGTCACTACCGGCGCAGTTTCCCGCGCCATCCGCGACACCGCCGAGGCCCACGCCGGAGAGTACATCGGCTTTAGCGGAAAAGAGATCCTCTCCGCAGCGCCCGCCCGCGAAGAAGCCGTCCTCGCCCTTGCCGATAAACTCGAGGCCTCCTCCTCCGACGTCCTTCTCCTCTTCTCCGGGGCCGATGCCCCCGCCGACGAAGCAGCCCGCATCAAAGCCCGCCTGGAAAAAGCCTGCCCCATGACCGAAATCATCCTCCATGACGGAGGACAACCTGTTTACGACTATATTCTCGTTCTATGCTAAAGATTTATACCGACACAGACACCGACTTCTACCCGGCCCTTGCCGCCGAGTACGGTTACAAGCTCATCTCCATGCCCTACAGCATCGATGCCAAGACCGTGTACCCTTACGTAGATTTTGACAGCTTCGATGCCCATGCCTTCTACGACATCCTCCGCGGCGGGGTCCTCCCCACCACCAGCGCCATCTCCCGTGAACAATATATCCAGTACTTTGAAGAAGACTTCAAGGCCGGCAACGAAATCCTGTACGTGCATTTCTCCCGTGCCATGACCAACACCTTCGACGCCATGGACCAGGCCGTAGCGGAGCTCAAGACCCGGTATCCGGCCGCCCGCTTCGAGGAAATCGACACCAAGGGCATCACCACCATCAGCTACGCCATCGTGCGCGAGGTGGGAGACCTCGTGAAAGCCGGCAAAACCCTGGACGAGATCCTGGAATGGGCCAAGGCCGAGGTAGACCACTTCGCCATGTATTTCTTTGCCGATGACCTCAAGTTCTTCCGCCGCAGCGGCCGGGTGAGCGGGCTTGCCGCCACCATGGGTACGCTCATCGGCGTGCGTCCCCTCATCCACATGAGCCAGGAGGGCAAAATGGTTTCTGTCGGCACCGCCAAGGGCCGCCAGAAAGCCATCCAGTACCTGGTGGACAAAGTGGGAGAGCTGGGAGACGAGATTGAAAAGCACCGCATCTGCATCGGCCACACCGACGCCCCCGAAATTGCCCGCACCATCGGCGACATGATCGAGGAGCGCTATGGCAAGCAGGATATCGTATATGTAGACGTGAACCCCACCGCCGGCAGCCACTGCGGTCCCAACGGCGTGGGCGTCTGTTTCCATGCCAAGAGCCGGTAAGATGATTGAAGTAAGAGAAGTCAAAACCGCGAAGGAACGCAGAGAGTTCCTGAACTTTGCACTGGACCTGTACCGGGGCAACCCCTTCTTTGTACCGCCGCTGTACGCCGACGAAAAGAAGATGTTCCGGAAAGACTACGTGTACCGCAGCAGCTGCGACTCCGTCTTTTTCAACGCCTACAAGGACGGCGTCATGGCGGGCCGCATCCAGGGCATCATCCAGAAGGACGCCAATGCCAAGAACGGGGAAAAGCGCTGCCGCTTCTGCCGCTTCGACGCCACCGACGACCTCGAAGTCTCCCGCGCCCTTTTCGGCGCCGTGGAAAAGTGGGCCCGGGAGCAGGGCATGGACACCCTGGTGGGGCCGCTCAACTACTCCGACCTGGAGCGGGAAGGCATGCTGGTAGAGGGCTTCGAGGAGCCCGCCACCTTCGAGGAGAACTACAACGCACCTTATTATAAAGAGCACGTAGAAGCCCTGGGCTTTGAAAAGGAGATTGACTGGACAGCCAGCCGCCTCTACGGAGCCGAGAGCCCCGAGGCCCTCGAGGAACTGGAGCAGCTGGTAGGCTTTATCTTCAAGCGCTACAAGCTGCACTACGGTACCGCCCGCAGCGGACGGGAACTCCTTAAGAAGTATGCCGACGGCATCTTCGACCTCCTGGACAAATCCTACGAAGGCCTGTACGGCACCGTTCCGTTTACCGAGGGCATGCGAAAACTGGTGCTGGAAAACTTTGCCATGGTCATCAACCCCGAGCACACGGCCGTCATCCTGGACGAGAACGAGAAGATCGTGTGCTTTGGCCTGTCCTTCCCCGGCCTGGCCAAGGCGCTGGTGGGAACGCGTGGCAAATACACGCCGCTCACCCTCCTGAAGCTTCTTCGCGCCATCCGGAATCCGGAAATCCTGGATCTCTGCCTTGTGGGTGTAGAGCCCGAATATCTCAACAGAGGCGTGTCCGGGGCCCTGTCCCTTGCCATCATGAAGATGCTGCGGGACAACCCGCGCCTGAAGTGGGCCGACACCAACCTCAATCTGGAAGACAACTACGCCATCCAGAACGCCTGGCGCCGCTTCAAGCGTGAAGAGTGTAAACGGTATCGTGCATACGTGAAGAGCCTATGATCAAAATCATTGTTGACTGCTTCGGCGGAGACCATTGCCCCGAAGCCCCAGTAGAAGGCGCCCTCGCTTCTTTGGCTAAGAACCCGGACTTGTCCGTCATCCTTACCGGTGACGAATCCGTCCTGCGCCAGTGCCTGGAGGGCAAAACCTACGATGCTTCCCGTCTGGAGATTGTGGATGCACCGGAGGTCATCGGCTGCGATGAAAAGCCCACCGATGTCGTGCGCCTCAAGCGCAACTCTTCCATGATGAAGGGCATCATCCTCCTTCGGGACCGGGACGACATTGCCGCTATGGTTTCCACCGGCTCTACGGGTGCTCTGGTGACAGGCGCTCTGGTTCGGCTCGGCCGCATTCCGGGTGTCATCCGACCCGCCTTCTGTCCCCTGCTCCCTACCATGAACGGAGGGATTGTGGGGGTGTGTGACAGCGGTGCCAACGTCGAAGTGACATCGGCCCACCTCCGCCAGTTTGCCATCATGGCCAGCCTCTACATGGAAAACGTGTACGGCGTGGGGAGTCCCCGCGTGGCGCTCCTGAACGTGGGCAAGGAGGCCGAAAAGGGAGACGACATGCGCCGGGAGACCTATCAGCTGCTCCGGGAGACGCCGTCCGTGAACTTCGTGGGCAACATGGAGAGCCGGGACCTCCTCAGCGGCCGCTACGACGTAGTGGTGGCCGATGGTTTCTCCGGCAACGTCCTGGTCAAGACCACCGAAGGAACGGCCCTGGAGCTGCTCAAAAAGATTAAAAAGGACATCTTCTCCCGCTGGCTTTACAAACTGGGCGCCCTTCTCATGAGCCGCATGTTCAAGGAGGAGAAAGAGTTCATGAACTACCAGAACTA
>CAMODD010000008.1:0-53499 GCA_946611215.1 uncultured Bacteroidales bacterium | reverse complement strand
GACCCTGGAGCAGATGGATGCCATCTGGGACGAGGCCAAGCAGAAGGGTTTGTAGCGCTAATCTATTTCACCAGATTCCCCAGAATACTGCGCGTGAGTTCACGCGTAAGGGTGGTGGTAGCGCTCTTGGTGGCGCGCTTTACCATCTTCTCGCCCGTAGTGGTGCGGGAAGCGGTTTTCTTACCGGTTATCTTGGAGGAAACGGCATCGGCGGCCGCTGCGGCGGCAACGCCTGTTACGGCCGTGAGGACGCTCCGGAGCACTTTGGAGGCGAGGCCCGGCTTCTTTTTGGCCTTGGCTGCCTCCTTCTGGGCCCGGGCCGCTTCTTTCTCAGCCTCAGCGGCGGCTTCCAGCTCGGCTTTCTGCCGTTCGGCCTCCTCGGTGGCCTTCGTTATGAGTTCGTAGGCGCTCTCGCGGTCAATGGGATGGTCGTATCGGCCAAAAAGGCGGCTGCGGCGAATGATATCGGCCCGCTCCTCCGGAGTGATGGCCCCGATCTGCGACAGCGGGAAGAGAATCCTGGCGCGCTCCACCATGGCGGGGGTGCCCTTCTCGTCCAGGAAGGAGACGAGCGCCTCTCCGGTTCCCAGCTCCAGGAGCGTCTCGTACGTCTTGAAGGCCGGGTTGGGACGGAAGGTATCGGCCGCCACCTTCACGGCTTTCTGGTCCTGCGGGGTATAGGCCCGGAGCGCATGCTGCACGCGGTTTCCCAGCTGGCCCAGGATGTTCACGGGGATATCGGCCGGGCTCTGCGTGATGAAGTAGATGCCCACGCCCTTGGAACGGATGAGGCGGATGACCTGCTCGATTTTGTCGGTGAGAGCCTTGGACGTACCCTCAAAGAGCATGTGGGCCTCGTCGAAGAAGAACACCAGTTTGGGAAGGTCCATCTCCCCCACTTCGGGCAGCGTGGCGTAGAGCTCTGAAAGCAGCCACAGCAGGAAGGTGGAATAGAGCTTGGGCTGGAGCATGAGTTTATCGGCCGCCAGCACGTTCATGATGCCCTTTCCGGCCTCGCACTGCAGTAGGTCGTAGATGTCGAAATCGGGCTCGCCGAAGAATTTGTCGGCTCCCTGGCTTTCCAGTGCGAGCAGGGCGCGCTGGATGGCGCCCACGCTGGCCTGCGTCACATTGCCGTACTGCGTGGTGTATTCCGCGGCGTTCTGCCCCACGAAATTGAGCATTGCTCGAAGGTCCTTGAGGTCAATGAGGAGGAGACCGTTGTCATCGGCAATCCTGAAAACGATATTGAGAACGCCGGTCTGGGTTTCGTTCAGCTCCATCAGGCGGCCCAGCATCTCGGGGCCCATGCGGGAGATGGTGCTGCGAAGGGGATGTCCCTGCTCCCCGAAGACGTCGAAAAAGCGCACCGGGCAGCCATGGAACTGAGGATTCTCAATGCCGAACTCCGGCATGCGTTTCTCGATGAACCCGGTAAGACGGCCCGCCTGAGAGATGCCGCTGAGGTCTCCCTTCATATCGGCCATGAAGCAGGGAACGCCCGCCTCACAAAAAGTCTCGGCCAGCACCTGCAGCGTAACCGTTTTACCGGTACCGGTGGCGCCGGCGATGAGTCCGTGACGGCAGGCCATCCTGCCCGTGATGGAAATGGGGCCGCTGGGGCTATGGGCTACGTAAAGCCCTCTCTCTTTGTCCAACATCGCTAGTTGTCTAATTAATTGGTTATCAATGTTATAAGTTTTTCTCTTTAGGCAGAGCAGCCTAAAGAGAAAAAGAGAAGCTACTCAGAATCAATGCGTTGCGAAGGAGCGACGCGGCGGCGCCAGAGCACGAACAGCGCAAGGGCGACGGCAAAGGTGGCGAGGCCAATCCAGGGAGCCCACGTCTGGGGCAGCCGGAAGCCAGTCTTGTCAATGAGGATGAAGGTGACGCAGACGGACGTCATGAGGAGCGCAGGCAGGAGCGTCATGAGATAGTGGGCCGATGACCGCCGCCGGCAAAGGTACACCGTTGCCGTCCAGAGCATGAACACCGCGAGGGTCTGGTTGCTCCAGCCGAAGTACCGCCAGATGGTGTTGAAGCCGTTTGCATCGGCAATGTTATACCACAGGAGGAGGGCCGATCCCGCAAACAGGGGGATGGCCACCGCAAGACGCTTGCCGATGACCCGCTGCTCCAGATGCAGGAAGTCGGCGATGATGAGGCGCGCACTGCGGAATGCCGTATCACCGGAAGTGATGGGAGCCGCCACCACGCCCAGGATGGCAAGGATGCCGCCCAGAAGGCCCAGCCAGTTCTCGGAGACCTTGGTCACCACCGTGGGGGCCGCGGCCGAAAGGTCCGAGCCCACGGCAGCCGCGCCGCCGTCGAAGAAGAACCAGGAGCTCACCGCCGCCCAGATAAGAGCCACCAGGCCCTCCGTAATCATGGAGCCATAGAACACGGGCCTGCCCATTTTCTCATTACGGATACAACGGGCCATGAGCGGGCTCTGCGTGGCGTGGAAGCCGGAAATGGCGCCGCACGCAATGGTAATGAAAAGGCACGGGAAGATGGGCTGGTCCTTGAGGCCGGCCTGCTCCGACCAGCCGCCCAGGCCGTCCCAGATCTCCGGCAGCGAGGGCCACTTCACAAACAGGCACACCATGAGGGCGGTCGCCATAAAGAGAAGGGCCACCGCGAAGAGCGGATACACCCGGCCGATGAGCTTGTCGATGGGCAGAAGCGTCGCTACTACATAATATATAAAGATAATACCCACCCACAGCATGATGGACCCGCGGGAGCCGTCACCGGCGATGTCTCCGAGGATAAGGGCCGGGCTGTAGACGAAAACCGTTCCCACCAGAAGAAGCAGCACGATGCTGAACACCAGCATCACCTTTTTGGTACGCTGTCCCAGGTAGTCTCCCACCAGTTCCGGGAAGCCGGCACCCCCATGACGCACGGAGAGCATGCCGCACATGTAGTCGTGGACGGCACCCGCGAAGATGCAGCCCAGCACAATCCAGAGGTAGCTGGCCGGGCCGAACTTGGCACCCATGATGGCGCCGAAGATGGGGCCCGTTCCCGCAATATTGAGAAACTGGATCATGTACACCTTCCAGCTGGGCATGGCAATGAAGTCCACGCCGTCGGCCTTGGAGATGGCCGGGGTGGGCCGATGGGGATCGGGGCCGAAGACGCGGTCTACAAACGCGCCATAAACAAAATAGCCCAGAACAAGGGCTACAATGCTGATAAGAAACGAGATCATGATTCAAAAAAGCTAAAATGAACCCTTCCGTAACTTTTCTCCTTCACAAAACGCGGGTGGTTCTGGAAAGAATGCTCATCTCCATGCTCCAAAATAAAATAGCAGCCGGGGTGCAGAAGGTTCAAGGAAAAGATGATATCCGGAATGCCCGCAAGGCCCTCCAGGGCATAGGGCGGATCGGCAAAGATGATATCGAATTTCTCGTGGCAGATGGGCAGGAAGTCGAAGACATTGTCCCGCACCATGGTTACGTTGGGAAGGCCCAGACGGGCCGCCTCGGTCTTGATAAAAGAGGCATTCTCCCGGGCCATTTCCACGCAGTAGACACGGGAAGCGCCCCTGGAGGCAAACTCAAAGGCAATGGAGCCTGTACCACCGAAGAGATCCAGCACCTTGAGGTCCTCGAACTCGTATTCGTTGTCCAGGATATTGAACAGGCCTTCCTTGGCAAAGTCCGTGGTGGGACGTGCCTTGTAGCCGGCCGGGGGCATGAAGCTCTTGCCCTTCAGTTTTCCTCCAATGATTCTCATAGCTGCACCACCGATTTAAAATATCGATACAGCGACATCTCGGAATCCAGGTCCAGCGGGGTACGGAAACACACGGTGGACACCTCCGGATTGAGCTGCAGCTTCTTGAGCCCCAGGAAAAGGAAGTACTGGGCCGTAGTGAAATCCGGGGCTTCGTAGACATTGGCCAGGCACAGGCTCCTGCCCTGGCCGATCACCAGATGCAGGTAACCGCTGTGCCAGGAGGCCACAATTTTGTTGTAGTCCGGGAGAGAGCCCAGTTGCCTCAAGAGATAGTACATCTCCGGCAGCACCCGGGACGGCTCGCCGGCAGTGTTGAGCACCGTCTGGGACAGCACCCGGGAGAGGGATTCGTCCAGCGAATTGGAGTACACCAGCGTAGCGCCCAGCGAAGGAACGGCCACGGTTTCCACCTGGTCCGTATCCCGGAGGGAAACAACCTCGGAGAGGGCCTGACGGGCTCTGGACGGTTCCAGGAAAGCATCCGGCACCAGCGCCACCTTGGGAGTAAGGAGGGAAATCTCCACTTTTTCATACCGGCGCTGAAGTTCCGGCATGGTAAAGACGCGCTCTGCGGGATACCAGGGCGAGCCATTAAAAGAAAATCCACTCAAGGAGACTTGAATGGATATTTCTTTAGATGATATAGTGGACTGGTCCATACGGACTATTCCCAGTTACCGGCGTTGTTGTTGGGAGCAGTGATGCTGCCCACCTGCAGGCCTTCGTACTTGTTCTGGTCCTTGCGCTCGGCATCCAGATTGATGCGGAGCTGGTTGTCCAGGCCCTTGCAGAGAGCCCTGTAAGGCATGCGGGCCTCAAACAGAGGAACCTGAACACCGGATACAGTCTTGACGGTAGCTTCCATCTGGGTCTTCTGACCACCGGAGAACGGGATGAAGGCGAGGGAGTCCACGCAGAAGTCCTTGCGGCTGGCGAACAGGGTATCGCGTACGGGAACCTCAGTGACGGTAGAGAACACAACCTTCTGGCCGGCGGCGTAAGCGGCAGCCAGCTTGGCAGTCATCTCTGCGGGTTTGAGCTTCTTGTTGGCCTTCTTGATGGCCTCGGTGTTGGCCACGGCGAGGGAGTCATCCAGGGAGCCGATCTGCATTACGATGTCCATCTTGCCGGTCTCATAGAACAGCTTGAGGGTGTCCACAGTTGAAGAGAAACGACCGTTCACGCTCTTGTAAGCCTCCTGAAGGGTACGGATATCCTTGAGGCGCTGGATAGCCACCTGGGAACGGGCGGCGACCTCCTTGTTGAACTGTACGGGTTTCTGGACACTCTTCACAGTGAGCCAGACGAGCAGGACAATCAGGGCTCCGAGAACAACCTCGCAAGCAATTTTGACAGATTTGTTCATTATTCTAGTGTTTTATAATTTCCAAAAGTTCCGACAAAGTTAACAAAATCATTTCTCAAAAGCAATAATCTTTTGTAAATTTGCCACCGGAAACAGCAGTGTCATGGACTTCATCCATCAAGAAGATATCGTCACCCTGAAAAGGTGGTTGGCCAGTGCCCGCCATCCGGTCATCGTGGCCCACACGCACCCGGACGGAGACGCCCTGGGCGCCGCTTCCGGCCTGGCACTGTACCTGCGCGGCATGGGAAAAGACGTCGCCGTCGTCCTACCCGACACCCCTCCCGACAACCTCCGCTTCATCCTCCCGGAAGGAATCCCCTTCCTCTTCCACGACGCCGCTCCCGCAGAGGCAGAATCCCGCATCGCCAGGGCCGACCTCATCATTCTGGCCGATGCCAATGCCTTCATCCGGACAGAAGCCCTGGAGCCCTTCCTGACGGCGTCCAGCGCCCCCAAGGTCATCATGGACCATCACCTGAACCCCGACACCCCAAGCTTCGGTCTCGTCTTCTCCACTCCCGATATCTCCTCCGCCTCGGAGGTCGTCTACTGGCTCCTCAAAGCCCTGACAGAGAAGGAGACAGAGGGAATGTGCGCCGGAGAGCCGAAGGCCCCTGTCCCTCCGGGGGCATCGGCCTGTTTTTTAGCCCCCGGAGGGACAGGGCCTTCGGCGATGTGGGCAGGGGGTATCGGCGCAGCGCTGATGACCGGCATGACCACGGACACCAACAACTTTGCGAATTCCGTGTTTCCGTCTACGTTCCAGATGGCGTCGGAGCTCATTGCGGCCGGGGTGGACCGGGATGCGCTCATCGGCAAGATTTATCAAAGCTACCGCGAGAACCGCGTGCGGCTCATGGGCTACATGCAGAGCGATGAGCTTCACATCCTTGACAACGGCACGGCCTACATGGTCCTCACAAGGGACATTCAGGAGCGCTTTGACATGCGCGACGGAGAATCGGAGGGCCTTGTCAACGTGCCGCTTACCATCGAGAAAGTGCATCTGAGCGTACTCCTCAAGGAGGACGGAGACCATTTCCGCGTGAGCGTCCGTTCCAAGAAGGGGACCAGCGCCCAGCAGCTCACGCAGCGCTATTTCCACGGCGGCGGGCACGAAAACGCGGCAGGCGGAAAAATCCGCATCGGAGAAGACATTCCATCGGCCGATGCCGCCCCCTCGTACCTGGAAAACGTCCTTAAAGACTACCTCAAATGAGAACACGTACCATCATACCGGTCCTTGCGCTCTTTGTCAGCGCCGGCTGTGCCAAGCAGGAACAGGCCACCTATGACAAGCAGGCAAGCTATATCGAGAGTTTCGTGAGCACCCAGATGGGAAAGGACAACACGGCCACGCTTACGCGCAACGGCGGAGCCTATCGGCTCACCATGCACGACACCCTGGATCCTACGCGGGACTCCCTGGCCTGGGGGCAGCGGGTATCGCTTTACTACGGGTGCTTCACGCTCACATCGGCCAGCCTCTCCACATCCAACCTCGTCGCCACCAACTTCAAGGAACTGGCTGCGCAGGCCAAGTGGGACACCTCCGACGAGAGCCGCTTCCAGCTGGATACCATTACCCTGGATGGTTCGCTCGTCCCCGGCCTGGCCGACGGCCTCGTGGGTGTACAGCCCCAGGACGAGGGATATATCCTCTTTACCGGGAAATATGGTTACAGAAAAAAAGAGCGGGGCACGATTCCTGCATTAAGCGCCCTGGTCTATTACATTTTGATTGATGAAATTTTACCCAATGAATAGAAAACTGATTCTCTTTACGGCTGCGGCCTGCCTCCTTGCAGGTGCCTGCGCCAAAAACCAGGCATCCACTACGGGACAGGATGCCCAGGAGTACATCAAACTGTGGATGGAAAAGTACCATCCCGGGATTGGCCCCACCAAGGATGGTCTGTACCTTCTGAGCGAAACGCCCGGAAACGGCCTGGAATGGACCAGCGAGGCCCCTTATGTGTATGTAAGGAGCACCATCCGCACCCTCTCGGGAGCAGTTTCTTCCACCACCGACGAAACGCTGTCCAAGCAGCTGGGCACCTACGTGAAGGGCAACTACTATGGTCCCAAGTATCAGCTGCTCGGAGAAAACTACAGCTATGCCGGCCTGGACGCCCTCGTGGACGGCATGCGCATTGGCGGCACCCGCAAGGCTGTCATCCCCGCCTGGATGCTTACCACCAGCCGGTACGCCACCCAGAAGGAATATCTGGACGCATGCACCAGCAGCACGCACCTTATCTATGAGATTACCCTGGAGAGTTTCACACCGGACCCGGAGGTGACCGCCAAGACCCAGTTGAGCACGTTCGTCCACAACAACTTCAGCGATGCGGACAATGTGTCCTACGTCCAGGACCAGGAGCCCGACGGCACGTTCTGGTTCTCCAGCGACGTTTCCTCGTTCAAGGAGGAAGACGCACTGCAGACCGGCGCTACCATCAAGATCAATTACACCGGACGTCTCCTGGACGGAACCGTGTTTGACACCACCCTCGAGAAAGTGGCCAAGGATGCCGGCATCTACAATGCCAGCCGCACCTACGAGCCCCAGAGCGTAAGCCTCGCCAACACGTACAGCGACATCACCATGGGCGGCAGTTCTTCCCTTATCAACGGTTTCAAGGGCGCCCTCTATCTCATGCACTGGAAGGGTCAGAAGGCGAATGCCCTGTTCACGTCCTCGCACGGTTACTCTTCCTCCGGCAGCGGCAGCTCCATTCCCGGCTATGCCTCGCTGTGGTTCGAACTGGAAATCGTCGAGTAAATGAGCCATACTTCCGTTCCCACAGAGCTGGGCACCAAGCCCATCGGCGCACTCATCCGGCAATACGCCGTCCCTGGCATCATCGCCATGACGGCGTCTTCGCTGTATAATATGGTAGACAGCATTTACATCGGCCACATCCCCGATGTAGGTTCCCTGTCCATTGCCGGCCTCGCCATCACTTTCCCGCTCATGAACATCTCCACCGCATTCGGTACGCTGGTGGGCGTGGGCGCCGCCACCATGATTTCCGTGCTCCTGGGCCAGAAAAACTACAAGGTAGCCGGCAAAGTGCTCTCCAACGAGGTCACCCTCAACATCCTCACGGGCCTTGCCTTCACGCTGGTGACGCTCCTGTGGATGGATCCCATCCTCCGCTTTTTCGGGGCGTCGGACGCCACCCTCCCCTTTGCCCGGGACTACATGGTCATCATCGCCCTGGGCAACATGGTCACGCACCTGTACTTCGGCCTCAATTCCGTGGTGCGATCGTCCGGCAATCCAAAGCTAGCCATGGGACTTACGCTGTTCACCGTAATTTCCAACGCCATCCTGGACCCCATCTTCATCTTTGTGCTGGACATGGGCATCAAGGGAGCGGCCCTGGCCACCGTCCTGTGCCAGCTCATGTCGCTTGCGTACACGCTGCGGTACTTCTTCAACCAGGAGCGTTTCCTGCATCTGCCCCTGTCCCTGAAGCTGTTCCACGTAGACTGGAAAATTGCCAAGGACTCCCTGGCCATCGGCATGGGACCTTTCCTGATGAACCTGGCCAGCTGCATCGTGGTGCTGTTCATCAACCAGCAGTTGGTCAAGTGGGGCGGAGACCTGGCTATCGGCGCCTACGGCATCGTGAACCGCCTTACGTTCCTCTTCGTCATGATTGTGATGGGCTTCAACCAGGGCATGCAGCCCATTGCCGGCTACAACTTCGGCGCCCGACAGTATGCCCGCGTACGCGAGGTGTATATCAAGACAGCCCTGTGGGCTACGCTGGTCACCACCTTGGGCTGGGTGGTCTCCGAGTTCCTGGCCGTGCCCGCCGCGAACATTTTCACCGAAGACCCCGTTCTCATGGAAAAGGCCGCCAGAGGCCTCCAAAAACTCAATATCGTGTTCCCCATCGTGGGCTTCCAGATGGTGACCACCAACCTCTTTCAGTGTCTGGGCATGGTCAAGAAGTCTGTCTTCCTGTCCCTGTCCCGGCAACTCCTGTTCCTCCTCCCCTGCATTTACCTGCTTCCGGCTTTCCTGGAATCCGAGGACGGCGTATGGTACAGCTTTCCTGTCTCCGACATCACATCGGCCATCATCACGGGCATCATGGCCTGGGGACTCCTTGTAAAGCTGGGTAAACTGAAGGACGGGGACGATCCTACCATTTTGGGAAGTCAGATCTAAACGCTTATGAATACACTCATCAATATCGGCCGTTCGTTCGGCAGTGGCGGCGGCTACGTGGGCCAGGCCATCGGCCAAAAGCTGGGCATCCCCTTCTACGACAACGCCCTCATCTCCAAGGTGGCGGAGGAAAGCGGCTATTCCAAGAGCCTCTTCGCCGGTGAGGAGAAGCGCAGCCTGTTCTCCGTGAGCAGCTTCTTCGCCTCCAACCGCCTCAACAGCTACATGGACAGCGGGATTGTGAACGACGACGTCATGTTCAACATCCAGAGCGAGGTCATCCGCGGCATCGCCGACAAAGGAGACGCCGTCATCATCGGCCGATGCGCAGACTACATCCTGCGGGAGCGCAAGTGCCTCAATGTCTTTGTGTGCGCTCCCGAGGAATACCGCATCCAGCGCCTCATGAAGGAGGAAAACCTCACCGAAGACGAGGCCGAGAAACTCATGCGCAAGAAAGACCGCACCCGCGAGACGTACTACAACTACTACACGTTCGGCGCCTGGGGGCAGGCCGCCAACTACCATCTGTGCATAGACAGCTCGGTGCTGGGCATTGACGGTACGGCCGACTACATCATCGACTTCGGTCGCAGAGCCGGTCTCATCAAGTGAGGTCGCTCAGATTCATAACCATTGCAGCCGCCCTCTTTCTGGCGGCCGTTTTCCTTGTGCGCGGAATCGAGCGGGCCGATGTCGCTCCACTCCCGGAGGAAGTGCCCATCCCGTGGAAGGAAGACCTTGGCGGCAGCCTTCCCAACGAGCTCTCGGAGCTTCCCCGCATGGACAACGCCATTGACAGTTTCCTCAATTTCTGGGGGCTGCACGGCGCGTCGCTCGCCATCGTGCGCAACGACTCCCTCCTCTACGCGAGGGGGTATGGATGGGCCGATGCTTCCACGCGGATGCATCCCGACGTGCGCCTCCGTCTGGCCTCCGTCTCCAAACTGCTCACGGCCGTAGGGATCATGCGGCTGCAGGAAGAAGGCAAGGTGTTCCTGGGAACGCCGGTCTTCGGGCCTTACGGCATCCTGAACGAATACGACCCCTATATAAAGGACGACCGCTTCTACGAAATCACCGTGGAGCACCTGCTTCGCCACCAGGGCGGGTTTTCTTCGCGCGGCGGAGACGTCATGTTCAACACGGCGCGGTTCATGCAGCAGCACGGGCTCTCGGAGCCGCCGTCCACGGATTTTCTGGTACGGAAGGAGGTTGCCCGGCGCCTGGCCTTCGAGCCCGGCAGCTATCAGGAGTATTCCAACTTCGGGTACCTTCTGCTGTCGCTGGTGATTGAAAAGGCTTCGGGCATGCCCTATGAGGAGTTCATGCAGAAAGAAGTCTTTGGTCCGGCCGGCTGCAGGCACTTTTCGCTGGGCGGAGACTACCTCAAGGACCGCCTTCCTGGAGAAACCCGCTACTACATGCACCCCGACGCGGAGCCCGGCCCTTCGTTCGACCAGCAGTTTGCCTCCGTGGAGAAGTGCTATGGCGGGAATTTCATTTCCGGCCTGTACGGTGCCGGCGGCTGGATTGGTTCCGTTCCGGAGCTGGCCCGCCTGGTCTGCAGTATTGACGGTCATGGCCCCGTTCCGGACATTCTGGAGCCCTTCTCCATCGAGCAGATGACCCACTACTTTGACGAGAACACCTACGGCCTGGGCTGGGTAGACTGCAAGCCGGATGGTGAATGGACGCGCACCGGCTCGTTCTCGGGGACATCGGCCCTTATCAAAGTGTACCCCGACGGCGAATGCTGGATCATGGTCACCAACACCAGCGCCTGGCGCGGCTCGCGCTTCACGCGAAACACCGCCGCCCTGTTCAAGAACCTCCGCGGGCGCTTTTCCTCGCAGCTCCCCTCCCGCGACCTGTTCCGCGAATAATGTTAAATTGCGCGTGGGCGTTGGCCCATACGATCTAAAGCGAGATTAAGGCCATATCCCGCTTTTGTTCGTCAGTGAATACGATCTTAAGCGACATTCGCCGCAAATCCTGCTTAAGATCGTAAACGGATGCGTTTGCGGCATCGGGATAATTGTCGTACCTTTGCGGCAAATTACAGAATTATATGGCCGACGAAAAGATTATCTTCTCGATGAACGGGGTGGGCAAGGTGCTCCCCCACAATAACAAAGTCATTCTCAAAGACATATACCTGAGCTTCTTCTACGGCGCCAAGATCGGCATCATCGGTCTCAACGGTTCCGGTAAGTCCACGCTCATGAAGATCATTGCCGGTGTGGAGAAATCCTACAAGGGCGAAGTGGTCTGGGCTCCGGGCTACTCCGTGGGTTATCTGGAGCAGGAACCGCAGATGGATCCGGAAAAGACGGTGCTGGAAGTGGTGCAGGAAGGTGTACAGGAGGTGATGGACATCCTCAAGGAGTACAACGAGATCTCCGAAAAATTCATGGAACCCATGGATGACGACGAGATGAACCGCCTCATCGAGCGCCAGGGAGAACTCACGGAAAAGATCGAGGCCGTGAACGGCTGGGAAATCGATTCCAAGCTGGAGCGCGCCATGGATGCGCTGCAGTGCCCGCCTTCGGAGCAGAAAGTCAAGGAGCTTTCCGGTGGTGAACGCCGCCGCGTGGCCCTGTGCCGCCTGCTGCTGCAGGAGCCGGACGTGCTGCTCCTGGACGAGCCCACCAACCACCTGGACACCGAATCCATCCAGTGGCTGGAGGCCCATCTGCAGCAGTACAAGGGTACGGTCATTGCCGTCACCCACGACCGTTACTTCCTGGACAACGTAGCCGGCTGGATCCTGGAACTGGACCGCGGCGAGGGCATTCCCTGGAAGGGCAACTACTCCTCCTGGCTGGAACAGAAGACCAAGCGCCTGGCCCAGGAAGAGAAGGCCGAGAGCAAACGCCGCAAGACCCTGGAGCGGGAACTCGAATGGGTGCGCATGGCGCCCAAGGCCCGCCAGGCCAAGCAGAAGGCCCGTCTGGGTGCCTACGAAAAGATGGCATCGGCCGACACCAAGCAGAAGGAGGCCAACCTGGAAATCTATATTCCCAACGGACCGCACCTTGGAAACAAGGTCATCCGTTTCAACGACGTTACCAAGTCGTACGGTGACAAAGTTCTCATCGAGCACCTCTCCTTCGAGCTGCCGCCGGCAGGCATCGTCGGTGTCATCGGCCCGAACGGTGCGGGTAAAACCACCCTCTTCCGCCTCATCATGGGAATCGAGAAACCGGACGCCGGCACCATTGAGATCGGCGAAACCGTGAAAATTTCCTATGTGGACCAGCAGCACCGTTCCATAGATCCGGAAAAGACCGTGTATGAAACCATTGCGGGCAACTCCGAGTGGGTGCGCATGGGCGGCCGCGACGTGAACGCCCGTGCCTGGGTATCCCGCTTCAACTTCTCCGGAGCAGACCAGGAAAAGAAGTGCGGCGTACTCTCCGGTGGTGAGCGCAACCGTCTGCACCTGGCCCTTACCCTGAAGGACGAGGGCAACGTGCTCCTCCTGGATGAACCTACCAACGATGTGGATGTGAACACCATCCGCGCCCTGGAAGAAGGTCTGGACGGGTTTGCCGGCTGCGCCGTGGTAGTGTCCCACGACCGCTGGTTCCTGGACCGTATTGCCACGCACATCCTCGCCTACGAAGGTGAAGGAAAGGTGGTGTTCTTCGAAGGCAATTACCAGGAGTACGAGGAGAACAGAAAAATGCGCCTGGGAGATACGGAGCCCAAGCGCTTCAAGTACAAGAAACTGATGGAGTAATCCTTAGACGAGCGCCGCCAGCCATTCCAGCCAGGCGGCGTCCGTGTTATCGAAGGTGGCGTACTGGTTGTCGTCAATGTCAAGGACAGCCGTTACGTCGCCTTTCTTGTCAAACACCGGCACCACAATCTCCGATTTGGATTCACTGCTGCAGGCAATGTGGCCGGGGAACTCCTCTACATCCGGGACTACGATGGTCTTCTTTTCCTTCCAGGCCGTGCCGCACACGCCCTTTCCAAAGCCGATGCGGAAACACGCCGCCGTTCCTTGGAACGGTCCCAGCACCAGCTGCCCGTCCATGACTCGGTAGAAGCCCGTCCAGAAAAAGTGCATCTTCTTAGCGATAAGGGCCGCCAGGTTGGCCATGCGGGCCACGGTATCGGTTTCATCACCCAGATACAGTTTGGCATCCTGGTACAGGCGCAGGTAGGTGAAGGTCTTCAGGGACAGGTGGCAGTAGCCTTCGGGGTTCTTGTCCAGGTAGTTCTGGTGGTATTCCTCGGCCGGATAGAAGTTCCTCAGCGGCTCCAGCTGGGTAACCAGCGGAACACCCAGTTTGGCCGACACCTCCTGGAACACGGTCTCAATCACGGGGCGGTCTTCCTCGTTCACATAGAACACGCCGCTGCGGTAGCGGGTGCCTTCGTCGTGTCCCTGGCGGTTGAGCGTGAGGGGGTCGGTCACTGTAAAGAACATGCGCGTGAGGAAATCCAGGCTAACACGCTCCGGATTGTAACGCACCCGCACGGTCTCGGCAAAACCCGTGGTATCTGTATAGACTTCCTTATAAGTGGGATTTTCGGTATTGCCGTTGGCATAACCGGGCATGGCCTCGGCCACACCGTCCACTCCTTTGAAAAAATGCTCGACGCCCCAGAAACAGCCGCCGGCAAAATAGATTTCTTTCATAACTTAACTAACCTTGAGTCGCAAAGATACTCAATTTGCCCGAAACTACAACAGACGCCGTTTACGATCTTAAGCAGGATTTGCCGGGAATTACGCTTTTGTTCGTCAGTGCTGACGATCTAAAGCAGGATTTGCCGCAAATTCCGCTTAAGTTCCTAAGGCGGCCCGGAGAAGAGTCCGGGAAAAGGGCGAAGAGTCCGGGAAAAGGGCGAAGGCGTGGAATTGAGAAATATTTCGTAACTTTGAAGGTTATGGACAAACTATTCCTCATAGACGGGCATGCGCTGGTATTCAAGATGTACTACGCATTCCTTCGAAGGCCGATGATCAATTCCAAGGGGGCGGACATGTCCATCCTCTTCGGATTCACGAAATACCTCCTGGAACTCATTGAACGGGAGAAGCCCACTCACATCGCCGTGGCGTTCGACCCGCCGGGCGGTACCTTCCGTAATGAAATGTACCCTGCCTACAAGGGTACGCGTCCCCCTACCCCGCAGCTTGTCATCGATGCGCTGGAGCCCCTCACGGAGCTGGTGAAGGCCATGAACATTCCTGTCATGATGGTGCCCGGGTTTGAAGCCGACGACGTCCTGGGCAGTGCGGCCACGCAGTACTCATCGGAGAGCCTCGACGTTTACATGGTCACCCCGGACAAGGACTACGGACAGCTCATCGGAAAGCACGTTTTCCAGCTCAAGCCCGGCAAGGGCGGCTCCGACAACGAGCTGGTAGACACCGCCGCCCTGTGCGAAAAATGGGGCATTGCAAATCCCGCGCAGGTCATTGACATGCTGGCCATCTGCGGAGACGCCGCCGACAACGTTCCCGGTGTCAAAGGAGTGGGAGAAGTGGGCGCCGCCAAGCTCATTGCCAAATATGGAACGCTGGAAAACATCTATGCGCACCTCACAGAACTCACGCCCAAGCAGCAGGCCATGTTCACCGAGGCGCAGCCGCACATGGCCCTTTCCAAGGCCCTTGTCACCATCAAGACCGACATGCAGCTTCCCGCAACCCTGGAAGACATGCGCTACACCGGAAAGTTTTCCCCGCGCCTCGCCGAGCTGTTCCGGGAATATGAATTCACTTCTTTGAAGAAGTATTTACCCGCAGGGGCCAGTACGGCAGAAGAGACAAAAATGAAGGCCGATGCCCCGAAGGCAATACCAGTCTCCCCGGCAGAAGTCCTTGCTGCGGCAAAAAACAGCGGGAAAGTGGGACTGGTGATGACCGGTTCCCAGCTCATTCTGGCTTCCGGAGAAAAAGTAGCCACTGTCATCCTGAGCGAAGCGAAGGATCTGCTGGAGGATGCCGCTGTCGCGAAATACGGCGTCGACCTCAAGAAAATGGCGAGGCAGCTGGCGGCCGAGGGCATCGGCCTGCAGGGACAATGGAACGACATCGAGCTCATGCACTATGTCATCAACCCCGAGCGCAGCCACGACCTCGCCGCCCTGGCGCAGACATACCTGGGCGTAGCGCTGGAAGATACATCGGCCCCTGTCATTACCGGTTCCCTGTTTGACGACATGCCCGAGGAAAGCAACTCCTCGCGCCTGATGGAAGCCGCAGTCCTCATCCCGCTGGGAGACAAACTGCGGGAAAACCTCCCGGACTTCTACGACCGCATGGAGGAGCCGCTAGCCAAAGTGCTTCTGCAAATGGAACGGGACGGCGTCAAGGTTGATATGGCGCAGCTCAGGGTATTTGCCGATGGCCTTCGCAAAGAGCTTACGGAGCGCGAGACGCTCATCCGCGAGCTGGCCGATGACCCCCAGCTCAACATTTCCTCCCCCCGGCAGGTGGGCGAGGTGCTGTTTGACAAACTGCAGCTGGACCCGAAAGCCAAAAAGACCGGCAGCAAAACGCAGTATTCCACCGACGAAGCTACGCTTGTGGCCATCGCCGACCGCCATCCCATCGTGAACGAAATCCTGGAGTTCAGGGCGGTGAAAAAGCTGCTTTCCACTTATATCGAGCCTTTTCCCGGTTATATTTCCCAGGTGGACGGGCGCGTACACACTACCTTCAATCAGGCTCTTACGGCCACCGGCCGGCTTTCCAGTTCCAACCCCAACCTGCAGAACATCCCCGTCCGCACCGAGCGCGGCAAGGAAATCCGAAAGGCCTTCGTGCCGGGCACGCCGGAGGGCGTCATCGTGTCGGCCGACTACTCCCAGATTGAACTGCGCATCATGGCGCACCTCAGCTGCGATGCGCACCTCATCCAGGCCTTCCGGGACGGAGTGGACGTGCATGCCGCCACGGCCGCCAAGATCTTCGGCATACCCGTTTCTGAAGTTACGCGGGAACAGCGCTCGATGGCCAAGACAGCCAACTTCGGCATCATGTACGGCATTTCATCGTTTGGCCTGGCGCAGCGGCTGCATCTGTCGCGTTCCGCCGCCAAGGAGCTCATCGACGGATACTTCGCGTCGTTCCCGGCCATCCGTTCGTTCATCGACGACAGCATTTCCTTCGCGCGGGAGAACGGCTATGTGGAGACGCTCTTCGGCCGGCGGAGGTATCTGCCCGACATCGAAGCGCACAACGCCAACGTCCGCGCGCTGGCCGAGCGAAACGCGGTAAACGCCCCCATCCAGGGGACATCGGCCGATATCATCAAACTGGCGATGATCGGCGTAGCAGCGCGCCTGAAGGAGGAGGGCCTTCGCAGCCGCATGGTGCTGCAGATTCACGATGAACTGGTGTTCGACGCCCTTCCCGAGGAAGTGCCCGCCCTCAAGGCGCTGGTAAAGGACGTCATGGAAAATGTTATCAAACTGTCGGTCCCGCTCACGGTGGAATGCAGCGCCGGAGCCAACTGGCTGGAGGCTCATTGATTGACTGTCATTCTGAGCGAAGCGAAGAATCTATGGAGAATAAGGAAAAAGAAATCATCGACCGCGCCATCGCCGGCGACCAGACGGCCTACCGCATGCTATACCAGGTGTACGAAAAGGCGGTCCGCGGGCGTGTGAGCGGCTATTTCAAATGGAAGGCCGATGTAGACGACGTAGTGCTGGAGAGTTTCCAGAAGGCGTTTGCCGCCCTGCCGGGGTTTGACACCACGCGGGAATTCCGGCCGTGGCTGCTGACCATCGCCACCCGCACGGCGCTGGACCATCTGGGCAGCATCCAGCGGGAAGACCAGAAAAAGGAGGGCATCCTGAGCAAGGCATCGAGTGAATCGCCGGACGGACAGGCCCAGCTGACAGACTGTACGCCGGAAGACGAAATTATCAACGACGAAGTCCATGCCCGCCTCATGGGCTACATAGAAGAGCTGCCGTCTCTGTATAAAGACGTGATGATCAAATACATGATCGAAGAACTGGAATACGAGGAAATTGCCCGGGAACTGGACCTGGAGCTCAATACGGTGCGCACGCGCATCCGCCGGGGCAAGCAGCATCTCTCACAAATGATGTTAAGGGGGGAAGTGGAATGAACAGTAACGAATTTTTAGCTTTTATTCGGGAAGATTTCCCGCTTACGCCTGCGCAGGAAGCCGCTTTTGAGGCACTGGATGCATTATACCGCGAGTGGAACGCCCAAATCAACGTCATTTCCCGGAAGGATATTGACAACCTCTATGAACACCATGTGCTACACTCGCTGGCCATAGCCCGGTATCTCCAGACCGTTCCGGGATTGTATGAAGAATTCTCCGCGGCTTCTGTGCTGGACCTTGGCACCGGCGGCGGTTTCCCCGGGATTCCGCTGGCCATTCTGTTCCCATCGGCCCAATTTGTCCTCTGTGACTCCGTGGGAAAAAAGGCGATTGTGGCGCAGGCGGTGGCATCGGCCCTCGGCCTTGAAAACGTGCAGGTGGTGAACGCCCGCGCGGAATCCCTGCCCCAGACCTTCAACTTTGTGGTTTCCCGCGCGGTGGCGTCCCTCACAGACTTCTACCCCTGGGTCAAAGGCAAATTCAAGCGCGGAATCCTGTACCTCAAGGGCGGCGATGTGGTCCCCGAAATTGCCGAGGTCATGGCCCGTCACCGGATGGCGCGGGGCTCGGTCCACACCTGGCCGGTATCTTCCTGGCTCGCGGACCCCTACTATGACGGAAAACTCGTCATCCATATCGAAAAATAATTTTGCCATTTCGACGGAAATTACTACCTTTGCAGTCCATTACGCGAAAAATATAAAAAAGATATATCATGAAAAGAACATTTCAACCTTCCCGCCGCAAGCGTGTGAACAAGCACGGCTTCCGCGCAAGAATGGCTTCTGCCAATGGTCGCCGCGTCCTGAACGCCCGTCGCCGTCATGCCCGTAAGAAACTCACCGTATCCAGCGAGGATCGTTGGTAATCTTTAAGGGGTTCGCAACCTAGCCCGCGAGTGACTGTTTTGTCGCTCGCGGGTTTTTCTTTTGATTATCAACCACTTACGTTTTTCTCTTTAGGCTGCCGCGCCTAAAGAGATTTACTTACATGGCTAATAATCAGCCTATTAAGGCATGTTCGTAAGAAAAGGCATTCCAGGGGATTTGTATCTTTGGGGTATGAAACAGTTGGGAATACTCTTATTGAACTACATCCGGCACCGGGCACAAATGCTGGAGGAGCCGGGCGCGCTGTACGGCATCAGCTGGGAAGAGCAGGAAACACGGGAACTGGCATGCTTTGTAAAGAGGGCTACCCTGGAACTGGAGCGCAGGCGGGCCGATGGTGCGGAGGGCGGCGGCGTTTGGCCATCGGCCCGGAGAACCGCGCCCACGAAGGTGCGCATTACGCCGGGGCTGAGGATCTTCATCGGGAAGGAAGAACTGAGGGTGAGGCCGATGGCAAAGACAGTGCTGCTTCTTTTCCTGCGGCACCCGGAGGGCATCCCTCTCAAGCGCATTGCCGATTACCGGGAAGAGTTGGCCGGATACTATCGCAGGCTGAGCCGAAGCATGGAGCCCAGTACCATCGAGCGCAGCATCGACCGCATCCTGGACTGCTTTTCCAACGACCTCAACGTGAATATCGCACGGGTGAACGCAGCCGTACGGGCGCTGGTGGCAGAGCCCTCCCCCTACCAGATTGGAGGCGCGCACGGCGGCTCCAAAAGCATCCTGCTGGACCGTTCACTTGTTTTCTGGGAATAGCTCACGAACCCGAACTAAGTGGCTGTCTATTAGCAACTTAAGTTTTTCTCTTTCGGCCGATTCGCCTAAAGAGAAAAACTTACACCGTTGACAGACAGTGAATTACGGCGTTTCGCGGGTGTTCGGTTGGGGATTCGGCTAAAAAATGCAAAAAACGGCTAAAACATATCATAAAAACGGCTAAATCTTTTATTTCGACACAGATATTTCTATTTTTTCACGGAGACTCCTATCTTACCTTCAAAAAAAGGTATGAAAAAGCGTAAAGTTTACTCCGGAGAGGTGCATCATGTGTTCCAGAGGGCCCATAACAGAGGCGTTATTTTCTATACGCTCCACGATTATCTGGTCTTCTTCACCATCTACTGCAGCCAGGCCCGGCAAAGAGGCATGAGCGTTCTGTCCCTGTGCCCCATGCCGGACCATATACACCAGGTTATTGTGGCAGACAGTAAAAATCAAATGGCATCCTTCATACAGACCTACGCTCACCTGTTCGCCTACGAATGGAACAAGAAACGGGGAAAGAAGGGCGACCTCTTTTGCCATCCCTTTGGAAGTGCAGCCAAAATGGGAAACAAGCAGGTAAGGACGGTACTGGCCTACAGCAACAACAATCCGGTAGAGCGAAAGCTGGCCGAACGTGCAGAGGACTACCGCTGGACCTTCCTCTCCTATTATAAGAACAAAAATCCCTATTCAATCCGCTTCAACGAGTCCCATGCGAGATCCAATATGAGGATGGCGCTGAAGGAGATCAAAGAATGCCATAGCAGCGGACGTTACATTGACTATTCCATGCTGGAGCGCTGGGAAAGGCGCCTGTCCCCTGCCGAATGGCAACAGCTTGCAGACTATATCATCGGCCTGTGGAATGTCATCGACTATGAGCAGGCCATTAGTTACTACGGCAGCTACGAAGCCATGCTCCGCGCCTTTCATGACAACACCGGCAGCGAATATGAAATTAAAGAAGACCACGACAATTATACGGACAGCGTCTACGCCGACTGCAGCCATGTCCTGCTGGGCAAAGGCTGGACGCCGGGACAGCTATCGATTATCCCGACCCTCCCCCTGCCCAAAAAGCAGGAGCTCTACCATGAACTGCTGAGCCGGACATCGGCCCGCCCCAAACAAGTGAAAAAGTACCTTCACCTCGCACTCGACCTAACCATCTGATTACCAGCCACATAAAAAATTCTCTTTAGGCAGAGCAGCCTAAAGAGAAAAACTTATAACATTAATAGTCAGTAATTTAACGCAAGTGCGCTACTTCTTAATGGGATAGAGGCGAAGCAGCAGCAGGATGAGGAGCGCGATGGCGGCCGGGAAGAGCGAGAACAGGGACCAGATCATGGTCTGGACCGAGGACTCGTTGGTGATGGTGATGACGGTCTCCTGCGTGACAGGGTCTGTGTTGGAAATGAAGCCCGCAAGGCCCAGGAGCGTCGCGACAAGGGCACCGGAGATGGCCGATCCGAACTTCTGCGCCATAGTACCGGAAGAGAAGATGAGGCCGGTGGAGGAAGTGCCGTTCTTCTCGGTGGCGTAGTCGGCAACATCGGCATACATGGACCAGATGAGCGGAGAATAAAAGCCGATGCCGATGGACGTGACAATCACATTGAGAATCATGACCCACATCCAGGCGGGATCCATGGGGATGAAAAAGAACAGGATGGAGGAAACGGCGCAGATGATGGCCGACCAGGCAAACGCCTTGTTCTTGGAGCCCACCTTCTTGGTGAACCAGGGGCACAGGCCGCCGAAAATCATGCACACCGCCTCTCCGAACATCATGAACACAGTATAGTTGATGACAAGGCCATAGACGGTGACATCCCCGTGCAGGCAGTATTCCATGAGGTAGGCAGCCACGGCATAACGGAACCCGTTGAAGAAGTTGGTGCAGATGCCGATGAGCGTAAGGTAAATCCAGGGCTTGTTGCGGAAAAGGTCGGCAAAGGGCTTGAGGGAGAATTTCTCGGCCCGCACCGGCTTCAGGCGCTCCTTGGTGAGGAGGCCGCAGGCCAGCGTACCCAGTGCAGCCACACCACCCAGCACGGCACCCAGCACTGCATACTGGTGCTGCGGAGTACCGCCCACCATCTTCTGCAGATACGGGAAGGTAAACAGGGTAACAAAACCCATGGCATAGGCCCCCACCATGCGGTAGGAGGAGAACTGGTTCTTCTCGTTGTCATCCTCGGTCATTACACCAAGAAGCGATCCGTACGGCACATTCACGGCCGTATAGACCACCATCATAAGAAGGTACAGTGCATACGCATAGATGCGCTTTCCGCCGGGTCCCAGGTCGGGCGTATACAGCAGCAGTGCGAAAACCAGCCCCAGCGGAATGGCGCCGAAGATGAGCCATGGCCTATATGTGCCCCAGCGGGACTGCGTACGGTCTGCGATGGCCCCCATGAGAGGGTCTGTCACCACGTCGAACAGGCGCGCCACCAGCATGAGAGCAGCGGCATCGGCCACGGTAAGGCCAAAAACATTGGTAAAGAAGAAGGGAAAAGCGATAGACATGACCTTCCAGGTAATGCCGCCCGCAGCGGCGTCCCCGAGGCCATAACCTATTTTCTCGGAAAGTTTAGCCATTGGTTATTGGGATTGATCATACAAAGATAATCAAATAATCGACAAAACCTGCAGGCACATGCGTGTATTATGGTATGGACATTTCCAAAAACCGGCTTTGGGCTGCGAAAGGTCGCGGGTTCCATCAGGCAGGATGGCCCACCACCATTCTCCGGAAATGGTATCTACCAAATGTTCCCGGATATACGCCCAAGCAGCGAATGCACGCTCAAGGGCCTCAGGATCTGAATGGTATTTCCACAACCAGAGGTTGCCCACAACGGACTCTGCCTGCACCCACCACTGGCGGGAGTCGTCGCAGTGTCCGTCCGGGAGCTTTTCATACCGCATGGAGCCGTCGGGAAGAAGGCCCTCATTGCCGGCCGCGCCTACGCGACGTGCCCAGGGACGCACCCGGTTCACCACGTCGGCGTCGTGCAGGGCAAAAGCCGCCTCCAACGCCAGCCAGGACGTTTCAATGTCATGGCCATAGGAAACTGCACCCGGCAGCACCGTCCAATCCCGCTTAAAGTACAGCTGCAAGTGGCCGTCCGCACCCATCACGCGCTCGCCGATCAAAGACAGCAGGGCCTCAACGCGCGTTTTCAGGGTTTCGTCGGGCCACACCTGATACAGGTTGGAATAGGCTTCCAGCACATGCAGGTGGCTGTTCATGGTTTTGTCGGCATTGATGTCGTGGGCCGACAAAGACATATCCTCCAGCGGAGAGAAGTCCCTGGACAGCGCCTCTATATAGCCGCCGTTAACCGTATCGGCAAAATGGCTTTCCACCACCTTGTACAGGTTGACGGCATTCTTGAGAGCTTCGTCGTCGCCGGTAACCTTATACAGCTCCGACAGGGCATAAATGGCAAAGCCCTGTGCATACAGCTGCTTCTTGGTATCCAGCCGCTCCCCTTCCGCCGTTACGCTCCAGTACACGCCGCCGTACTTATGGTCGCAGAAATGGTCCAGGAACCAGTCCCGGGCATGCACAGCCGCTACCAGATACTGCGTATTCTTCAAAGCCGCATAAGCGGCAGAGAACGTCCAGATAAGGCGTGCATTGAGGATAACTCCGCGCGGAGCATCATAAAACACGGCGCCGGAAGCCGACACCTCTCCGTAGAACCCGCCTTTAGGGTCTTTCAACTTGAGCCAATAAGGCAAAATACAGGAAGTAAGGTTCTCCCTTACCTCCTGTAAGAAAATGTCTGTCCGCGTTTCCATACTATCTGTTGGGCGTATCCCAGATTTTGGTTTCGGTGCAATTGACCATCACTCCGAGGCCGCCGCAGGAGAGGCGGAAGTCTCCCTTTTCCAGACGCCAGCGGCCGTCGGCGCCCACGAAGGCGAGGGCCGATGCCGGCAGCTCAAAGCTCACGCACTTTGTCTCCCCGGGCTCGAGGGCCACCTTGTCAAAGCCACGCAGGCGCTTGACGTCGGGGATGAGGGAAGCCACGAGGTCCGAGCTATAAAGGAGGACCGACTCCTTGCCGGCGCGCTTGCCGGTGTTGGTCACGTCCACGGAGACCTTGAGGACATCGCCCTCCTTGAAGGAAGAAGCCGATACCTGCAGGTTGGAATAGGCAAAAGTGGTGTAGCTGAGGCCGAAGCCGAAGGGCCACTGCACATCCATGATGGCGTCGTAGTTATAGGAGCCCTCCATGGTCTCACGGTGCTCTGACACCTTGTAGTCGTAGGTATGCAGGGCATTGATGTGCTTGGAATAGGTAAAGGGCAGTTTGCCGGAGAAGTTTTCGTCACCGGAGAGGAGGGCGGCCAGTGCATCGGCGCCATAGTTGGAGGGCAGCATCACGTCCACCACGGCTGCGGCGAGCGGCTCGATGTCTCCGATAAGGCGGGGACGGCCCTCATTGAGCACCAGCACGATGGGCTTACCCAGAGCGGCCAGTTCTCGGACCAGCTTCTTCTGGCCGGCCGACAGGTTAAGGTCGTCCATGTTGCCGGGCGTCTCGCAGTAGGAATTCTCTCCCACGCAGGCCACGATGACATCGGCCCCACGGGCCGCGGCGACGGCCTTGGCAATGCCGGAAGCATCTTCCTTCTCCCACTGCATGGGCGCCTCGTCATACACTACGCCGGGCTCATAGATCACATACGGGAAACGAGCCTTCAGAGCCTCCACGATAGTATTGTACTGGGGCACATATTCGTCGGCGGCACCCTGCCAGCGATAGCTCCAGCCGCCGTTGAGGGCACGCAGGCTGTTGGCATTGGGGCCCGTCACAAAAATCTTCTTGTGCTCCGGCAGAGGCAAAATGCCGTTGTTCTTCAGGAGCACCTCACTCTCCAGGGCAGCCTCATAGGACTCGCGGGCAAACTCCGGCGCATTGAAACGGGGATATTCCTGCTCCTCCCAAAGGGGATGGTCAAACAGGCCCAGACGAACCTTCAGGCGAAGGACGCGGCGCACAGCGTCATTGAGACGGGCCTCGGAAATGCGGCCTTCCTTCACCAGCTCGACAATCGCTGTGCAGCATGCAGGATCGTAAGGGTCCATGATCATGTCAATACCGGCGTTGATGCCCATGGCTACAGCCTCTTTCTTGTCGGCGGCCACGTGGTCACGCACGTAGAGGTTGTCAATATCGGCCCAGTCGGTGACCAGCATGCCGTCCCAGCCAAGCTGCTCCTTCACCCAGCCGGTGAGCAGCAGCGCATTGGCGTGCGTGGGAATGCCGTTGATGGAGGCCGAGTTCACCATGGCGGTGAGGGCACCGGCGCGGAAGCACTCCAAAAAAGGAGCGAAGAACTTCTCGCGGAGGTCGTTCTCGGCAATGTAGGCAGGCGTACGGTCCTTACCCGAAGCCGGAACGCCGTAGCCCATGAAGTGCTTGATAGAGACAGCCACGTGTTCCAGATCAATGTGGTTGGGATCGGAGCCCTGCAGGGCCAACGTCTCTTCGCGGGCCATCTCGGCCTGCAGATAGGGATCTTCGCCGAAGCTCTCCCAGATACGGGGCCAGCGGGGATCGCGCCCGAGGTCCATCACCGGGGAGAACACCCACGGCACCTGCGCGGCGCGGGTCTCGTAGGCCATGGCTACGCCCATCTGCCGGGCGAACTTGCGGTTGAAGGTGGCGCCCAGGTTGATCTCCTGCGGGTACAGGGAACCTTCGTTGATATAGGACGCGCCGTGAATCATATCCAGGCCATAGATACAAGGAATGCCGATAGCTTCCATGGACTTCTCCTGGATCTGGCGCACCATGGCGGCCGTGTGCTCACGGGAATGCGCAGCGTCGTGCATCACATTGAGGATGGAGCCCACCTTGTACCGGCCAATAATGGTTTCCAGCTTGGCGGGATCGATGGCCTCGTGGGTATCGTCCTCCAGCGTGGATATATTGAGCTGGACCAGCTGGCCAGCCTTTTCTTCCAGCGTCATTTTGGAAAGCACACTCTCCACCTTGGCCTCAACGGCTTTGTCGGCGGGAATGGCGGGCGAAGTTTTAGGTGAGTTACAAGATAACACAGTAGCGGTAAGCATCGCAAGTGGGATTAGGTTTTTGTTCATATGGTATGCTTGATTATAATCCAACGGAGTCTGCCTGTCCATCATACAGGATGCTCAAGGCGCTCTCGCCGTCGGGGTCGTATCCGCGCGGATGCTCCGGATCTACCACGCAAACGCGGAACGTGCGGCTGCCCAGCATATTGGGGAAAACGCCCTTACGCGCGCCCAAGAACAAGCGGCGGGCGGTGTCGTCCCAGAAAAAGTCGATGGTGCTGTATTCACCCTTCTCGTAGCCATAGGTGAGTCCGTCGTCCTCGTAGAGCGTAAAGCGGGCATCGGCCCCGGCATAAACCACGAAAAGGATGTCGTCGGCCGGCTTCTCGCCGGTATATTCAACGGACGGGCCGAAGGGGATGATGCTGCCTGCACGTACATATAGCGGCATTCTCTCATAAGGAGCATCCACGGTAAGCCGCTGGCCGCCGGGAATGTAAGCGCCCGTGTAGAAGTCGTACCAGCCGCCCTCCGGGAAGTACACGCTGCGGCTGCGGGCCTTGTACTCATACACCGGGCAGGGCATGAGAGCCGGGCCCAGGAGCCACTGGTCCGAGAGATCGCGAACCTCCGGGTCATCGGGGAAATCCATGGGCAGGCCGCGCATGAGCGTGGCATCTTCAAAATGGACCGCACCGGTAAGGGAATAGAGGTAAGGCATGAGCCGATAGCGCAGCTGCATATACCAAAGGATGCTCTCATAGGCCGATGACCCTTTGCCGGTGATATTCCACAGCTCGCGGCGGGGCCACTGGCCGTGCGTACGGAACAGCGGCACAAAGGCGCCGAACTGGTGCCAGCGCGTCTGGAGTTCCTGCCATTCCTCGTTGAAGGCCGGGCTTTGGAACTTGGACATGACGGAGAAGCCGCCGATGTCCATACCCCAGAACGGGATACCGCTCATGGAGTAGTTAAGGCCGGCCGCCATCTGCATGCGCATGTCAGTCCAGGATGTGCCGATGTCGCCGCTCCAGGAAGCGGTGCTGTAACGCTGCAAGCCGCCGTAGCCGTTGCGCGTCAGGAGGAACACGCGCTTGTCGGGGTCTACGCTGCGCTGGCCTTCGTAGATGGCCTGGGCATTTACCAGCGCATAGGCATTGAGGTATTCGGTAGAAGAGCCCAGTGCATTGGGGCCGAGGAGCCACTTCATATAGTCCAGCGGGAGGCAGTCCCGGAGGTTGGGCTCGCTGGCATCCATCCACCAGGCATCGATTTTCTTTCCGTACTTGCTGTAGAGACTCTCGTCCATCTGGCGCCAGAACATCTTGCGGCCACCGGCGGCGTAGGCATCGTAGAAGCTCTGGCGGTGGCCCAGCCAGTCCACCAGGCTGTCTTCCTCGGCATGGGTATAGGCATAACCCGCCTTCTTGAGCTCTTTATAATGCTCCGTGTTGGTGTAGAACTTGGGCCAAACGGAAATCATGAAGCGGGCATGCATCTGGTGCACGTCGTCCAGCATTTTCTCCGGGTCCGGATAACGCGCCGGGTCAAACGCATGGCTTCCCCACTCATCCGGCAGCCAGTACTGCCAGTCCTGCACAATGTTGTCCAGCGGGATATGGCGGCGGCGGAACTCCTTCACGGTCTCCACCAGTTCCTTCTGCGTGGAATAACGCTCACGGCTCTGCCAGAAACCCAGGGCCCACTGCGGCATCACGGGTGCCTTGCCTGTGAGCTGACGATAGTCTTTGATAACACCGTCGTAGTCATCACCTGCCATGAAATAATAGTCGGCCTCGGGCTCGAATTCGCTCCAGAAAGTAAGGCGTGATTCCTGCTCCGGCGTTTCCAGGGGCGCGACACGAAGGCCGATGTACGACACGCCTCCGTCCGGTTCCCAGTCAATGTGCACGGGCGTAGGAATGCCCTTTTCCAGATGTACGGTAAACTTGTAGCTGTTGGGGTTCCAGGCCGGACGCCAGCGGCGGCTCATCACTTCCCTGCCACCGATAAAGGTGCGCTGGAAGCCGGCATAGTACTGGATAAAGTGATAGTCTCCGGTTTCGCGGGCTGTGATGGTACCGTCATAAGCGACCTTGGCGCCCTGCAGGGGCACGTCGGGGAGGTTCTTGATAGCCCACTCGTTCTCATAGTAGAGGCTGTCTTCCGGCTGCACCAGCGGCTGTCCCTTCGCAGGAGTGTAGGTTCCGGTGAGCTGGAGGTCAAAGACTTCTCCCAGCTGGCGGTAGGGCTGGGCACTTCCCCATCGGCTCAGGGAATAGGCATCGAAGAGGAAGCCGTAGCCCTTGTTGGAGACCACCACCGGCACGCTGATCTTGGTGTTGTACTGGTACAGTTCCTCGCGAAGCCCTTTGTGGTTGAACTCACCGGCCTGGTGCTGGCCAAGGCCATAGAAGGCCTCGTCTTCCCGGGAGGCATAGCTCACCGTGGTGCTCCAGGCCTTTTTGCCATCGGCCTGGGCGGGCGCAAAGGAGGCATGGCCGTCCACCGCGAGCGGGGTACCATCGGCCCGGAAAAAGGCGGTACCGCCGTCCTGGCGGCTTACTTTCACCACCAGCGCCCCGGTAGAGAGAGCCACGCTGTCCTTTCCCTCCTCCAGATGGAACGCATCGCAGCCTTCCTGCGGCAGCACCATCAGGCTTTTGCAGTCAGAGAAACGGCCGGTGGGCGATACGCTCACGCGGACGATCTCCGGGCTTACCACCTGTAGGCGGACCGCGCCTCCGTCGGCGGTTTTTACCATTACCTCATTGCGCGAAGTGCAGGACACGGCCAGCACAAGGACCATCACAAAGAACTTTTTCATTACTGATTCTGATCGATGAGTTTGTTCAGGGTTTCTACGGAAAGTCCGGTTCTGAGGCCGTCCTCCGGCGTATTCATGCAGTAATCTACCAGACGGTCTATCGTGGAAGTGGCTACATGCATACGGGTGTCGGAAGAAGCATAATAGATGAACACCTTGCCGTCTTCGTCGGCAATCCAGCCGTTGGAGAAGAGCACGTTCATCACATCTCCGATGTATTCGGGGCCTTCCGGGGCCATGAAAAAGCCGCCGGGGCAGGCAATGACGCGGGTGGGATCCTCCAGCGAAGTCATATACATATAAAGTACGTACCTGAGGCCGCTGGCACATCCTCGTACGCCATGGGCCAGGTGAAGCCAGCCTTTCGGGGTCTTGATGGGATGCGGGCCTTCGCCGTTTTTCACCTCCATGATGGTGTGATAGTGGCGGGCACTAATGATCTTTTCCTCGCCGATGACCGCGTTCTCCATGCTGTCCACAAGGGCCCAGCCGATGCCTCCGCCATTGCCGGCGTCAATGAAACCGTCCTGCGGACGCGTGTACAAGGCGTATTTGCCATTCACGAACTCGGGGTGCAGCACTACGTTTCGCTGCTGACTTTGCGACTGGATGTCGGGGAGGCGCTCCCAGTTCACAAGGTCTTTGGTGCGGGCCACACCGGCGGCTGCCGTAGCGGCGGAAAGGTCTCCCTCGGCGGAATGGTCCTTTCTTTCCACGCAGAAGTTGCCGTAAATCCAGCCATCCTCATGGGCGGTAAGGCGCATGTCGTAAATGTTGGTGGCGGGTTCTCCCCATTCGGGCATGGTGATGGGACGGGGCCAGAAGGTGAAGTTGTCCACCCCGTTCGGGCTCTCGGCCACGGCAAAGAAACTCTTGCGGTCGTTTCCCTCCACACGCACCACCAGCACGTATTTTCCGTTCCACTTGATGGCGCCGCTGTTCATGGTGGCATGCACGCCCAGGCGCTCCATGAGGTAGGGGTTGCGCTCCTTGTTAAAATCATAGCGCCACTCCAGCGGGGCATGACCGGCCGTTATCACCGGATTCTCATAGCGCTCGTACACGCCGTTCCCCTCGATGGGGAAATTCTTTTTCTCAATCAGCTGACGGTGGCAGTGCTTGAGCCAAGTCAGACGCTCTTCGTAGTTCATGGTTAGTCTATCAGTACAATATCTTCTTTAGCGGCAAAAGCCTTGAAATCATCTTCTCCGGCATAGCCTTTCCAGGGGCCGTAGAAATGGCCGGGCTTGTCCCAGGCGTTGCGCCAGGTAAGGACGTAGGAAATGGGGAAGCCCTGGATGGCCGGGTACAGGGACTCGCACCACCAGTTGGCATCAGGAATGCCTTCCAGACCGGTTTCGCTGAGGCAGATGAGCTTGTTATGCTCCGTTCCGAGGGCGACCAGGGTAGAGAGCATATCCTTTACCTCGGCGGCAAAGCGGGCGCCGGAAGCCTCCACAGGCTCTCCGGGAGCCACAAATTCATAAATGTCGGTGCCCAGGATGTCCACAAATTCATCTCCGGGATAACGGGACATGTAATCCTCGGGCGAGATAGGGCCGTTGGGCGAATAGCACCACAGAATGTTGGTGAGGCCGCGCTCTTTGGTAAAATAGAGCCAGGTCATGCGATACAGTTCCTGGTATTCCTCCGGGGTGCAGAGTTTTCCGCCCCACCAGAACCAGCTGGCCAGGTTCTCGTGCCAGGGCCGGAAGATGACGGCAACGTCCCCGAGACTCTCGAAAAAGTCGGCAGCCCGCTTGAGCCAAACGCGGAATTCGGCATTTTTCTCCCCGCCGGGGAGGATGGATTTCACGACGCTGGCCGATGACACGTCCCAGGCGTCTCCCCCGGTGACGAGGTTGTCCGGGTGCCAGGAGAAGGTGACCATTCCGCCGCGCGCGATGTGCTGGAGGGCGGCTTTGCGCATAAGGCCGAAGGGCACGCCGTCGAGGTTTTTATCTACGCCATGCTCAATGTCTCCGAGGTCAAAACCCACCATGGCGGGGTACTGTCCGCAGACATCCTTTACATCCGAGCGGTCCAGCGGATCGTTTTCGTAGTCCTCCACGCACCAGGTGTGACCATAGGCGTAAGTGTCCTGGTGGGCGTAGGCAATCTGGCCTTTCGAAGAGAGGTCTTTCAGGCGCTGGGCCAGTTCTTCCTTGGGAGTTTTCATAGAAGGTGTGCAGGCCATTAACAGAAAGGCTGCAAAGATAACACTAATCTTTTTCATCAGAAAACGGGGGCTTTATCGTAAACAGACTGAAGGGTATAGGTTTCGTCGGTGGTGCTCCAGGCCTTGACCATGGCTTTGACGGGCTGTTCACCACTATTCATATACTGTCCGGTACCATGATGAATGTAAGGATGGTGTTCCTGGCCGGCACCCTCGGCACCGTTATCCCACAAGAAGGCCGATATCCCGTAAGTTCTCGCAGCTTTTACTACAAACTCAAGATAATAAAGGTAGTAAGCCCATGCTCTCGCTTTACTCTTGTCTCGCATGGAACAGCCGAATTCGCCCATGTAAACGGGAATATTTTTGGCCAGATAGGTGGAATAGATGCTATAGAACAGGTCCTTAATCTCCTTCTCCCCGGTGGGGAAACTGTTTCCGGTATGGCCCCAGTCTGTCGGTGGAGTCCAGGGATTTCCATTATCATCCTTGTCACGGATAGTGAAAGACCAAGGATCATAGCAGTGGAAAGCCAACATAATTCTCCCGGCAGCGTCATCGGGGACCTGAATATATTTGAGAGCATGGGGACTTGCCGCATAAGCGGGAACGCCCAGCCAACGGGTACTATTATTGCCTTTCGTTCCACGCACTGCGTTCACAAACACCTGATTCCACTCGTTCAGTATCTTTCCGCACTTGGTGGGATTGGAGGACTCTACATCCCAATTGCTTCCATAGATGAGCTCATTGAAGGACTCGAACATGAGAAAATCGCCCTTATCTTTGAACTTGGCAGCGATTTGTTTCCAGACTGCGGCAATCTCTTCCTTAATCTTTGTATTCTCAGAGGGGCTGTCCACGGCTTTCTTCAAGTTAAGCCAGTGGCCATCACCATGGTCTTCGTCGTGATGGGTGTTGATTATCACCTTAAGGCCGGCATTTTCGGCCCAGCCCACAACCTCATAAACGCGATTCAGCCAGGTCTCATCCAGCTTATAGTCCGGAGCATCCCCGATATGGCCCAACCAGGTAATGGGGATACGGATACTGGTAAATCCGGCAGCTTTAACACCGTTAAAGGTTGCCTGTGTTGCCAAAACACCATCCCAGGCGTCTTCCCTGGCCACGCCGTTGGCATATGCGTCAAAGTGATTGCCCAGATTCCACCCAAGCCCCATTTCCATTGCTCGGGCCCAGGCGGCATTGTCCAAGGCATCTGGATCCTTTATTTTGGAATCTTGGGTAATAGTCAGCTTATCCGTAAACGAAGCCGATGTTACGGTAATCTCGGCCGAGCGCTCGTCATAACTATCGTTGGCTCCAGCCTTGAAGGTGAATTTCATCTTGTAATTCTTGAACGCTGTCTGGGTAACCTCCAGCCAAGAGGGAACGTCGGAAAGCGTTGCAGCCTCCGGCGCCGTCACAATCACGGAAGCCGAACCGCCTTTCTGCTCCAGAGACAAACTGTGTTTATCCAAGGTAATAATCTTGGGCGTATCATTCTCTGGCTCCCGGGCAGCCTGATTGATAGCAAGGTCCTTGGAGAAGGTTCCGCTCTTGAAGGTAATGGTAGTATTCCGCTCCTGGGTACTCAGATTAGCAGCCACCGTAACCTTATAGGTAACCTTGAACGTTTCACTATTATACGTTCCGTCCGGAATGGTTACCCATGAAGGACGAACACCAATACTGGGTTTGGTGGGTGCCGTTACCGTCAAATCAAAAGACCCTCCATCTATTTCGGCCTCAAACGAAGATTGAGACAGGGTAAGGTCTTTGGGCGCCTCCGGCTTCACAGGCTCTACTGACGCTACTGGGGTGCAGGCACAAGCAGACAAAGCCAGTATTTCCAAAAGAATGGTAAACATCATTTTCATACGCATATTGTATTGAATGGGAACCCGGAGGGAGGGTCAGTCCCCTCCGGATTAAAAAGCTCTACAGAAATACAACCTTTGTAAAGGTTACCTTGTGTCCTTGAAGAATAAAAGCGGTTCCCCAACCTGCCTGGGTAGTAAGATGCGTGAATGCATCTCCCGTAGCTTCAAAGGAAACATATCCCTTTGCAACAGCCTCGGCCGAATTGGTCTGGTTCCACTGTCCGTCAGAAGGACATACATAACCCATGTTGTCCCAGTGACCGCTGAAAAGTTGAATCTTCCAGTCAGAGGCATCCTCTGCGGTGAAATAAATCCTAACCTCGGAGCCTTCTGACAGACCCGCTTTTACCCAGTCCGTTTCATCACCGAGAGTAAGATTGACGGAACATTTTTCACCTGACTCTTCACTTCCTTCCCAGACAATCGTTTCGGTAGCGCCAAACTGAATCAGGGAAATACCCTTGATGAAGGCGCCCTTACCATTGACAACGAAGGAGAAGCCCCAGCCCTGACCAGTGGCCGTAAGCTGGTTCAGAATATCGGCAGTAACCTCAAAGGCATAGAAGGTATCGCCGGAATCGGCAAACTCGGGTTTAACGGTGTTTTTACCGCCCAACGCTTCCAGGTTAATGGAATCCCAGTGACCTGCCTGCAGTTTGAACTCCCATTCTTCTGCATAGGTCTCATAGTAAACGCGGACGACGTCACCTTCCTTGATACCAAGCTGTACCCAGCCATCTTCCGGACCAGCCTCCAGGTTGTTGCCCCAATCGGCCAAATCATGCTTGCCTTCCCAAATAAAGGTTTCAGTATAAGGAGCGGTTACGCTGAACGGGATGGCCCATGTGAGCTTCATGCCCGTATTCAGCACCAAATCCAAACGATAGACACCAGGGCCTACGCCTTCCGGAATCATAAAGACGAGTTCCGTGTCTGTGCGGGACACCCAGTCGACCACCTTCTTTCCTTTGATGAACATACTCTCAACCATAAACAGGTTGGTACCCGTAATGGTGAACTTCTTGCCAAGAGAAACCTCTTTGGGAAGGACCATGTCGACGGGCTCATCATAAGTCACTTCCATCTGAGAGATGACGGTGTTCCACCCATTGAGCTTTTCAATGACCACATCTCCAGAGAGAATAGTAGGATCGGTGGTAACAACGACCTTGTTGCTGTCCAGGACAGCAATCTTGATGGGATCACCCTCCTCGTCAAAGCCATCCCTTACTTCCAGCGTATCCAAAGTGAACTTGCACTCGATGCCGCCCACACTGACCTTCTTGATAAGTTCCAGATCCTCACCGGTGAACTCAAACTTCTCACGGGCGACAATCTTGTCCGTAGAAACCTTCTCAACGGCAGGATTGACGAACTCAATCTTATCCACAACCACTGCCGAACCATTGGCAAGCTGCACGGTTACGTCTCCGTCCGGTGCTTCCTCGGGGATAATGGCAATCACGGCAGGAGGTACATCCTCAGCATTATAGGTAAAGCTTGCCTCGACGCCACCGAAGGAAACTCCGGTAATAAGGTCAAGATCTTCACCGGTAATGAAGGTCCGATAACCAGCCTTGTAACGAGGATCCTCAGACTCCTCGTCCACAGAAATGGACAGACCGGAAGGAAGGACACCGACAATGGTTCCGGCCACAAACGTATCTCCGGCAAAAGTGGTAAACACTACGTCTCCGTCTTCGGCATCGGCAGGCAGAGCGGCGCTCAGTTCAGAAGCGTCATCGCTCACGCTGAAATCCTTTTGTTCCACTCCGGAAAAAGCAACCTTAGCCACCATATTCAGGTAATTACCCGTAAAGGTGAGGACGGTACCGGCTTTGACGGGCTCCGTAAACTCAGTCACATCCACGGAAGGCTTACCCACTACGATTTCCTTGGTAGAAGGATAGATGTTGGGAATGCTGCTCTTGTCTACGGTCTCGTCAACATCGCAGATCCTGATAATACCGCTGGTGGCAGCTGCCGGCACATACACCTTGGTGCTATGGCGGGTCTTATCAAAAATCATAGCTCCGGTAGCATAGGTAAGACCGTTACCGGAAGTAAAGATTACCTCCTGGATATTATTCAGGTATTCACCTTTAAGGGTAATCACATCACCGGGCATAAGCACATCGTCGCATTCAAAATCTTCGAATTCCATGCCCTCCGCATACTCCAGATCAAATTTTGTGGCGGAGGTGTTGCCATTTGCATCGGCGACAACCACTTTACCCACTTCGGGACCTTCCAGCGGGACAGTTACGACAATCTCGGACAGGCGGCCGTTGCCTTGTCCCTGCGTAATGGCCGTAATAGGGGCCACACCAGGGATACGAACTTCTGTCACCTTATCCATGTTGGTGCCGTAGAGGTGCAGTTCCGCACCGCGGACAACCGGATTGGGAGACACCGCCGCCAGGGCGATGGGACCACTCAACTGGTTGGTATCCACCTCTTTATGCGAGCAGGAAAGAGTGCCCACCACGGCCACCATCACTGCTGCGAGAAAAGAAAGTTTGATGATATTTTTCATGTCTTTGATACCTTATGGGTTACTTAATGGGGACAGCACGAATGTTGTCGATCTTAAGGATAGGCTTGCAGTCCGCGCCGGTAAGTCCGCCGCTTCCATTGAGGAACAGCACCAGAGAATCGAAGGAAGAAGCACTTACAGGCTCACCCTCGGTCAGCTTACCGTCGGCCTGGTAGAGAATAGTATTCATCGGGATGGTAACCGTTATCCACTTTCCAGCGGTATGGGTTAAGCCATTGGCCCAAGGAGTGTACAGGGCACGGGGATACTTGGAGCCATTATCGCCAATATACTTGTTGTTACAACCACCAAGGACCGTTCCCTCCGTATCTTTCGCACCTGCTTCGCCATTGGATACCACGGTAATAGCGGCAGGAAGAATTTGAAGGGCACCACCCGTCCAGGGATTCTCTTCAGGGATATACATCTCAAACTTGTAGGCCATATTGGCAAAGTCGGAGAAGTCGGCAAAAGCGGAGAGTTTGCGGCCGGAGGGAGCCGTGAAGGGCTCCGGATTCTGCCATGCTCCCGGCCAGTACTCAAAGCTGAATACGCCATCGGCCCACACACTACCATCACCTTTCATCTCGGTAGCGCCATCGCCAAGCTGCAGGAAGTTACCGCTGATAGAGGTCTCGTCGGAGGTAACCACCTGAGCATGCCAACCGCGGTTGTCCGGGGCATAAAGACCCGTTTTTCCGTCAAAGTCAAAGAGCAGACCGCGCTGGTCCTGATACTGGAAGATGGAACCGGACAGGCCGGAGTTGGTCTTCACCTTTACCATACCCGGCGTAGCGCCGGCAGGAATGGTAAGCGTGATATCATTCTCGGTATAACTGAGTTCGCTCACATCTACGCGGGCATCAACACCCTGGAACTCTACGTACTCCAAATCAATGAAGTAATCGCCGTAGATGTGTGCAACGGTTCCGGGATGGGCATACTCGCAGTCCATGGCATTGACAATAGGAGAAGGAGGCATTACGTGGAATGCATAATCAACAGTTTCACCGTCCTTTGTCAGGAAATAAATTTTGTCGGTTATCTCAGTCGCCTGGTTTTTAGGGACAGCAACCAGCAAAGTCTTATCCGTAATGTAGCTGGTATTGAGAACGGCAGGCTGGTCGTTGAACCGGATTCCCACTACGGAGGTAAGATTCTGACCCACCACACAGATGGTTTCATCCATATAGGCCTGATCAATCAGGATGTCCTTGTTGGCATAGCGGATATAGTCGATGACCGGTTTTCCACTAGTGAGGTGGAAACGGTCGGGATAATCGACCTGCTCACAGGAAGCGAAGCCCATCATAAGAACCGACAGTGCTGCGATGCCTTTGATAATATTGATCTTTTTCATTGTCTTGTCCATTAGAAATTGTAAGGATAAGCTTCGCGGATGTTATCCACGTGTACGGGAGTGGCATCGGAGGCCATTTTACCATTGAAAACAACGTCCTCTGTCGGGAACGGAAGCTGGAAGCTGGAGGCCGTCACATTGGGGTTGTCGTAGTCGGTGCCGGGATAACCCACATCCTTGAGCTGGCCCTTCTTGCTCCATACGCCGGTCTCGTAATAACCTTTATAAAGGGCATCCAGACCAAAGTAGTCGGAACGGCGCTGTGCCTTGAGCTCATTGATGCAGTAATCCATATCGTAGTAGGAGCGACGTACATAGTCGTACCAGCGGTCACCCTCTCCGGCCAGTTCCAAACGACGCTCTTTCCAGATGTCGTCGTAGGTGATGTCGTCGAGATCTTCAGCGCCGGCGCGTTCGCGCACATCGTTTACATAGTCAAGAGCCTCGTCAGGATCACCGGTGAGGAACTTCGCCTCGGCATAGATCAGATACACATCGGAAAGACGGATCAGGTGCGTAGGAAGCTGGTTGGCCATACGGGCAGCCGGAACGCCCAAGGCTGCCTTGTGGTCTGCATTGTCTCCGTACAGATGCTTCACATTGTTGGTACCGGTAGGGCACTGCATTTGACCTCCGGGGCCACCTGCGCCATACTCGGTGTCATAGATGAAGCGAAGGAAGTCAAAACCGCCTTTATCAGTCCAGAAATAATCGTACTTATCGCCAGGCATCATCATGGTAGCCTTGCGGCGGGTGTCCTTCTCTGCTTTACGGAGGGCAGGATCATCCGTAGGCTTCACGCCAAAGGCATCCTGAAGGTCCACGGAGGGACCGCCCCAACCGCCCCAGACGTCTCCGTTCTCGTCAAAACCCACCATGGCGAGGTCGCTCTGGAGCGTGTTCTGACGGGTCCACTGCTCGCCGGTAACCGTCCACTGCCAGGAGATAAGGGATTCTCCCGTAGCATTATAAACGGAAGGAGCCAGGCGGAACACATCGGAGAAAACGGGAGTAAGCTTTCGGCCAGAATGATCGATGACATCCTTGGCATATTGGGCTGCCTTGGTAAGATCGTCATTGCTCAGCTGACCGGAGAGGCCGGCTTTGGTGAGATATACTTTGGCCAGGAGTGCCTCGGCGCCATAGTAATCAATTCTCTGATTCCAGCCGGAAGTCTGCTTGGGAAGCATTTCCATTGCGGTTTCAAGCGTATAAATGATATAATCATATACGCCTTCACGATCTACCTTGTCGATCGTGTTGTATTCACCGGAAGCCAGCAACTCGGAATTGTCATGAACGATGGGAACAGCACCGAAGGTACGTACCATGAAGAAGTATGCGAAAGCCTTCCAGGTGAGCGCCTCGCCGATATACTTGCGTTTAGCAGCCTCGGAGGGGCCTTCGGAATTCATGATATTGTGGATAACGGTATTGGCATGACCGTTGACAGCCCACAGGGAGTAAGACATATTCACCAGGTCCTCATCGGTACCATTGGTGGTAAAGCTCAGATACGGGCTCTGGCCCCAGTACATATTACCGGACATCACCTCACCGATCTTGATGAAGCCGCGCTGGAAGTCATACCAGGGGGAATTATACAAATAGTTTACAGCCTGCTCGCACTGGAGGTCGTTCTTGTAGAAATTGTCCACATTGTAGCTGTCCTCGGTAGGGCGGGTCAGGAATTTCTCGCAGGAAGCAAAAGACAGGACGGTCGCAATGACGGCGATTCCCTTATATATATTTTTCATATTCAAATCCTCCTTCGTTTAGAAAGTAAAGCTTACGCCGAAAGAATAAAGGGTAGGAGAAGGATAACGTCCGTTGTCCAGACCATAGGTAAGGCCCGTAGCATCCTGGGTGGAAGCGCCCACTTCCGGATCGTAACCCGTATACTTGGTAAACGTGTACAGATTCTGGATGTTGCAGTATATCCTGATGTTGTCAATCCTGGCCTTCTGGAGGAGACGCTTGGGGAAGGTGTAACCCAAGGTGACATTCTTGATGCGCAGGTAGCTGCCATCCTCTACATAACGGCTGCTGATACGGTCGTTGTCGTTAGGGTCGTCAGGAACAGGACGAGGCGTTTTAGTTCCGGTGTTCGCAACTTTCACATTGGTGATATCTTCATACCAGTTGTAAATATTACCGGTACCGTCATATACCTTGGCGGCGTCGATAGGAACCAACTGGGCACGGTCTGCAATGCTGCGGACCTGATTGGTCCAGGCGCTGCTCATGTGAGTAAGGGTAATAGCATTGTAGTTGAGCACTTTATTACCGACGGAACCGTTGAGGAAAATGCTCAAATCCCAGTTCTTGTAGGTGAAAGTGTTGGTCCAGCCAAAAGTAAACAGCGGAAGCGGGGAACCAATGTCCGTACGGTCCTTTTCATTGATTACACCGTCATTGTTGATATCCTTATACTTGATATCACCCACCCATACGGTATTCTTTCGGTTGAAAACGCCGTCGGCGGGGAATTTTTCCGCCTTCGGGGAGTTCATAATGTCTTCATAAGACTCATAAACACCATCCACGACATATCCATAGAAGTTGTACAGGGGCTTTCCAATTTCGCTGACGCAAACCACGTCGCTCCACTGGCCATAACCCACAAGGGCGGCATTGGTGGTTCCGTCCAGGCCAATCAGCTTGTTGCGGTTGAAGGAAAGCTGGACGTTGGAATCCCAAGTGAAGTTCTTTGTGGACACGGGGTGCGTGTCCAGCGTGATTTCCAGACCCTTGTTCTCAATGGAACCGTAGTTGCCCTTAGGTGCAGCCAGGGCAGAAGAGCTGTTGCCCTGGGTACCCATATAGGAAGGAAGCTGCATGCCCATGAGCATATCGTCGGAACGCTTGTAATAAGCATCCACGGTAAGGTTAATCTTGCTGTCCAGGAAACTCAGGTCCAGACCTACGTTGAGCTGCTGCTGTTTCTCCCAGCGGATAGATTCGTTAGGAATGTTGGCAGGACGATAACCTGCACCCAGGGCAGAAGGCATTGTGCTCAAAGCAGAGCCCCAGGCATAGGCACCGATATTGGAATTACCGGTCTGTCCCCAGCCCAGACGGAGCTTACCATTGTTAATCACATTCTTTGCACCTTCGAAGAACTTCTCATTGGAGAACTTCCAGGAAACGGCGAAAGAGTGGAAGCCGGCCCAACGGTTGTTGGGGCCGAAGTTGGAGGAACCGTCGTAACGGAAAGTGTAGGTGGCCAGATAACGGTCGTCGTAGTTATAGGTCTCGCGGGTAAAGAAAGAAGCCATGGCTGCCGATCCGAAGCCGGAGCCTACTTTGGCCGATTTGCTGTCTCCCAGAGAAACGTTGTGGACAGAATCTGAAGGAAGATCCGTGGTGGCGCCGCTCAGATAATCCCAACGGGATTCCCAGGCCTCCTGACCCAACATGGCGGAAAAGCTGTGCTTTCCGATGGTGTTGGAGTAGGTGACGTAGTTTTTGAGCTGCCAGAAGGTGTTGCTGTTCTTCTGGGTGCTCATGGAGTTCTGGGGACGTTTCCAACCGCCCAGGTCCACCATCGGCTCATAGCGCGTAGCCTTGGAACCGCTGATGTCGAAACCCAGTTCCGTGCGCCATACAAGGTGCTTGATGGGCGTGAGCTCGGCATAGATGTTTCCCGTGAGCTTCTGGCGGTTCAGAAGACGCTCATTCATCATGGCGAGGGCTACGGGGTTGGGGCTGGTGTACCCCTCCCGCACCGTAGAAGAATAATTGCCAAAGACATCGTACACGGGAATATCGGGCAGGGTGGTAAGGGAATAATAGATGAGACCCTCGTTAGAGTCGGCCAGTTTCAGGTCGTCCTTGGTGCTGGCATAGGTCACATTAAGACCCAGCTTGAACCACTCCTTGAGCTGGGTATCCAGGTTGGTACGCACGCTGAAGCGGTTGAAGTTGGAGCCGATGATGGTACCCTCCTGGTTCATATAAGATCCTGACACATAGTACTGTACCTTCTCAGTGCCGCCCTGGGCGCTGATCTGGTGCTGGTGTTGGAGAGCAGTACGGAAAATTTCATCCTGCCAGTTGGTACCCGCTCCCAGAATGGAGGGGTCTGCGTACAGCGCGTTATCCTGATAGTAACCCTGGGCTACCATGTCATTGTAATAAGCAGAATAATCGCGGAGATTCATCATATCCAGACGTTTGGTCTGGCGGGAAACGGCAAACATGCCGTCATAGGTGAACTTGGCCTCGCCGGCCTTACCGTGCTTGGTGGTGATGAGGACGACACCGTTAGCACCCTGGGCACCGTAGATAGCGGTAGCGGAAGCATCCTTGAGGATTTCCATGCTCACGATATCGGCGGGGTTGATGGTGGAGAGAGGAGAGATGGTGGAGACACGGCCGTTGCCGAGGGCGTCACCCAGACCAAAATCTGCACCGGAGTTGCCGCCGCCCTGCACGATGACACCGTCAATGACGTACAGAGGCTCAGCATTGGCGTTCACGGTAGCTTGACCGCGGACGCGGATGGAAGAGGAAGAGCCCGGAGCACCGGAAGTCTGCACGGCAGAAACGCCGGCAGCACGACCCTGCAGAGACTGGTCCAGGCTGGTGATGATGGAGCCCTTGAGGTCTTCTTCCTTCATGGAAACGGAAGAGCCGGAGAGGTCGCTCCTTTTCATAGTACCGTAACCCACGACGACAACCTCGTCGAGGAACTCGGTATCCTCTTTCAGGACCACGTTGATGACAGACTGGCTGCCAACAGCGATTTCCTGAGCTGCATAGCCGATGGAAGAGAACACGAGCGTAGCGCCGGGCTTCACCGTGATCACGTAGTTTCCATCAAGGTCTGTGGTGACACCGTTCTGGGTGCCTTTCTCCATTACAGACACGCCGATCGCCGGTCCCTGGGCATCAGAGACAGTACCACGGACGGTCTTGTTCTGTGCGAACAGAGCCGCGGTGGCGAGGAGTGCCAGCATGAAGGTCACAAATTTTTGTTTCATGCTACTTGTGAGTTTGGTTAATGGTTAGTTATTAAGATTAATTGTGTATTCCCTGATAATGGAGACGGTGGAATCCGTCACATACACGCCATTGAGGCCCTGCGCCTCCTGGGCGGGGTCTCCGGTGTAGGGGTCTCCGCTCTCCCACTGCTCGTGAAGCGGATTGGCAAAGCCGCTCCAGCCCCAGAAGTTGGCGCCCTGGAGTTCTTTTCCTACGCGGGAGAAAACGTAGGTATAATAGGTATCGCGCGCACGCGTGGAAGCAGCCTTGTCTGCCTTGAATCCGTCGCGCGGGAAGCCGAATTCCTCGCATACCACGGGAAGGCCCAGGCGGGCGGCCACTTCGGCATGCTCCTTCAGGTACGCGCCGGTCTTTTCGATAGCGGCCGGGAGCGTACCCTCAAGGTCTTCGGCGCTGGCCCAGCTCCAGTTGTAAGGCCAGATGTGGATGGTCATGTAGTCCACGCCGGGGATGGTGTTCACCTGTTCCAGCAGAACGGAGTCGTTCTCACAGCCCATGAGGCCTTCGTTGCCGGTGGAGAGAAGGTGATTGGGGTCTATTTCCTTGATGATGCGGGCCGTTTCCGTCATCCAGCCGATGAAGCCGGCGCGGATCTCGGGGGCGTCGGAGAAGCAGCGGGGCTCGTTGCCGATTTGCCAGGAGAAGATGGCGGGATCTTCTTTATAGGGTTTGCCGGTAATGCTGTTGGTGCGGCCGACGATCTTGCGCACGTGGCTATAGAATAGTTCCTGGCTTTCCTTAGACGTCTGGAATATGCGCATCTGCTGCATGAAGGGCCAGTAGCCGTCCACAAGGGGAATGAGGGCTTTTTCACCGGTAGCCCACTCCATGTACTGACCGTAGCCGCCGCTCCACTCCCAGGAGTTATTAAGGTAGAGGACAGCCTGCATATCCCGCTTGCCCAGTTCTATGAGGAAGCGGTCCAGGCCCACCAGGAGAGTATCATTGTACACACCGGGAGCGGTTTCGAGGGTGGGTTCCACGCGGGAGAAAACGCCGCTCTCCCCCTGTGCGCCCACCAGGACGCGAAGGTTCTTAAGACCCAGGGCGCTGAGGGTGTCCAGCTCTTTTGTAAGCCTGTCAAAGTCTCCCCCACGGCCTTCGGAGGCCAGGATGGGGCCATACCAGAAGTTGGTGCCGATATACGTGTAAGGCTTTCCGTTACGGATAAACTGACCGTCTTTGACGGTGACGAAGGAAGAAGAGGTGCAGCTGGCGAACGTAAGGCTAAGGAGTGCGCCGAGAGCAAGTTTTAGTGAATAATTCATTATGCTGGCCGACATAAATATTGTGTATTGCAAAGATACACGATACGTAGCAGCATGAAAAGAACATTTTTAGCTAATTCTAATACTTTTTAAACATAGACGCGGCTCTTGTTGAACAGCGTCCGGAAATCGCGCGGCGTAGTGCCACGCCGCGCCTTGAAAATGCGGTTGAAATTGGAGAGGTTGTTGAAGCCGCAGGCATAGCTGATTTCACTGATGCTCCGGGTGGTGTCCACCAGCATGCGGGCCGCATTTCCGAGACGGATATCAATGATGTAGTCCGACAGCGTACGAGTGGTGTGCTGCTTGAAGAATCGGCTGAAGGCGCTGGGGGTCATTCCTACCATGGCAGCGAGATCCTCCAGACGCAGTTCCTCGGCAAAATGCACTGATATATACTCTTTTACCTTGGCGACGCGGCGGCTCTCGCGGCCGGTTTCCTTATGCGCAAAAGAGCTGGAAGCAAGCGTGCGGGCGCCCTGGTCCAGCGAGAGCTCATTGAGGATCCTGAGCATGGACAGAAACTGCTCAAAACTCTCCTGCTGCTGAGCCAGTTTATCCAGAAGCCCATACACTTTCATGATGGCGTCCATGGAAAAAGCAACGCCCAGACGGGCCCTTTCAAACATCTTTTGCACGCTGGAAAACTGGTTGCGTCCCAGAAGCCTTTCATCAAGAAGAGTAGACGAAAACTGGATGGTAATCTCCCGCACGTCAGGCGTTGTACAATTACCCTGCTGCCAGGCATGCTCCAAACCATCTCCGGTTACCAGAACCAGGTCATAATCACCCACTTCCTCAATACTATCCCCCACTACCCGGTGCACGCCGCGGCAGTGCTCAACAAAGTTAAGCTCATACTCCTCATGGGAGTGGATGGGATAATTGAACTCGCTTTTGTGCCTCTCAACAATGTAGAAGCAGTCTTTGTCAGTAATGGGCGGAATTTCCCGGAGTACGTTGGACATAATAGTATCAGTGTTAGTGATACAAATATAGAAATATTTTGATACTATTTCAACATTTTTTGCAGCGAACGGGCTGCGGGGGGGGCGTGACTAATACGCGGTCTGGCGGGAAATGTTGAGCTGCTGGATTTTGTAGGTGTCACCTGCACTGGAGGTGGCGTAGATGGTAACCTGAAAGAGTTCTCCACCGGCATTGAGAAGGCCGATGAGATACTTTTTGTTGGACTCCGATGCCTTGTGGGTTACCTGGAAAGAGCGCGGGGTGTTGGCTTCGAAGAAGGAGCGGAGAATCTCCTGGGCCTGCTTGCGGGAGCAGTTGCGGGTGCTGGAGATGACCGTAACGTCCAGATTATCTGCGAACCAGCTGGAGAGCGATGCGGCGTCTCCCAGCGTAAGGTACTTGGTAATGGAGGAAAAGACAGAGAACTCACCGCCCGGGCTCTGGGACAGGATGCGGTTACTGGTCTCAATTCTGGTCTGGGCCCCTGCCGACAGCCCGATACAGAGCGCGGCGGCAAGGAAAGCAGTATGAAGTTGAATTCTCATTCCACGTCTCATTCTTGCAAATTCCGAGCCGAATCGTTACATTTGTGAGGAAATGAATATCGTTCTTCTGACGGTCGGAAAAACCGACGTAAAGTGGGTAAAAGAGGGCCTGGACCTGTATGCGTCCCGGCTCAAGCACTACGTACCCTTTACCGTAATAGAGATTCCGGAACTCAAGAAAGTAGCCAGTTTTACCCGGCAGCAGATCAAGGACAAGGAAGGGGAACTCATCCTCAAGCAGGTGGGCCCGCAGGACACCTTAATATTATTGGATGAGCACGGTCGGGAGTTCCGCTCGCTGGAATTCGCCGAATACATGGAAAAACAGCTGGGAACGGGTGCCAAGAACCTTGTTTTCGCCGTGGGAGGGGCCTACGGCTTCTCCGAGCCCGTTTACCAGCGGGCGGGCGGGAAGATTTCCCTTTCCAAAATGACCTTCTCGCACCAGATGGTGCGCACCATCTTTGCAGAGCAGCTGTACCGGGCTTTCACCATCCTGAAGGGAGAGCCATACCATCATGAATAAGCGCATGAACATACGCCGATGGTTCTCGATGGCGCTCATGGCATCCGCCATCGTGGTCCTCGCCGTCTCCCTCCTCTCCGGCAACCGCCACAGCAACGTGGAATCGGCCGCCGAGGAACTGGGTGAGAAGATGGACCGCCGTATGGCCCTTCTGGACAAGTACATCAGCCAGGCGTTGCACACTCCCACGGACGAGTGGCTCAACCTCAAGGGACTTCCCGAGGACATGGTGGTTTACCGCTATGTGGAAGATACCCTCCAGAGCTGGGCGCACCAGTTTCCCATTCGTAACGACGACATCCGTCCCCGTACGCTGGTCCAGCGGCTCGGAGATTCCCGCGACAACCTTTCCTCTCCCCTCAGTGACGTTCCCGAGCGTCTCATCTACGCCAACCACGGCCCCAAATGGTATCTGGAAAAGGCCGTCCAGGGAGACGGGTGCAAGGTGATCGCCGGCCTGGAAGTGGTGAACGAGCTCCAGGCGGGTTCGCTCAGCGGCATCAACCGGCACTTCCGCCAGGATGCCCGCTTCTCCATCCGGCCCATATCGGCCTCGGTGGGCGCTCCGGTTGTCGTAAGCGGACTCCCGCTCATGAAACTCACCTCCGAGTCCATGGCCGAGCCCTCGCAGCAGCATTCGGACCTTACCTGGCTGGCCGTGGCTCTGCTCATTGCCGCATCGCTGCTCCTGCTGTCCACACATCCATCGGCCCTCTGGCTGGTACTGGTAATGGCTTTGCAACTGTCGGCCCTTACCTGGCTGTACTTCTACGGGCGGGGCCTTTCGCAGGTGTCGCAGCTGTTTACGCCGCTCCTTTACGCAGACGGCCACTTCCTGTATTCGCTGGGCGCGGTGGTCCTCGTGAACCTGGCCATCACGCTGGCCGTCCTGGACTTGTATCTGGTGCGTTGGACCCTTCTCAAGGCGCTCCGCCGCCGCAACCGCCGCTGGATGCAGTGGATTCTCGTTGTGATCCTGGGCATCCTGGTCATTGCCATCTGCACTTACATTCACTTCACCTTCAAGAGCATTCAGTACAACTCCAACATTACGCTGGAGCTGTTCAAGGTAGATCTGCTGTCCCGTCACACGGCACAGGTCTATATCAGCTTCCTGGCCCTTACCCTCACCATCCCGCTGCTGCTGCAGATGGGCTCTCCCCTGTTCCGCAGCCTATGCGGCATCCGCTACGACGCCTTCTCGGCCGGCGGCCGCATCCTGTACGCCCTTGCCGTGGGTTTCTACTTCGTGGTGGCATCCACCACCATGGGCTTCCGCAAGGAGCAGCAGAGGGTGGACGTCTGGGCTAACCGGCTGGCCATGGACCGGGACATCGGCCTGGAAATCCAGCTACGCTCGGTGGAGAGTTCCATATCGGCCGATCCCGTCATCGGCGCGCTCTCTATCCTGGAAGAGGGGCACGATATCATCCGAAGCCGCCTGGTGAGCAGTTACATGGGGCGCATCTCGCAGGACTACGACATCTCGGTGATACAGCCCCGGACAGACGCATCGGCCGCCGACATTTTCCAGGACCGCATCCGCGGCGGCACGCAGCTGGGAGACAACTCGCACTTTTTCTACAGTTCGCTGGGCAGCGGGCGCGTCTCATACACCGGCCTCTTTACCTATTATGTAAAGGACTACGGGTCCAGCACCATTCTCATTACGGTGGAGTCCAAGCACAACCGCGAGGACCGCGGCTACCTGAGCCTGCTGGGCATTGCAGACCCCGGACGCATTTCCCTGCCGCCGGTCTACTCCTGGGCCAAGTATGCCAATGCGCGCATGGTACAGTACAAGGGCTCCTTCGCCTATCCCACCGTACTGGAGGGGCCGCTTGAGAGGAGCACCGGCCACGTGGAGACCGAAGGATGGACGCACTTCGTGCACGATGTGTCGGAGGACGAGGTGGTAATCATTTCCCGCCCGTCCACCGAGAAACTCTATTATGTGGTGGAGGGATTCCTCTTTGCCATCCTTGCGTTCCTGCTCATATCGGCCCTCACCTGGCGCCGGGGACACACCGGCGGGCGCCGCTACTACCAGGCCCGCATTTCCCTGGTGGTGTATGTCTCGCTCATCGTGACGCTGGTAGCCATGGCGGTATTCAGCGTATGGTTCGTATACAAGCGCAACAACGCCGACATGCAGAGCATCATGACCTCCCGCATCAACACGCTGCAGTCCATGCTGCAGGAGTACCTGCGCACGCTGGAAGGACCGGCCGATGCGTCGTCGGCACAGGCCCTGCAGTCGGTGGAAACGGTGGGCAACAACCTCAAGTGCGACATTACGCTGTTTGACGTGGAGGGGCGTGTTCTCATGAGCACCACGCCGGAGGTTTATGACCGCATGATCCTGGGACATCGGCTGGACGACGACGCCTACTACCATATCCTCTATGGGCACGAGCGCTTCTACATGCAGGCGGAGAAAGCGGGACGCCGCCGCTACTATGCGCTGTACGCCCCCGTCATGAACAGCAGCGGCCGCATGGTGGCCATCGCATCTTCGCCTTTTACGGACCTTACCCACAACCTCCAGACGGAGGCTATCCTGCACGTCACTACCATCATCGTCATCTTCCTCCTGCTCCTTATGATTTCCCGCTTTGTCACCTTCGAGGTGGTGAGCCGCATGTTCGAGCCCATCAAACAGCTGCGCCGCAAGATGACGGTCACGGATGTGGATCACTTGGAGCCCCTGGAATACAACCAGGACGATGAGATTACCCCGCTGGTACAGGCCTACAACCGCATGGTGCAGGACCTCGGCGAGAGTTCCCGCCGCCTGGCACAGGTGGAGCGCGACAAGGCCTGGACCGACATGGCCCGCCGCGTGGCCCACGACCTCAAGAACCCGCTCACGCCCATCAAGCTGCAGCTCCAGATGCTCATGCGCATGAAGCAAACCGGCAACCCGGCCTGGGAAGACCGCTTTGACGAGGTGGCCAATACCGTCCTGTACCACGTGGACCTCCTGGCCGACTCCGCCGACCAGTTCTCCACCTTCGCCAAAATGTACGACCAAAAGCCGGAAAGGCTGGACCTGGACGCTCTGGTCCGGCAGGAGGTAGACCTCTTCGACTCCCGCGAAGACATTACGATAGACTACTTCGGCCTGCCGGAAGCCTGGGTCATGGCACCGCGCCCGCAGCTCACGCGCGTAGTGGTGAACCTCATCACCAATGCCATCCAGGCCGTGGACGAAGTATCCGGAGAAAAACGCCTGGTGGTTTCCGTAAGAAACGCCGTGGAAGACGGTTTCTATGAAATTGTGGTGGAGGACAACGGCCCGGGCGTATCCGAGAGCAACCAGGACCGCATCTTTACCCCGGACTTCACCACCAAGACCAGCGGCAGCGGCCTGGGCCTTGCCATCTGCAAGCGCATCGCAGAGCACTGCGGCGGCACCATCGCCTACTCCCGTTCCTTCACCCTGGGAGGGGCGTGCTTCACGGTCAAATATCCCAAGGCCTGAATACAAATAAAAAAAGAGCCTCATCGCTGAGGCTCCTTTTTATCTTTTCCGGATGTCTTACTTCACGCGCTGGCCGTAGGAGCGGTCGGTGGTGTTGACGGTGATGATTTCGCCGGTTTCGATGAACAGGGGAACCATGATCTTGGCACCGGTCTCCAGGGTAACTTCCTTGAGGGCGGAGGTAGAGGCGGTATTGCCCTTCACGGCAGGCTCGCTGTAGGTGACCTCGAGGGTTACGTAGGTAGGGAGCTCGCAGGTGAGGCAGCGCTCTTCGGGTTCGGTCATGAACATCATTTCCACGTGCTGGCCTTCCTTCATGAGGTCGGAGTTCTCGACAACGTCGTGGGGAAGGGTGATCTGCTCGTAGGTTTCCTCGTGCATGAAGTTGAAGGCCTCGCCGTCGTCATAGAGGAACTGGTAGGGGCGACGCTCCACGCTGATGGTGTCCAGCTTGACACCGGCGGTGAAGGTGTTCTCCAGGATGCGGCCGTTCTCGAGGTTGCGGAGCTTGGTCTTGACAAAGGCAGGGCCCTTGCCGGGTTTCACATGCTGGAAGTACACAACGGCGCAGGGTTTGCCGTTGAACATGATGTACATTCCGTTCTTCAGATCAGCAGTTGTTGCCATAAAAAGGTATTTTTAGTTAATTGTTAATTCCAAAAATCCCACAAAATTAACAATTTGCCATTTTTCTTGCAAATTTTCTTTTAGAAGCGTCAGGAGGAGAGTCTCAAAAATTATTCGTAACTTTGTACTCTATGGCAAAGATTTGGAGCGATATCCTGGTGCCCATTGCCATCGCCGGAGCGGTGGCAGCCCAGACTGTAGGCGTGGAAGTTAACCGCGCCGCACGTCTCCGTACATGGTTTCCCCAGCGGGACACCGTGGTCACCACTTCCCTGCCGGACAGTACCCTCAGAAGCCCGTTTGACTCCCTGGCGGAGGAAGAGGAGTTCGACCTCTTTGCAGAGCCCCAGGAAGACACTGCGCCCAAGGTCTATGCCCGTGACACCATGAAGGTGCCCGACAGCCTCAGGCTCACGGACCCGTTCCTGTATCAGTGGTACGTAGCCGTAAAAGACAGCTACACGCACCGCGTGGTGGTGGACTCCCTCAAGGATGCCGGAGACACCCTCACCTGGCCGCTGATTGACTCGCTGTTCCTGGCCGATTCCACCGCCGCCGCCAAGGCCGCCTGGAAAATCAAGTTCGCCGCCATGAGCAAGGCAGAGAAAAAACGCTGGATCTATGAGCACGAAACCCTGCCGCGACTCCTGCACAGACAAGACTCCATCCTAAGGCGGAAAGACAGCCTGCAGCACATCAAGGACAGCATCCGCCAAAACACGCCCCGTATTCTGGAAACCGCCTTCCTTCCGGATTCCCTGTACTACAAGCGCATGGTCACCTGGAAGCACAACCGGCTCTACAACAGCGTTGAAACCTTTGAGTGGGACACTACCGCCAACTACCATTTCTACGACTATCCCTTCATGAGGAAGGACGTTGGGGCCACCTGGCTGGGCATGCCGGGCAGCGCCGTCCAGGAATACAACTTCTTCCAGCGGGGCCGGGAGAACTCCACCAGCTACTACGCTCCGCTGGAGAGCTGGACCTACACCCCCGAAAACCTGCCGCAGTTCAATACCAAGACGCCCTATACGGAGCTGGAATACTACGGTAACATCTTCTCCAACAGCAGCCTCAGCGCAGACAACTTCCGGGTGTTCACCACCCAGAACATCCTGCCGCAACTCAATATAGCGATGGAGATGAAACGTTACGGTGGTGCCGGTAACCTCCGGAACGAGGAAACCAAGAACAACACTTACTTTGTGGCCGGCAACTTCCTGGGTAAGAAATACCTGGCCCACGGCGGCTTCATCTTCAACCGGCTCATCCGTCAGGAAAGCGGCGGCGTCCAGGACAACACCTGGGTGCGGGATACCACCGTAGACGTACGTGAAATCGAAGTAAACCTGGCAGCGGCAACCAACCGCTTTAAAAAGATAACGGTGTTCTACGACCAAAGCCTCCGCATTCCCTTCGAATTCCTGGAAAGGCTCAAACACCGCAAAGACACCAGCTGGACCCCGTCCGACACCTTGAACAAAAACATTACCACGGGCTTTATCGGGACCTCCACGGAATATACCGTTTACAGCAAAAAATACGTAGACAACACCTCTGCACAGCTGTCCAAGTTCTACGACAACGCGCTGTATATCAATCCCAACAAGAGTGCCGACAGCCTCCGGACGTCCCGCCTGGAGAACCGCATCTTCCTGCGCCTGCAGCCCTGGAAAGAGGACGCCATCGTATCCAAAATCGAGGGCGGCGTGGGTAACCGCATCCAGACTTTCTATCTGCAAAGCCCCGACGAAGTGCTCTATAAAGCCGGCAATCAGCGCTGGATTAGTTTCTATGCCTATGCCGGAGCCGAGGGCAGCCTGAGCAAGTACTTCAGCTGGGACGCTACCGGCCTTCTCCACTTTGCCGGGCAGGAAGCCGGAGACTTCTCCGTCAAGGCCAATGCCAAGGTGAGCCTCTTCCCCTTCCGGCGGGAGCCTGGCAGTCCCATTTCCATCGGCGCGCACTTTGAGACGTCCCTCAAGGAACCGGACTTTTATACGCAGCATTTCTTCTCCAATCACTTCAAGTGGGAGAACGGTTTTGGAAAGAGTTCCACCACCCGTATCCAGGGTACGCTGGACATTCCACGCTGGCGCCTGAAGGCGGAGGTGGGCTACGCCCTCCTCACGGGATACAACTACTACGACGCCAAAGGCATCGCGCGGCAGCACACGGATGCTGTGAGCGTCCTCACGGCCGGCCTGTTCTATCACCTGCCGCTGGGTCCCCTCCATCTGGAGAATTCGGCTCTGTTCCAGGTGTCATCGGCCCAGGATGTACTGCCCCTTCCCATGCTGGCCCTCAACATGAGGTACTACCTGCAGTTCAACATTGTAGACCCCAAGACGCTGCAACTGCAGATCGGCCTCAACACGCGGTACACCACCCGCTGGAAGATTCCGTCCTACAACCCGGTAGCCGGTGTCTTCACGCTGCAAGATGAAGACCTGTACGGCAATGTTCCCGTCACGGACATCTTCATCAACGCCCAGTGGAAACAGTGCTGCATATTCCTGAAATATGAGAATGCCGGCCGAGGCTGGCCGGCCCGGGCACACGACTTCTTCACCGCACACCACTATATCCAAACGGCACCCATGATCAAACTGGGCATCTCGTGGCCGTTCCGTCCTCACCTGGGTTCCATGAAGACGCTGTCTTCACGCGCCAGCGGCGGCAGTTTCGGCAGCGGTGGCGGAGGAGGAGCGTCGGAGGCATCCGGCGGGCGCTCCGGTAAGAGATAATGAGTAAACGAAAGGCCATATACGCTGCCGTTGTATCGGCCATACTGCTCCTGATTCCCATGAGGAGTTATAAGCGTATCGCACCTTTCCCGACCGATAATATCATCAGCTGCATGATACCCAAGGAGGACGCCGCCTTCATGCGCAACCTTGTGGAAAAGTATGCCGACGACATTGACATGGAGATTCATGTAACGCTGGGAGACTGGCCGTTGGACTCTCTCGCAAGCGGCGCCGTAGACCTGATGATCGTCCCCGAGGAAGTCTCCGAGATTCCCGACAACGTCGTTTTCTCGCGTCCTTTTGCCGATGGTACCGTGTGGGCCGTGAGGGCCACCGAGACCGAGGCGCTTCGCCATATCAACCGCTGGATTACGGAACTTACCGCATCGGAACGGTTTAACCGCATGCAGCGGCAATACCTGTCCGGAAAGCCCGTGAACCTGACGTCCATTTCCCAGTACGACAACCTGATCCGGGCAGCGGCCGACAGCATCGGCTGGGACTGGCGGCTGCTGGCTGCCGTGGTGTACCACGAGTCCCGCTTCCACAACGGTGCCACCTCGCACAAGGGTGCCCGCGGCCTCATGCAAATCCGCTCCAGCCGCTACACGGCGGATGAACTGGCCAATCCGGCCCGGAACATCACCGTAGGATCGCGCTACCTGCACAGGCTGGAGGGCATGTTCCCCGCCGCTACGCCTATGGAGTCCATCAAGTTTGCCCTGGCCGCTTACAACTACGGAGAGGGCAATGTCAGCCGCCTCATCACCCAAGCCGACACCCTGGGACTGGATTCCTCCCGTTGGAACAATGTAGCCCGGCTCCTTCCCCAGGGCCACCACACCGTTTCCTACGTCAACAACGTATTGGATACATACCAGTACTATTCTCGCATATATCCCAAGTAGTTTCACGAACCCGTCGTAACCAACTGATTACCAATGTTCTACCTTTTTCTCTTTAGGCTGATTTGCCTAAAGAGAAAAACCTAAGTGATTAGTAGCCAGGTGGTTATTGCCGATGCGCCTAGCGGGAGGTTAGTCGGCCTTGACGGTCCTGGCGGGATCGATGGTGGAAATAACGAGGGAAGGGAGCCACAGAAGGGCGAGGATGCCGATGAAAGCGGCGGCATCGGCCGCAAGGATCCAGGGAAGATTCACGTGAACGGGAACGTAGGAGACAAAGTAATTGGCAGGGTCCAGCGGAATCAGGTGCCATTTTCCCTGCACGAAGCAGAACAGGAGGGCAAGGAGATTGCCGATGACCATCCCGCGAAGCACAGCACGGGCGCCGATGCGTACGAAGAGACCTCCGATGGCGCCGTTCCCCATGCCCAGCGTCTTGAGCGTGCCAATGGTGGGCACATTACGAAGGAGCATGATAAGAAGCCCGCTCACCATGTTGAAGCCGGCGACCAGCGTCATGAGCACGAGAATCACCAGCACATTGAAATCCAACAGCTTGAGCCAGTCGAAGATCTGGGGATACGCATCCTCGGAGGAGCTCACGTACAGCGCTTCTTCCTCCGGATGGCCGCTGCTGAGGAGAATATGGCCGATGGTCCCCGCCACCTCCTCCCGCGACGCACCTTCGGTGAGGGATACGTCGAGGCACGAGACTTCACCATCGGCCCAGCCGTTCAGACGCTGCATGTCGGAGAGGCTGGCGTAAACGAGAAGGTTGTCGTCCACCTCCACGAGGTCCCGGTGGATGGCGGTGATGTGGAATTTGCGCACGCGGACCTTCTCGCCGACGAAGTACGTGAGGAGGTCGTCGCCTACGTCGAGGCCGGTGATTTCTTTGAGCCGATGGGGAATGGAGACAGCAAGGCCGCCTTCGTTCCCGGAGATTCCCTTCACCACCACGCCATGGATGATGTCGCCGTTTTTGACAATGCCGGCGCGGACGACGACGGGGTCAATGCCCACCACGCCGGGAAGGGCCCGGATGGCCTCCAGCGAAGGAAGGCTTGCTGGCATGGAAACGGGATCGGAGCCACTACCGGAGGTGTAGGGCATGATCCTGACATCGCCGGTCATGGCCGCCACGCCGGTACGGATTGCATTCCGGAAACCGGCACTGACGGCCACAGCCACGATGATAATAAAGAAACTGACGGCGATTGCCACCGCCGCCACGTTTCCCTGAAATCTAAGCTTTCGCGATATGAAAGCCTGTGCTACCAAATGTGTACGCGTTCCTCTTCGGGACGGAACATGGCATCGCCCTCGTGGATGTCAAAGGCATCGAAGAAGGTCTGGAAGTTACGCACGCTCACGTTCACGCGGTTCTCGGCCAGGGAGTGTACGTCCATGTTGGTGAGGCGGGCTTTCTCCTGGTCGGTGATGTTCTGGGCCCAGATGGCGCCGTAGCTCAGGTAGAAGCGCTGGGCGCGGG